>NZ_JBYSYZ010000011.1:0-8781 GCF_058783925.1 Pseudomonas sp. FW305-70
AGCCCGCTCCCACAGGGGGGAGTATGAACACAAGTCCAATGTGGGAGCGGGCTTGCTCGCGAAGGCGTCCTCACTGACCTGAGATTTTTCTGTTCCCCTTGATCGCCCCTTTGGAGCCCTCGATGAAAATCCGTTACAAGGTGAGCCTTGTGGCTGCTTGTGTGTTGTTGGTGACCACCAGTCTTCTATCACTGGTTCAGGTAGAGCAGATCCGTAGCATTTTGCGTCACCAGGTCGAGGCGAGCATTGCCGAATCGAGCAATGCGGTGGCACGTCAGATCGAGAACTGGCTGAACGGCAAGCTTCATTTGATGGACCTGGCCTCCCAGGCGATCGATCGCCAGTACAGTGTGCAAACGACCCAACGCATCATCGATTCGCCCATTCTGAAAGACGAATTCAAGCTGGTGTTCGGCGCCCTTGAGGCTGATGGAAAGCCCATCAAGAACACGGCGGCGTGGAATCCGAAACCCGACTATGACGGTCGTACCCGCCCTTGGTACGCGACGGGAAAGACCGGCAGCCAAGCCGTCCTGACCGAACCCTACAAGGACTCCACCACGGGTGAAATCCTGATCTCGGCCGTCGCCCGGATCAGCGACGCGGGACAGTTGCTCGGGGTGTTTGGCGGTGACATCCGCCTGACCACGGTGGCCGATGCCATCAATACCCTGGATTTCGGCGGGGCCGGTTATGCGTTCCTGCTCAGTAAAAGCGGCAACATCATTTCCCACCCGGACGCCGAACTGAACGGCAAGCCCTACAGTCAGCTTTTTGCCGGGGGCGCCCTGCCCCTCGACGGCAAGCTTCAAGAGGTGCGCAGCGGCGGGAAGTCCCTCCTGGTGTCCTTCATCCCGCTCTCCGATCTCAAGGGTATGGATTGGTACATCGGCGTGGTCCTGGACCAGGACATCGTCATGGCTGCGGCGCATACCTTGAGTTGGCGAGCGGTGATCGGTACCGGCCTGGGCGTGCTGCTCAGCCTGTTGGTGTTGGGCCTGCTGGTCAAGCGACTGCTGCGGCCGCTGGAACAACTGAAGGATTCACTGGCAGACATCAATCGCGGTGAAGGCGACCTGACCCGCCAGTTGCCCGTGGTCGGCAATGATGAAATTGCGCTGGTCGCCGGGGAGTTCAACCAGTTCCTGCACAATCTCAAGGCGCTCATTGGCGACGTGAAAAACAGCTCGCAACAGGTCCGCGAGAGCACCACAGCGACTTCATGCGAAGCGGATCAGGCCGCCAACCGTGTACAGGTGCAATTGCAGGAACTGGATCAACTGGCCACCGCCATGACCGAGATGGCCTCGACCGCCGAGGATGTCGCGCGCAACGCGCAAACCGCTGCCGAAGCGGCCATCGCGGCTAACGAAGAAACCGCCGACGGCGTCGCTCTGGTTTCCCGGTCTACCGGGGCCATCAAGCGCTTGGCCGAGGAGATGGACGCCACCGGTCATGCGATCAATGACTTGTCCACCCTCAGTCAAAGCATTGAATCGATTGTGGCGGTCATCACCAGCATCGCTGACCAGACCAATCTGCTCGCCCTCAATGCCGCCATTGAGGCGGCCCGTGCCGGCGAATCGGGACGCGGGTTTGCGGTCGTGGCCGATGAGGTGCGCTCCCTGGCCTCGCGCACCCAGCAATCCACCCAGGAAATACGCGAGATGATCGACCAGCTGCAGACCGGGGTAAAACATGCCCAGGCGCGCATGCAGCAGAGCCGCGACACGGCCAGCAAAACGGCTGGCGATGCCAAGGCCGCCAATGACACCCTCGAACGCATACGCCTGGCCATTTACCGCATCAATGACATGAACCTGCAGATTGCCGCGGCCGCTGAAGAACAAAGCGCCACGACCGAAGAAATCAACCGCAACACCACCAATATCCGCGACATCAGTCTTGAAGTGTCCGGCAGTGCGGACAAACAGGTTCGCCAGTGCCTGGTCATGGTCGACCACGTCGGCCAGCAGGACAAACTACTGAGTCGCTTCCGGATTTGAATGTTGCATTTGCCCGAATGCTTGAGCTGCAAACCCGTAAAAGATCACAAAAACAACTATTCCACCGAGGTAAGAAAGATGAGTGCGGCTTCCCTGTATCCCGTTCGTCCCGAGGTTCTGGCCAATACCCTGACCGACGAGGCGACCTACAAGGCCATGTACCAGCAGTCGGTCGTCAACCCGGACGGCTTCTGGCGCGAGCAAGCCAAGCGCCTCGACTGGATCAAGCCTTTCACCACGGTGAAGCAGACCTCCTTCGACGATCACCATGTCGACATCAAGTGGTTCGCCGACGGCACCCTGAACGTGTCCTACAATTGCCTCGACCGTCATCTGGCCGAGCGCGGCGACCAGGTCGCGATCATCTGGGAAGGCGATGACCCTGCCGAAAGCCGCAACATCACCTACCGCGAGTTGCACGAACAAGTCTGCAAGTTCGCCAACGCCCTGCGCGGCCAGGACGTGCACCGCGGCGACGTGGTGACGATCTACATGCCGATGATCCCCGAAGCCGTGGTCGCCATGTTGGCCTGCACCCGGATCGGCGCGATCCACTCTGTGGTGTTCGGCGGCTTCTCGCCGGAAGCCCTGGCCGGTCGCATCATCGACTGCCGCTCGAAAGTGGTGATCACCGCCGACGAAGGTATTCGTGCCGGCAAGAAGATCCCGCTCAAGGCCAACGTCGACGACGCCCTGACCAACCCGGAAACCAGCAGCATCCAGAAAGTCATCGTGTGCAAGCGCACCGGTGGCCAGATCAAGTGGAACCAGCACCGCGACATCTGGTTCGAAGACCTGATGAAAGTGGCCGGCACCGTGTGCGCGCCGAAAGAGATGGGCGCTGAAGAGGCGCTGTTCATCCTCTACACCTCCGGCTCCACCGGCAAGCCGAAGGGCGTGCAGCACACCACCGGCGGTTACCTGCTGTACGCCGCCATGACCCACGAGCGCGTGTTCGACTACCGCCCGGGCGAGATCTACTGGTGCACCGCCGACGTCGGCTGGGTCACCGGCCACAGCTACATCGTCTACGGCCCGCTGGCCAACGGCGCGACCACCCTGCTGTTCGAAGGCGTGCCGAACTACCCGGACATCACCCGGGTGGCGAAGATCGTCGACAAACACAAGGTCAACATCCTTTACACGGCACCGACCGCGATCCGCGCCATGATGGCCTCGGGCACCGCCGCGGTTGAAGGCGCCGATGGCAGCAGCCTGCGCCTGTTGGGTTCGGTGGGCGAGCCGATCAACCCGGAAGCCTGGGACTGGTACTACAAGAACGTCGGCAAGTCCCGTTGCCCGATCGTCGACACCTGGTGGCAGACCGAAACCGGCGGCAACATGATGAGCCCGCTGCCGGGCGCCCATGCCCTCAAGCCGGGTTCGGCGGCGCGTCCGTTCTTCGGCGTGGTGCCGGCCCTGGTGGACAACCTGGGCAACATCATCGAAGGCGAGGCCGAGGGCAACCTGGTGATTCTCGATTCGTGGCCAGGCCAGGCGCGTACGCTGTTTGGCGACCATGATCGCTTCGTCGACACCTACTTCAAGACCTTCCGCGGCATGTACTTCACCGGTGACGGCGCCCGTCGCGATGCCGATGGCTACTACTGGATCACCGGGCGCGTGGACGACGTGCTCAACGTCTCCGGCCACCGCATGGGCACCGCCGAGATCGAAAGCGCAATGGTCGCGCACCCGAAAGTCGCCGAAGCGGCGGTGGTTGGTGTGCCGCACGACATCAAGGGACAGGGCATTTATGTCTACGTCACCCTGAAAAACGGTGAAGAGCCGAACGAGCAACTGCGCCTGGAACTGAAGAACTGGGTGCGCAAGGAGATCGGGCCGATTGCCTCGCCGGATGTGATCCAGTGGGCGCCGGGGCTGCCGAAGACTCGCTCGGGCAAGATCATGCGGCGGATTCTGCGCAAGATTGCGGCGGCTGAGTACGAAGGGTTGGGGGATATCTCCACCCTGGCGGACCCGAGTGTGGTGCTGAACCTGATCAATACGCACCGCAGCATGAACGTCGCCTGACAGTTCGGGCCCCATCTATGAGCGCCCGGGGCTCAAGGCATCGGCACGACGGTGTAATAAACGCCGTTGGCGCCAAAGGACGGTCGCAACCAGGAATTGCCGCACTGGTAGTACGTGGTATTGGAGAAACTTATCAGGCCACAACCTGGGGGCAGTGAGGCGTACGTCGCGCCCATGGGCATTGTCGGTGGTGCGGAGGCCACCATGCCGGCGTTATAGCTGGCGTTCTGGTCGGCGACCGTCGCTGCTGCTTCACCGACGACCACGCCCGCCGCAGCGGCAGCGGCCGGATTGACGCCCTCGTTATAGCCACAGTTGTAGCAGCCACTGCTGGCAATCACGGCGGTTGGCGGATGGTAGTAAGCGGTCCCGTAAGGCACGGCACGGTAGGCGGTTGTGCCATAAACGGGGGGACGGTAAGCCGTCGTGCCATAGCCATCCGCGTGATAGCCGGCGGCGGTAGCGCCATTTTCACCTTGCGCATGCCAGGCACCTTCACCACCCGACGCCGTTCCACCTTCCGCGCCCGTGCCGTGCCAGGAGCCCTCGCCACCGGACGCCGAGCCGCCGCGATAGCCGGTGCCGCTCCAGCTCCCATCACCTCCGGAAGCCGAGCCGCCGCGATTGGTTTCGCCACTCCAACTGCCGCCACCGCCCGAAGCCGAGCCGTATTCACCCGAATGACTCCATGAGCCCCCGCCTCCGTACGTGCGCCCGAAGCCGGAAGCGTGGGACCAGGCCGCTGCCTGGTTGCAGGTGAGCAGCGCGACAAGCAGGCCGGCGAATTTCAAGGTAGATCTGTTCATGGATCAGTCTCCTTGTTCAGGGTTTCGCCACGGGTTCTTTTACCCCCTGCGGGGCACGAAGATCGGGCGGTGGGGCAAACTCAATGCGGTGGGCCGTTTCGATGTGGTCAGGCCTGAAAAAATCGACAGGCATCGCCGACTGGAGCTTCCAGTCACTGAAATCGACTTGATGCCGGGATCGTGTCGGATCATCGAGAAACACGGCGCGCAACCGGCGTGGCAGCTTGTCCTGCACGCCGATCCAGGCCTGCACGAACACGCTGTCGCTGGTGTAGGCGATCACATCGGTGGTGGTGTCACCGACCACCGTGCTTTGGCCGACGTAAAACGCCACACGCAGGTCCCGGGACAAATCCTTGTAGGGATCGGCGACGATCACGTCGGTAAACGGAAAATAGATCGCGGCACCCTGGTACGCGGCCTCCAGGGTTGCATCAAGGGTAGGCGGCGCGTCGGCCTGGGCCAGCAAGTTGCCTTCACGTTCGAAGGCATAGGCTTTTTTGCCGTCGTAGTAAAACTCGGTGGCGGGACCGTCGCCGGAAGTCAACACACGAAGGCGATCCGGTCGTTGCACGTTGACCAGGTCCACCGTGCCATAGGCCAGGGGAGGCCCTAGCCGGCTGGGCTTTTCGTAGGTCGTGACGGCTTTGAAACTCATGCCCTGAGTACCCGCGAGCCTGGTACTCATTCCCTTCAGAACCTCCAGCGCCTTGGGTTCCAGTTGCACCGCAGGCGGGTTGGCAGAGGGAGACTGTGCGGCGTGCAGCGGGATGGCGAATAGACCTATGGCTAGACCGAGACAGAACAACCGGACAGGCGTTTGGAAGCTAGGCATCGATTGTTCTCCACGGAAACCTGCGGGGCGATCACGGGTCGTCAGACTCAGTAGCAAAGCTCAGTTACAGGGTGACTGCCATGCATTCGGGAAAATAGTTTGAACAAATCCGGTCAGAAACCCGCGCATAAGCTTCAGCAGCGCGAACCTCGCGAGGCAGTACGACTTACGCATGACGCCGCTGTGTATCACACTGTGTCAGCTCGACGTCCCGATACACAGTCTTTCATCCAGCCGGTGATTGGACACAGGCCGGATACGTTGCCGCGTTTCAATGCAAGCAAGGTTCGCAGGGGCTCAGACCGATCCCCTGACCATGGCTGGTAATGGAGACATCCCATGAAGATGGCACTGCGCAACAGCAACACCGGCAAGACTCGCCGCCACCTGGTCGGCCCATCGATCCTCGCCCTCACCCTGTTCGGTGTGCTCGGCGCAGCCCATGCGCAAACGGCCACCACCGTGCAGCCGGCTGCGACCCCTGCCCAAGCCACTCAGGCGGCGCCCTCGCCGTTCGGCCCGCTCAAGCATGTCAACGCCGGGCTGCTGGACGTGGCGTACGCCGAAACCGGCCCGGCCGACGGACCGGTGGTGATCCTGCTGCACGGCTGGCCGTACGACATTCACAGCTATGACGAAGTCGCGCCGTTGCTCGCCGCCAAGGGCTACCGGGTACTGATGCCCTATGCGCGCGGCTATGGCGATACGCATTTCCTCTCCGACAAAACCCTGCGCAATGGCCAGCCGGCTGCGCTGGCCAGTGATGTCATCGACTTCATGGATGCGCTGAAGATCAAGCAAGCGGTGCTCGGTGGTTATGACTGGGGTGCGCGTTCGGCCGGCATTGTCTCGGCGCTGTGGCCGGAGCGAGTCAAGGCGCTGGTCTCGGTCAGCGGTTATCTGATCGGTAACCAGGCGGCCGGCAAGAACCCGCTGCCACCCAAGGCGGAACTGCAGTGGTGGTATCAGTTCTACTTCGCCACCGACCGCGGTCACGCCGGATACGCGAAAAACACCCACGACTTCGCCAAGCTGATCTGGCAACTGGCTTCGCCGAAATGGGCGTTCGATGACGCTACCTTCGACCGCAGCGCCAAGGCGCTGGACAATCCGGACCATGTCGACATCACCGTGTTCAACTACCGCTGGCGCCTGGGCCTGGTCCAGGGTGAAAGCCGCTACGAAGCGCTGGAGCAGAAACTGGCCACGGCGCCGTCCATCAGCGTGCCGACCATCACCCTTGAAGGCGATGCCAACGGCGCACCGCACCCGGCCCCCGAAGACTATGCCAAGCGCTTCACCGGCAAATACGAATTCCGGCTGATCAACGGCGGCATCGGCCACAACCTGCCGCAGGAAGACCCGCAGGCGTTCGCCAAGGCTGTGATCGATGCGGATCATCTTTGACCTTCGCGTATTTATCCAGTAGCAAACGCGGTGCGCTTGAGTCCATCGCCAGCAGGCTGGCTCCTACAGTTTCAGCGTGGGCACGGTCCCTTGTGGGAGCTGGCTTGCCAGCGATGGGCGTTAACGATAACGCGTGTTGACTGAATAAACGCGGTGCACTTGAGACCATCGCGAGCAAGCTCGCTCCTACAGTTTCAGCGTGGGCGCGGTCCTTTGTGGGAACTGGCTTGCCTGCGATGGTCGTTAACGATAACGCGGGTAACCTGGATGAACGCGGTGCACTTGAGACCATCGCGAGCAAGCTCGCTCCTACAGTTTCAGCGTGGGCACGGTCCCTTGTGGGAGCTGGCTTGCCTGCGATGGTCGTTAACGATAACGCGGGTGAACTGGATGAACGCGGCGCATTTGAGTCCATCGCCAGCAGGCTGGCTCCTACAGTTTCCTGCCATTCGTTTGCTACGAGTAATGGATCTCGCTCAAGTCGATCGACACCAGCAACGCCTCCTTGTTGACCTGCCCATCGGCCTTGCGCCGATAGGCTCGTCGCTTGCCCGGCATGTGCAAGCCGTCGGCCTGGACGTAGTCATAAACCAGTTGGGCAGCGGGCATGCCACCGCTCACATCGACGTTGTAGTCGTGGCGGCGCAGCAGAAAGTCATCGCCGAAATAGAAGTCCTGGATGGCGCTATGGGTTGCGATGCTGTCGGGGAAGTGCACCCGCAAATGCCGCCAGAGCTCGGCGCCCTCTTGCAAGGGATCGATTTCCTCGCTGGTTACGCCCGGCAAGGTGAACAGGAAGGGCATGGTCAGGTAGGACCACATCGCATAGCCGTTGAAGTAGGCCCGGTGCAACGGGTCCCAGGCCGTGTGTTCACCATGGCCCTTGAAGGATGCCCGGGGTGCCTGGCGCTCGGCAATCACCTTGCCCGCGGTATTCTCGATGGCGATCCGGTTCGGCGTATAGGCCGTGAATTGCCCCGGTGCACCGAAGGGTGTCACCGAGGCTCTTTGTTCATGCAGCCACACGGTCATCTGGCGTGGCGCGCTGTCCTGGGTCAACCCTTTCATGCCCCAGAGCGAGCCGCCGGTGACGAGCGTGGCGCAGACCTTATTGAAACTGTTCCAGCGTGCCAGGCCGCCATGAGCGGTCAGTATCCGGTCCAGCAGTTCGCGATCCTGGGCAGGCATGATTGCGTCCCCTCCTCGTCCGTTGGCGCTTGCATCACTTTCAGAATAATGGATCGCCGGCCGCGTGCCGGACCGGCCGATGGACAGCCGGATTGAGACGAGCGCATCGTTGGTCCGGCGTTGTCGGCGATTGACCAGTCTGTAGGAGCGAGCTTGCTCGCGATGGTCTCGAGAGCGCCGAGTTGAGCCAGTAAACAAGCGTTATCGTTAACGACCATCGCTGGCAAGCCAGCTCCCACAGAAGACCGCGTCTGTAGGAGCGAGCTTGCTCGCGATGGTCTCGAGAGCGCCGCGTTGAGCCAGCAAACAAGCGTCATCGTTAACGACCATCGCTGGCAAGCCAGCTCCCACAGAAGACCGCGTTTGTAGGAGCGAGCTTGCTCGCGATGGTCTCGAGAGCGCCGCGCTGACCCAGAAAACAAGCGTTATCGTTAACGACCATCGCTGGCAAGCCAGCTCCCACAGAAGACCGCGTTTGTAGGAGCGAGCTTGCTCGCGATGGTCT
>NZ_JBYSYZ010000011.1:8880-20374 GCF_058783925.1 Pseudomonas sp. FW305-70
TCGAGAGCGCCGCGCTTACCCAGAAAACAAGCGTTATCGTTAACGACCATCGCGAGCAAGCTCGCTCCTACAGTAGACCTGCTCGATACCGCACCAATAGTATGATAAATTTCACACAGTCGACCATCTCGTGGAGGGCCCGATCATGGGAACCGTACGAAAAACCATCACCGTGACTGACCAGCAAGACAACTGGATCAAAGCGCAGATAGAAGCGGGCCATTACACCAACGACAGCGAATATATTCGCGATCTGATCCGTCGTGAACAGGAGCGCAGCGCTGAACTCGAAACGATTCGTGCCGCCCTTCGGGAAGGTGAATCCAGCGGAAAACCCCGCCCATTCGATCCAGTTGCATTCAAACAGAGAATGTTAGCCGCGCATGGCTGAATATCGTCTAACGCCTGCCGCAGAGGGCGACCTTGAGGCAATCTGGAGTTATACCGCTCGCCAGTGGGGCCTGGACCAGGCCAATCGCTACATTGACATCCTTACCTCAGCATTTGCGCAATTGGCCGAGCACCCAAAAAAAGCGCCGGCCTGCGACACTATCCGTCCTGGCTACCGGCGCTGCAGTGTAGAGCGGCACATGATCTATTTTCGAATCACGGCGTACGGAATTGCGATCATCAGGGTCCTTCATGATCGGATGGAAGCGCAGCGCAATCTCTAACTCTCCATTTCGCACCCCATGTAAGAACTGGACGAATGTATTGCTTCGACCAACCGCCATCGCGAGCAAGCTCACTCCTACAGAGTCAGCAAGCCTGGGGTTGTTTGGCGGAAGGCAGCCGGAGTCGAACCTGCCCGGGAACGGATGCCGTCCCCAACCGGGTTTGAAGCCCGGCCGCGCCACCGGGCGCGATTGCCTTCCTTGAAATCCTGCCCCTGAATCAGGGCTCATTGCGCTGGGCCAACGCATTGTCCGGGCGAACCAGGCGACGATCGCCAAATCGCCGGGTCAGGCCGATGCGGTCGAAGTATTCCAGTATCTGGATACTGCGCTTGCGCCCCAGGCCCACCGCATCACGAAACGCCGCCACCTGAATCACCGGGTTGGCGTCCGCCAGTTGCAACAGCATAGCCGCCAATCGGCGAATCATGCTGTCGGTGTAAAACAGGTCGCGCACCACTTGATGCATCAGGCCCAGGCGCGCCATTTTGCGCAGCAGCCCGCGCACGGCCGCTTCCTCATGCCCCAGGTCGCGCACCCACGGCGGGTCGAATGCGGACTGTTCGAACAGCGGTTGCAACTGCAACCACAGGGCTTCGTCCTCTTCGCTCAAGCGCACCTGGTGCCCGGGCAGATGCAACCACGGGCCACTGCTGGCGATGTCGCCGCTGGCCAGCAACTCATCGAGCAGGCTGATGAATGTCCCGCGCCCTTGAGTGCCGCCGGCAAATCGGCGCAAGCGATCGCGGTCCGGCCCCATCTGGTCCGGTTCCAGTTGATGAAAGCGTGCGAGGTGCTCCAGCACGGCGGCCTTCAAGGCCTGCCAGCGGCTGGCACTGAACAGCAACGCGCCCTGGCGGGTGTCGATCAAGCGCACGTCAGCGGGCAACACCCAACGGCTGCGCGGTCGGTTGAACTGCCGCTCCAGTCGCTGCGGATCGAGCCCGGTGTCGCTGTGGGCCAACAATGCCGGTAAAACATCCTCCAGCTTCGTGCTGCTCGCCAGTGCCACCAGCTGCGCCAAGCGTTCGGGGCTGCGCCGTTGCCGGGTGGGTGCAAACGGATCGAGTACCCGACCGCCACCCAAGGTACGTTGGGCACTCTGGTCGCGCAGGATCAGCCGATCGCCTTTCACCGCGTGCACCGGCGCATTGAGCAGCAGTTGGGCAAACATCCGCCCACCGGGCGCCAGGCTGGCGCCTTCAAGCAAGGCGACTCTGCCGGTGACGTCCTGGGTGCCGAGGTGCACGTGCACTGGTTGAAAGTGTTCGAAGGCCCGGGATTCGCCGGCAAGCAACTGCATGTCGATGTCCAGGCGTTGGGTGGGCGCGTACAAGCCGTCGGCGAGCAACCAGTGACCGCGGTGGATGTGCTCCAGCGCCAGCCGTTCGGCACTCAGGTTCAGCGCCACGCGCTGGCCGGCACAGGCGTGTTCGGCGGCCTGGTTTTGTGCGTGCAGGCCGCGAATGCGCACCGGTTTGCCTTGTGGCCCCAACAGCAAGGTATCGCCCACCGCGACCTGGCCGGACAGCGCCATGCCGGTCACCACGATACCGGCCCCGGCCACGCTGAAGGCCCGGTCGATCGCCAGGCGAAAACCACCTTCGGTGTTGCGTTGCGACACTTCACGCTGGGCATCGAGCAACGCCTTGCGCAAGGTTTCGATGCCCTCGCCGGTCACGCTCGACAGTGCAATCAGCGGTGCATCGGCATAGGGTCCGGGCGCCAGCAAGGTACGGATCTGCTCACGCACGTCCTGCACCCTGGCGCTGTCGACCCGATCGCACTTGCTGATCGCCACCAGCGCCCGCGGGATGCCGAGCAACTCGACAATCGCCAGGTGCTCGCGGGTCTGCGGCATCACCCCGTCATCGGCGGCCACCACCAGCAACACCAGATCGATGCCCTGTGCCCCGGCCAGCATGTTGTGGGTGAAGCGCTCATGGCCGGGAACGTCGATGAAACCGGTCAGTGGCGCCTCCGGCTCCAGCGCGGCATACAGGTAGCCGAGGTCGATGGTCATGCCGCGCTCACGCTCTTCCCGGCGCCGGTCGCCCGCCTGCCCCGTCAGCGCCTGGAGCAGCGCCGTCTTGCCATGGTCGATGTGTCCTGCGGTGCCGACAATCACCCTGCCCGGCCCTCCATGTGCAATTGATCGAGCTGCGTCAGCCAGGCCGGTTCGTCGTCCAGTTGCCGCAGGTCCAGCCACAGGGCGTCATCGTCAATGCGCCCGAGCACTGCAATCGGCAAGGCGCGAAAGGCCTCCTCCAGATTCAGCAAGGATCGCCCGCGCAAACGCTTCGACGTGAGTGGGCGAATACACAGCGCCGCGCTGGCCAGCCGCGCCACCGGTTGGCTGCCGCTGCCGATCATGCCCAGTGACGGCATGGCACTGACGCTCCAGCCGTCGCCCAGCACGTGGGCCAGCGCCGGTTGCAAGCGCTCAGCCTGGGCGATGATATCGGCCTGTGGTCGGGTCAACAGGCGCAGGCTTGGCAGACGCTCGGCCAGTCGGTCCGGGTTTCGGTATAGACCCAGCACCGCTTCCAGGGCGGCCAAGGTCATTTTGTCGACCCGCAGCGCACGCTTGAGCGGGTTTTTCTTGATCCTGGCGATCAGGTCCTTGCGGCCGACAATCAGCCCGGCTTGCGGGCCGCCGAGCAGTTTGTCGCCACTGAAGGTGACAATGTCCGCGCCATCCAGCAGCGCCTGACGCACCGTCGGCTCGGCGGGCAGCCCCCAGCGGGTCAAGTCCAGCAGGCTGCCGCTGCCGAGGTCCTCGAGCAGTGGCAAGCCGTGCCGGTGGGCCAGTTGCGCCAGTTCAGCGGTCGGCACGCTGGTGGTGAAGCCTTGAATGCTGTAGTTGCTCGCGTGCACCCGCATGATCAAACCGCTGCGCGGGCCGATGGCGGCCTCGTAGTCGCGGGCATGGGTGCGGTTGGTGGTGCCCACCTCGACCAGCTTCACCCCGGCGCGGGCCATGATGTCGGGAATGCGGAAGGCGCCGCCGATTTCAATCAGTTCGCCCCGGGAAATAATCCCTTCCTTGCGTGCCCCCAGGCTGTTGAGGGTCAGCAGCACCGCGGCGGCATTGTTGTTGACCACGGTCACCGCTTCGGCGCCGGTCAGTTCGCGGATCAAGCCTTCGATCAGGTCGTCGCGATCGCCGCGCTTGCCGCTGCGCAGGTCGAACTCAAGGTTGAGCGGATAACGCGCGGCCATTTGCACCGCCTCGATCGCCTCTTCGGGCAACAACGCCCGCCCGAGGTTGGTGTGCAGCACCGTGCCGGTGAGGTTGAACACCCGCCGCACATGGCTGCGATGTTGGATCGCCAATCGCTCACCGACCCGGCCTGCCAACACCTCGGCGCTGACTTCTTCAGGTTCGAGCAAACCCTGCCGTGCCCCTTCGCGCAACTCATCCAGCAACAGCCGCAAGGCACCCAGCAAGGCGTCGCGTCCATGGCGCTCGGCCAGCGGCCGGCACGCCGGGTGACGCAACAGACTGTCGATGGAAGGTAGACGCAGGGGTTGGCTGGCACCGCGTGCAGACATCTGGCACTCCTGAAAACGAATGACCCTCGCGCCAGAGTGTAGACGCTGCGTTTATTCGTCTCCCGGCGCCAGCAGCAGATTCGGCGCCAGGCGCTGATAACCGTCCTGGGCCAGGCGCATGTCGAGCATCAGGCTGGACAGGTCGGCCGATAACGCTTCGGCATCCGCATCGTTTTCCAGGTAGAGCAACTTCAGATAGCTGTTGCAACCGGGACAGACTTCGGCGCGCAACGGCGCCTGGTTGGCGGCATGGCGATCATCTTCAAGGCTGAGGTACTCCAGGCCCTTGCTCTGCTCGCAATACACGCACTTGACCCGCACCACGTGCCACTCGCAGGCGCACAGCGAACAGACCAGATAACGCAAGCCGTTGTGCTTGCCGCGATGGCGGATGACCCCTGCCATGGCCGGCGAGCCGCAGGCCGGGCACTGGCTGAGGCTGTCGCCGGGGGTCAGTGCCAGGTTCGGCGTACTCAACAGCCAGTGGCTCCAGGCGGTTTGCAGCGCCGCACCGAGAAACGGCACCAGCGCCGCCGGTACCAGCGAATACTGACCGCTGAGCAGTGCCACCGCCCAGGCGCGGCGTTGCCCGGCACCGGCCAGGCGCAAGGTGTCCACGGCATCGGCCACGGCGGATTGTGGCGGTGCGCCATAGCGTTGCAACAACGCATCGAGGTAAAGCTGCCAGTCGTCTTCGCGCGCCAGGCTGTCGGCCGCAAAGGGCGGCAAGCCGTGCTGCTGGCACAATTCGATGCGTTGCCGGTCCAGAGGCTCGCCAAGCGGCGGATCGTCCAGCACCTGTTGCTGGACCCGGCACAACCCGGCAATCAGGCGCAGGTAATCGGCCAGCGGGTGCCCTTCGGCCAGGGTTTCCAGACGCTGGGCGCGCAGGCTGAACAGGTTGGGCGGTGGCAGGTACAGAAACGGCGGCGAACTGGCCGCCGCTTCGATTTCTCCAGGTTCGAGGATGGTTGGCAAAGGTCAGCCCTTTTTGGTGATCGGTCGCGTAGGCGCTTCGTCGCGGGTCTCATCTTGAATCACTTGGCGATACCAGAGTTCGTGGTGCTTCCTGGCCCAGGCGCGGCTGACCCGGCCGTGCACCATGGCGCTGACCGAGCCCTTGATCCAGATGCCGGCGTAGATGTGCACGATGATGCTCAGGATCAGCACGAAACCGGCCAGCGCATGCAGCAACATCGCCCAGCGTATCGCGGTGATGCCGAAATACTCACTGAAATAGGCACGCCAGATCACCAGCCCGCTGAACAACAGCACCAGCATGCACAGCAGTAAAGTCCAGAACAGCAGCTTCTGCCCGGGGTTGTATTTGCCGATGGGCGGGACACCCTCCTCTTCATTTTTCATCACCCGGTCGATGCGCCTGAGCCACAGGCGATCGTTGGCGATGAAGTAGTTGGCACGCCAGAAGCGAAACACCAGGCCAAGGAACAACAGGAACATCAGCACTCCCATGAACGGGTGCAGGATGCGTGTCCATGGCCCGCCGCCGAACAGGTTGCTCAGCCAGAACAATGCCGGGTGGAACAGTGCCAGACCGGACAGCCCCGCCATGAGGAACAGAATCGCCACCAGCCAGTGATTGGTGCGCTGGTTGCTGGTGTAGCGCAGGATCGTCTTGTCGCTCATGGCCTGCCCTCCCCACGGGGATCGAAGGTATGCACCGACGGATCGACTTCGTGCACGGCGTTGTCCGGCGGCTCGGGATGTTCATCCTCTTCGACGATTTGCGGGCCGACCCGCACGTAGTGGAAGAACCCGGCCAGCACCGCCGCGCCCATGGCCAGCAGCGCCAGGGGTTTGCTGATGCCTTTCCACAGCCCTACCAACGGGCTGATCGCCGGGTGATCGGGCAAGCCGGCGTACAACCTTGGCGTATCGGCATGGTGCAGCACGTACATCACGTGGGTGCCGCCGACGCCTTCGGGGTCGTACAGGCCGGCGTTTTCAAAGCCGCGGCTTTTCAGATCGACGATGCGTTCGGCTGCGTGCTCCTTCATGTCGTCCTTGGAACCGAACACGATGGCGCCCGTCGGGCAGGTTTTCACACAGGCCGGTTCCAGTCCGACCGCCACCCGGTCCGAGCACAGGGTGCACTTGTAGGCCTTGTGATCCTTTTGCGAGATCCGTGGAATGTTGAACGGACACCCGGTGATGCAGTAGCCACAACCGATGCAGTGGTCCTGATCGAAATCGACGATGCCGTTGGCGTGCTTGATGATCGCCCCGGGGCTGGGGCATGCCGCCAGGCAACCGGGCTCGGCGCAGTGCATGCAGCCGTCCTTGCGGATCAGCCATTCCAGGTTGCCGGCGTCGGTCTCGTGCTCGGTGAAGCGCATCAGCGTCCAGGTTTGTGCAGTGAGGTCCTGCGGGTTGTCATAGGTGCCGTGGTTGTGGCCGACCTCATCGCGCAGCTCGTTCCATTCCGAGCAGGCAACCTGGCAGGCCTTGCAGCCAATGCATTTGGTGGTATCGATCAGCTTGGCGACTTCCTCCATGCCGCGCACCGAGGGCGCGGGTGTAGTGGTGGCCGAGCGGGCAATGATGTCTTGGCTGGCCATTTAGACTTTCTCCACGTTGACCAGGAATGACTTGGATTCCGGGGTCTGTGTGTTGCCGTCGCCGAGGAACGGCACCAGGGTGTTGGTCAGGTAACCGTGCCGCGTGAGCCCGGTGAAGCCCCAGTGCAGCGGAATGCCGATCTGGTGCACCACCTGATTGTTGACCTGCAGCGGACGAATCCGCTTGGTCACCACCGCCACCGCTTCGATGAAGCCACGCTTGCTGCTGACCCGTACCTTATCGCCTGCGACTATGCCTTTTTCCTTGGCCAGCACTTCACCGATCTCGACGAACTGCTCCGGTTGGGTAATCGCGTTGAGCTTGCAATGCTTGCTCCAGAAGTGGAAATGCTCGGTCAGCCGGTAACTGGTGGCGGCGTACGGGTAATCCTTGGCCACGCCGAGGGAGTCCCACACCGAATCGAAGATCCGCGCTGCCGGGTTGCTGGTGGCTTTCTTGTTTTGCGGGTGCAGCGGGTTGATGCCGATCGGGGTCTCGAACGGCTCGTAGTGCTCGGGAAACGGACCCTCGTTCATCTTGTCGACGGCGAAGAATCGCGCCACGCCTTCGGGGTTCATGATGAACGGATTCATCCCCGCTTCCGGCGGCACGTCGGCCTTGTAGTCCGGCACATCAGTGCCGGCCCAGGCTTTGCCGTTCCACCACACCAGGCGTTTTTTCGGATCCCACGGCTTGCCTTGCAGGTCCGCCGAGGCGCGGTTGTAGAGAATCCGCCGGTTGGCCGGCCAGGCCCAGGCCCAGCCTTGATGCTGGTGCATGCCATACGGATCGTTATTGTCGCGGCGGGCCATCTGGTTGCCCAGTTCGGTCCAGCTGCCACAGAAAATCCAGCAACCGGAGGCCGTACTGCCGTCATCCTTGAGCTGGCCGAAACCGGCCAGTTGCGCGTTGGCCTTGATCGCCGCGCCGGTGGCGTCGGTGAAGTCGGTCGTCGCCGAGCCGTTGATTTCCTTGGCCAGCTCCTCCGGCGAAGGTTCGTCGGCGATCTTGTACGGCCACGTCAACTTGAGCAGCGGGTCGGGATACGCGCCGCCATTGGCCTGATAACGCTGGCGCAGACGCAGGAACAATTCGCTCATGATCCGCACGTCGGTGCGTGCTTCGCCAGGGCCGTCGGCGCCTTTCCAGTGCCATTGCAGCCAGCGGCTGCTGTTGACCAGCGAACCGTCTTCCTCGGCAAAACAGGTGGTGGGCAGGCGGATCACTTCGGTCTGGATGTCGGCGCTGTTCACGTCGTTGTACGGCCCGACCTTTTGCCAGAACTCGGAAGTCTCAGTGGCCAGTGGGTCCATCACCACCAGCCATTTCAACTTGGCCAGAGCCGCCATCACGCGGTTTTTATCGGGGAGCGCGGCGATAGGGTTGAAGCCTTGGCACATGTAGCCGTTTACCTTGCCTTGCCCCATCAGGTCGAACACCTTGAGGATGTCGTATTGGGGGATGTCCAGTTTCGGCAAGTACTCGTAAGCCCAGTTGTTCTCGGCGGTGGCGTTGGCGCCGTACCAGGACTTCATCAGGCTGACGTGGAACTTGCTGTAGTTCTGCCAGTAGGACAGTTGCCCCGGCCGCAACGGCTTCTGGGTGCGCTTGACGATGTAGGCGTTGTAATCCTGTTCGGCATCACCAGGTAGCGTGAGGTAGCCCGGCAGTGAGTTGGACAACAGCCCCAGGTCGGTCAGCCCCTGGATGTTGGAGTGCCCGCGCAAGGCGTTCACGCCGCCGCCCGGCATGCCGACGTTGCCCAGCAGCAGTTGCACCATCGCCGCGCTGCGGATCATCTGCGCGCCAACCGAGTGCTGGGTCCAGCCCAGCGCATAGAGGATGGTCATGGTCTTGCCCGGTTGCGAGCAAGTGGCGATTTCCTCCCAGATTTTCTGCATGGCATCGACCGGCATGCCGCAGATCTGGCTCGCCAGTTCCTTGGTGTAACGGCTGTAATGCTGCTTCATCAACTGATAGACGCAGCGCGGGTCCTGCAGGGTCGGGTCGACCTTGGCAAAACCGTCTTCACCGAGCTCATAGCCCCAACCGGACTTGTCGGTGTAGAGACGCTTGGCCGCGTCGTAGCCGCTGAAAATCCCGTCCTCGAAGCCATAGCCGGCTTTGACGATGAACGACACGTCGGTGTAGTTGCGCACGTATTCGTGCTGGATCTTGTCCTCGGTCAGCAGGTAGTTGATCAGCCCGCCCATGAAGGCGATGTCGGTGCCGGTACGGATCGGCGCGTAATAGTCGGCCACCGAGGCGGTGCGGGTAAAACGCGGATCGACCACGATCAGCCGCGCCTTGTTGTGCGCCTTGGCTTCGGTCACCCATTTGAAGCCGCACGGGTGCGCTTCTGCTGCGTTGCCGCCCATCACCAGAACCAGATTCGCGTTGGCGATATCGGTCCAGGTATTGGTCATGGCACCACGGCCGTACGTCGGGGCAAGACTTGCCACCGTCGGGCCGTGTCAGACACGCGCCTGGTTATCGAACCCCAGCATGCCGAGGCTGCGCACCACCTTGTGGGTGATGTAGCCCGCTTCATTGGACGCCGCCGATGCCGCAAGGAAACCGGTGGTCAGCCAGCGGTTCACCGTTTGACCCTGCTCGTTCTTCTCGATGAAGTTGGCGTCGCGGTCGGCCTTCATCAGGTCGGCGACGCGATCGAGGGCTTCATCCCAGGAGATGCGCGTCCACTCGGTGCTGCCGGGCTTGCGCACCTGCGGGTATTGCAGGCGGCCGGGACTGTGAATGAAATCCAGCAGGCCCGCGCCTTTGGGGCACAGGGTGCCGCGGTTGACCGGGTGGTCGGCGTCACCTTCGATGTGGATGATGTTTTGCGCGACATTCTTTGCCGCATCGCCCTGGCTGTACATGATCAAGCCGCAACCGACCGAGCAATACGGGCAGGTGTTGCGGGTTTCATGGGTGTGGGCGAGCTTGAAATGACGCACCTGTTCGGCAAAGGCAAGCGTCGGGGCCATGCCCAACGCACCCAGGCTAGAGCCTGCAAGGCCGATACCGGCGACCTTGAAGAACTGACGACGGCTGAGATCCATCGTGCACTCCTGATCAGGTGGAACCCGGTACATGGCCGGGCTTTTTCGAACAACCACGGTAGCGGCAGTCTGGCTGCCGACAGTTGAACTTTAGTCAATGCTGTCGAATCTGCGATGAAACCCGACCGTCGGGCGTTAGTCGGCGCTCCCGGCTATTGGCACAAAACCTGTGGGAGCGGGCTTGCCCGCGAAGGCGTAGTGTCAACCAACACTCATGCTGGATCTGCCGGCCCCTTCGCGGGCAAGCCCGCTCCCACAGGGGGTGTGGTGTCAGTCATCGCGAGCAAGCTCGCTCCTGCAGGGCATTGGCGCTTATCATGGCGGGCATGATTAACCGGCCTTTACGAGATTTGCGCATGACTTTCGATTTTGATCAGGTGTTCGACCGCCACAATACCGGCAGTACCAAGTGGAGCCGCTACCCGGCGGACGTGTTGCCGATGTGGGTCGCCGACATGGATTTCGCCGCGCCGCCGGTGATCATCCAGGCCCTGCAAAAACGACTGGAACACCCGATGGTCGGTTACAGCGTGGCCCAGAATGACCTGCGCGAGGCTATCGTGGCCGACCTCTGGAACAAATACGCCTGGCGTGTCGAGCCCCAGGAGCTGATTTTCCTGCCGGGCGTCGAGTCGGGCTTCAACATGGCGTTGAAGGCCCTGGTGCAGGCGCCACAGAACGTCGTTGTGCAGGTGCCGAACTACCCGCCGCTGCGCCACGCCCCCGGACATTGGGGCCTGAACAAGGTCGAACTGAATTTCGATGCGCAAGCCGATGGCACCTACAGCACGCCGCTGGAGACCCTGAGCCAGTCGCTGCAAGGCGGCGGCGCCCTGCTGCTGAGCAACCCGCATAACCCGCTGGGCAAAGCCTTCCCCCGCGCCGAGCTGCAAGCCATTGCCGACATTTGCCTCGAGCATGATGCCTGGATCATTTCCGACGAGATCCACGCCGAGTTGTGCTTCGACGGCCGCCAGCACATTCCGATGGCCACGCTGAGCCCGCAAGTCGCCCAGCGCACCATCACGCTGATGTCGGCGAGCAAGGCCTACAACATCGCCGGCCTGAAGACCTCGTTCATGATCATCCAGGACCGCCACCTGCGCGAGAAGGTCAACCACGCCCGTTGCGGCATGGTCGACAGCGTCAACCCGCTGGGCATGGAAGCCACCCGGGTCGCCTACAGCGAAGCTGCGCCATGGCTGGCCGAACTGAAGGTCTACCTGCAAGGCAACCGCGATTTCCTCGCCGAAGCGGTACGCACCCGCCTGCCGGGCATCACCATGAACCTGCCGCAAAGCACCTACCTGGCGTGGCTTGACTGCACGGCACTGGGGCTGGACGACCCGCAGCAGTTTTTCCTGGAACAGGCCAGGGTCGGCTTGAGCGCCGGCCTGGACTTCGGCGATGACTGCAAGCAGTTCGTACGCCTGAATTTCGGCTGCCCACGCTCGCTGCTCGAAGAAGGCATCGCGCGGATGGAGCTCAGCTTGCGCCATCTCAAGGCCTGACCTCCCCCTCAACAACACCCCGGATCCGTGTAGGAGCGAGCTCGCTCGCGATGAACGCCAGCGCAACGCGTTTATTCAGACAGAACGCGTTATCGTTTACGTCCATCGC
>NZ_JBYSYZ010000011.1:20473-123716 GCF_058783925.1 Pseudomonas sp. FW305-70
TATCGTTTACGTCCATCGCGAGCAAGCTCGCTCCTACAAGTCATCTGCATCGCGCGGATGGAGCGCAGCTTGCGCCATCTCAAGGCCTGATCCAGCCGCTCGACAACAGCCCGGATCCCTGTGGGAGCGGGCTTGCCCGCGATGAACGCCAGCGCAACGCGTTTATTCAGATAGAACGCGTTATCGTTTACGTCGATCGCGAGCAAGCTCGCTCCTACAAGGTTGTTTTGGGATCCGGACCATGAGCTTCATTACCTGGGTGGCGGTGTTGGGGGCTGTGTTGCTGACGCTGGCACTGACTTCGTCGTACCTGCGCTGGATGCCGGTCACCACGTCGGCGGTGTGTCTGGTACTGGGTGTCGCCATCGGTCCGGCGGGTCTGGGTTTGCTCAGGCTGGATATCAAGGAGTCGGCATTCTGGATCGAGCACCTGACGGAAGTCGCGGTGCTGTTTTCATTGTTTGTCTGTGGTCTCAAGCTGCGACCCGCGCTGCGTGATCGCCAATGGCGAGTGGCGTTCGCTCTGGCGGGCCCCGTCATGCTGCTGACGATTGTCGGCGTCTGCCTGCTGCTGCATTTCGCTTTCGCACTGGCATGGGGACCGTCGCTGCTGATCGGGGCGATACTGGCGCCGACCGACCCGGTCCTGGCTTCGCTGGTTCAGGTCAATGACGCCAAGGATGACGATCCGGTGAGGTTCGGACTCTCGGGTGAGGCTGGACTGAACGACGGCATCGCGTTCCCCTTTGTGATTCTGGGACTGCTGTTCTTGCAGCAAAACGGCAGTGTTGCCAGCGGTCTGGATGACTGGATCCTCAAGCGTCTGCTATGGGCCGTGCCCGCCGGACTGCTGACCGGCTACTGGATGGGGCGCGGCATTGGCCGCCTGACCTTGTTCATGCGCATCAAGAACGCCGACAGCACCTTCTCACCCAATGATTACCTGGCCCTGGCCCTGATCGCACTGGCCTATGTCGTGGCCGAAACCATTCAGGGCTACGGGTTTCTCTCGGTGTTTGCCGCCGGCCTGGGCTTGCGCCAGGCCGAGGTCAAGACAAGCGGTGGCACCCACGCACCGGCCGAACACCTGGTCCAGGCGGTGGTCGGTCATCAGCATGTCGAACCCGAAGCGGCCGTGGCCGGTAACGTGGACCACCTGCAAGACACGCAAGTCGCTGCCGGGATCATGATGGGCGACATGCTGTCGTTCGGCAGCCTGGTGGAACGGGCCATGGAAGTGTTTCTGGTCACCTTGCTCGGGGTCGTGCTGGTTGCACACTGGGACTGGCGGGCGCTGGTGCTCGCACTGGTGCTGTTCGGGATGATTCGCCCGCTGGCGGTCTGGCTGATGCCCTGGGGTTCGCTGCTCAATGGCCCGCAGCGCTGGTTGATCGGCTGGTTCGGCATTCGCGGCATCGGCAGTTTCTACTACCTGTTCTACGCCTTGAACCACGATCTGTTGCCTTCGGTGGCTACCTTGTGTGCCGACCTGACGCTCTCGGTGGTGGCCCTGAGCATTCTGGTCCACGGCATCAGCACCCAGCCAATGCTGGCCCGCTATGAACAGCACAACCGCCGCGTCACTTCATCGCCAAGGCAATGATTTCCACCAGGTTGAGTTGGGTAAAAGGTTTCGACAAACGCGGCAGATGGGTGGCAAAGCCTTCCAGCCGCTCGGCATAACCGGTGGCGAGGATGATCGGCACGTCCGGTCGCATGCTCCTGATGGCATTGGCCAGTTGTGCGCCACTCATCTGTGGCATGGCCATGTCGGTGATGACCAGATCGATCTGCGGTTCACTGCTGAACAGTTCCAGCGCCCTGGCACCGCAAGGCGCACTGATGACCCGATGCCCGAGGTCCTCGAGCAGCAGGCAGGTGCTGGTCAACACCAGGCTGTCATCGTCCACCACCAATACGCTCAGGCCGGGTCCGGTCACGGCCGGCGTTTCGGCTACCGGTTGCACGGGCGAATCACCGGTGGCGACCGGCAACCAGAGTTCGGCGGTCGTGCCATGGTCCTTCTGGCTTTTGAGGATGAATCGTCCGCCCAGTTGTTCAATAAAACCGTGAACCATCGACAACCCCAGGCCCGTACCTTTACCGACGCCCTTGGTGGTGAAAAACGGGTCCATCGCCGAAACCAGCGTGGTTTCATCCATGCCCTCGCCGGTATCGGCAATGCTCAGGCAGACGTAGCATCCCGGGGCCAGGGATGAGGTGGTGCTGTCGGTCACTTCGCGGTTTCTGGCGCTGAAGTTGATGGTCCCGCCGTTGGGCATGGCGTCACGGGCGTTGGTAGCCAGGTTCAGTACGGCCAGTTCCAGCTGATTGAGGTCCGCCATCACCGGTTCGAGATCTTCGGGGAAGTGCGTTTCGATTTTCACCAAAGGTCCCAGGGAGCTGCGCAACAGCCCGGAAATGCCTTCCACCAAGGCCGGTATCCGCACAGGTTCCGACTTGAGTTCCTGGCGTCGGGCAAACGCCAGCATGCGCTGGGTCAGGGAAACGCCGCGCAAGGCACCCTGGGTAGCGTTGTCGATCAAGCGGGTTAATTTGGGATTGTCCGTCACCCGTTTGCGCACGATTTCCAGATTGCCGAGGATCACCGTCAGCAGGTTATTGAAATCGTGAGCGATCCCGCCACTGAGCTGGCCGATGGCCTGCATTTTCTGCGCCTGGAACAAGGCCTCCCGGGTTTGCTCCAGCACCTGCTGCGCTTGCGTGACGTCAGTGATATCACGGGTAATCTTGGCAAAACCGAGCAAGGTGCCGGTGTCACCCCAGATCGGATCGACGATGACGTGGGCGAGGAACCGCGTACCGTCCTTGCGCATCCGCCAGCCCTTGTTTTCAAAGCGCCCTTCACGCACGGCGATGTCCAGCGTCCTTTGTGGCTCGCGGGCTTCGCGATCCTCCGGGGTATAGAAGATCGAAAAATGCTGGCCAATGACTTCTTCCGGCAAATAACCCTTGATGCGCTGGGCACCAAGGTTCCAGTTGCTCACGCGTCCGTCCGGCGAAAGCATGTAGATCGCATAGTCGGTAACGCTCTGCACCAGCAGACGGAACTGCTGCTCGCTTTGCTTGAGGATTTCCTCGGCCACCCGGCGATCGGTCAGGTCGCGGGTGATCTTGGCGAACCCCAGCAAGGTGCCCGACGGGTCGAAGATCGGATCGATGACCACATGGGACCAGAAATGGCTGCCGTCCTTGCGCACCTGCCAGCCTTCGCCCTCGAAACGCCCTTCACCAAGCGCCGTGTCCAGTGTCCGCTGGGGCAAGCCGGCACGACGATCGTCATCGGTGTAGAAACGCGAGAAATGCTCACCGAGGATCTCGGCTTCCTCATACCCCTTGAAGCGCCTGGCGCCGGCATTCCAGCTGGTAATGATGCCGTCTGGATCAATCATGTAGATCGCATAGTCGATCACCGCATCGATCAATAGCCGAAAACGACCGTCTTCGATGGCACTGACCTTGATTCGATCTTCGCTCATGGATCCCACCGCTTCATTATTTCTCTGGAGTATGCGTCATACCGGGAATTTGGAAAGCCCACCAACGCGGCAACAATTGTTTGACCTTGCTCTGGCCAAAACGGTCGTCGATCAACATCACTACTCCTTGATCCTGTTGCGTACGGATGACCCGTCCGGCGGCCTGCACCACTTTCTGTACACCGGGAAACAGATAGGTGTAGTCGTAACCGGCGCCAAAGATGGCGGCCATGCGCCGTTTCAGTTGTTCGTTCACCGGATTGAGCTGGGCCAGCCCCAAGGTGGCGATAAATGCACCGATCAACCGGGCACCGGGCAAATCGATGCCTTCACCAAAAGCCCCGCCCAGTACCGCAAAGCCGACCCCCTGGCCGTCGGCGTGGAATTGGTCGAGAAACTGCTGGCGTTGCGCCTCGCCCATGCCTCGGGACTGCGACCACAGGCTGATGTGCGGATGTTTCTCGGCGAGTAGCTGCGCCACCTGCTGCAAATAATCGAAACTGCTGAAAAACGCCAGGTAATTACCGGGACGCTTGCAGAACTGTCTGGCGATCAGGTCCACGATCGGTTCGAGTGAGGACTGGCGATGCACGAACCGCGTGGAGATCTGGTTGACGATGTGCACTTGCAGTTGATCGGCATGAAACGGCGACTCGACGTCGATGCACACCGTGTCCGCCGGCGTTCCCAGTAAATCGGCGTAATAGTGCCTTGGGCTGAGGGTCGCGGAAAACAGCACGGTGCTGCGCGCGGCAGTCAGGCGCGGGCGGATGAACCCTGCGGGTACCACGTTGCGCAGGCACAGCTGCGAGAGATTGCGCTTGCGTTCGAGGTCGCGCTTGCTGATGTCGAACAGGAACTGCTCATCGAACAGTTCGGCTACCCGGCAAAACTGCAGCATGTCGAAGTAGAAGCCTTGCAGTGCGCTGTCCAGCCCTTGTGGGTGATCGTTCAGGTAGTCACCGATGCTGGCGCTGCACGATGACAGTGCCTGAAGGAGTTTTTCCGGCGCCTTGTCATAGGCTTGATAGGCGCCGGTTTGCGCGTCATGCAGGGCATTCCACTCGCGGCTGATTCGCTGCATTGGCTTTTTCAGCACCTCGGGTGCGGTTCTGCGCACAGCGTTGAAGGTCGCCTGATCGAGGCTGGCGCTGTACATCTGCCGGCCACGCTCCACCAGGTTGTGGGCTTCGTCGACCAGCACCGCGACCTTCCAGTGATTGGCCTGGGCCAGACCGAACAGCAAGGCGCTGAAATCGAAGTAGTAGTTGTAGTCGGCAACCACCACGTCGGCCCATCGCGCCATTTCCTGGCTCAGGTAATAGGGACAGACATCGTGTGCCAGGGCAACCTCGCGCAGGGCGCCCTGGTCCAGCAGACTCAGTTGACTGGCCGCCTGCCGTGCGGCCGGCAGGCGATCGTAGAACCCCCGGGCCAGTGGGCAGGACTCACCGTGGCAGGCCTTGTCCGGATGTTCGCAGGCCTTGTCCCGGGCAATCATCTCCAGCACCCGCAACGGTGGCGCATCGGCCCTGGCCAGCAGCACTTGCGCGGCGTCCAGGGCCAGCTTGCGTCCCGGGGTTTTCGCCGTCAGGAAGAACACTTTGTCCAGCTGCTGCGGTGCCAGTGCCTTGAGCATGGGAAACAGGGTGCCCAGGGTCTTGCCGATTCCCGTGGGCGCCTGCGCCATCAGGCAGCGTCCGGTGCTGACGGCCTTGAACACCGACTCGGCCAGATGGCGCTGCCCCGGCCGAAAATCGGCGTGAGGAAAGGCCAGGCGCTGCGCCGCGAGATTGCGTCCGTCACGATGGACGACTTCCTGTTGCGCCCATTGCAGGAAGCGCGCGCATTGCCGTTCGAAGAACTGTTGCAGCTGCGCGGCCTCGTGGGGCTCGACCAGGCAGGTTTCCTTTTCACTGACGATGTCGAAATACACCAGCGCCAGGTTGATCCGGGGCAGATCCAGTTGGCGGCACATCAGCCAGCCGTAGATTTTCGCCTGGGCCCAATGCAACTGACGGTGGTTGGCCGGTTGTTTGCTCAAGTCACCGCGGTAGGTCTTGACCTCTTCCAGGCAGTTTTGCCCCGGGTCATAGCCATCCGCCCTGCCCTTGACCGTCAAGGTCTGATACTGGCCCTCAAGGGCGACTTCACTTTGGTAACCCTCGCTGCGCCGCGAGGCCACCGTGCGGTGCCCGACAATGCCCTCCAGCGCAGTGGGCGACGGCGTGAAGCGCAGGTCGAGGTCGCCGACCTTGGCGGTGAACTCGCACAGCGCCCGCACCGCAATGCTGTAGCTCAAGCGTCCTGCTCCGCCCATTGCACGTAGCACACGGCGATGGGCATCTGGTGTTCATGGCAGAACTCCAGCCAGCGCAACTGATTGTCCTGCAGGCGATCGCCCGGGCCCTTGACTTCGATCATGCGGTAGGTCTTTTGCTGCGGCCAGAACTGGATCAGGTCCGGCATGCCGGCGCGATTGGCCTTGATGTCCAGCAAGAGGCGATTGAACCAGTGCTTGAGATGCTCGGCGGGGAGGCAATCGAGGGCTTGCTCCAGCAACTCTTCGCTGAGCACGCTCCAGAACACGAACGGCGACTGCACGCCCCACTTGGCGGCATAACGTTGGCGAATGGTCTGCCGGTAGCGCCCGTCTTCGAGTTCGGCCAGGCAGGCCTGGAACAGTTCGGCCCGGCGGGCCTGGAAGTCCTCGCTGAGCAAATCCACCGGCCCGCGCTGGAACGGGTGAAAAAACGCACCCGGCAAAGGCGCGAAGATCGCCGGCCAGCACAACAGGCCGAACAGCGAGTTGATCAGGCTGTTTTCGACGTAGTGGATCGGTGCCGAATCCTCAGCCAGATGCGCCTGAACGTAAAACTCGACCGACACTGCCGGATCGACTCTTGGTAGTTGCAGGTCCAGACGCTGCATTTCCCGAGGCGCCGCCCGCTTGATCGGCGGCCCGCCGAGCTTGCGTCGCAGGCGCGGCAGCACGCGGTGCAACTGCTGGTGTTCGGCGGCACTCTCCGGTGCCTGTTCGGCCAGCTCGGCCAGATCCAGCGCCGACTCGAACTCCCCGCTGCGCTCCAGCACGCGAATGAGTCGCGCACGCGCACCTGGATAAGCGCATTCACGGTAGAGATCCAGGGCCATGGCGAAATCCGCAATGCGTTCGCAATGCTGGCCCATCTGGAACAACAGCTTGCCGCGCCGGCGTTGCAACCAGGGATTGTCCAGCGCCAGGCCCTTGATGCGCCCGGCCACCTCTTCCAGCGTTTCACCGGCTTCGAACTGTTGCTGGTACGCGTGCAGCAAGACACAGGCATCCACGTCCTCGCGGCTGCGCAAGCCGCGGGACTCGGCGCTGAATTCGACTTTTTCGTAGGTGTAGATACCCAGGTCGGCCAGGACGAACTCCGACCAGTCCTGATACAGGTTGCCGAAGAACATCAGGCGCAGGCGATCGCACAATTCCATGATGGTCAGGCTGAGCAGGCGCTCATCGAGCCACGGGCACCAGTCGTTGAAGCTTTGCGCCTGGGGAAATTGTTCGCTCAGTGCTGGCAGCCAATCGGTTTTCCTGCCTTTGGGTTGATCGATGACAGCGCCAAAGGTCTGGAGGATTTCACCCTTGAGCAGCAGTTCGAACAGTTCCTCGACCGCCAGCGGCATGCGCTCATCGACCCAACCGAGTGCCAACAGCGGGCCGGAGGCGCTGAGGATATCGCCGATTTCGTCGTAATGCAGTTTGCCGGCCCTGAAATGAATGCCCTTGCGCATGACCATTCTGACCAGCAGTGCCTGCGATTCACGGGGCAACCGCTTAAACTCATTAATGAAACGCAACTCGTCAACGCTCAGTACATCGGCAAAGCGCTGCTCAAGCCAATCAAGCACTTGCATGAAGTTGTTCAAGTAGTAAAACGGATCGTCGAGGGGATTTGCGGTCACAGGAAATGGGCCATGGCGAGCGAGTACTGGTTATGCGTACAGATACCAGTTCCACCCTGCCCGGTGCAATCGGAAAAGGATAAATGGAGGCGCTGTACGGAATATTTCCCGGGCAGTAGAACTTTCTGCCCCCAGGCGGCACCAACCGCCATAGGCATGCAGTGACAGGCGCGAATGGATGGCACTGCTTCACAACGAACGGGAGGTGATCATGGACATCAAGACTTTGGGCTTACCCCTGGCCGTCGCGGCCCTGCTGATGCTGGCCGGTTGCTCGACGCCTACGGTGGTGACCCTGCAGAACGGCACTCAGTACCTGACCAAGGACATGCCGAAGACCAAAACCAAGGACGGATTCTTTGAGTTCGAGGACATTTCGGGAGCGATGGTGAAAGTCAGGGCCGATGAAGTGGCGACGATTCGCGAGGAAGACTGACGTTTCTCCTGGCACGATGTGGCAGGTTTCGAGCACTGCCTTACACTCGATAGACCCCGTGCGACCGAATGAATGTGCAACGCCTGGACACAGGCGTTGCAATACGGGCATCACGCATAGACTCAGGTGACGCCGAAATGAAAATGGTCATGCCACTTCTGGCCTCTGTGCTCGCCGTCAGCGCGTGCGTGACGGCGAGCCTTTGTGACGCCGCGACAAAGGCAAAGCCAAAACCCTTGCCAACTTACAAAACCAGTTTCGATTGCACCACGCCCCAGGCATCCACCGAAAAGCTTATCTGTCACGACGCTCAGCTGGCGCGCATGGACCTGGAACTCGATCGTCTTTATCGCCTGGCGCTCACCGACGAACATTCAGTGCCGCGCCCGAATAAAGTCGAGATAGATCATCGGTTCTGGATGGAGTCCCGTAACCAGTGTGGTGCCGGGCCGCAAGCCAAGGGGTGCGTCATCGCCAGTTATGCCGAGCGTGCGTTCCAACTGCGCCAGGGTTCGGCCATTGCCAGAACCAAGGACCCCAGCAGGCTCTCCGAAGGCCCCTTGGCTTATCGTTGCGCAGGGTTCAACGCATTGGTTGCCGCGACCTTCTTTACGGTCGAACCGGGCGTGGTGTTCCTCAAATGGGCCAACGCCTCGGTGACGCTGAACCAGGTGCCGAACAATTCCGGAACCCAGTACAGGGGCAAGGATTACAAAGGCAGCTACAGCTTCTGGCAAATCGGCGATGAGGTTTTTTTCCAGATACCCGGCTCAGGCCAGATGAGTTGCGCAGCCGAGCCGGTCGGCTGACAAGGATGGCAACGGGACATCCTGTCCCGATTGCCTGATCAGGCCTTCAGCTGCCGGTGCGAATCTTGTTCCACACGCGTGTGCGAACCCGGTCGATGTTCAATGGCATGGCTTCCAGGGCAAACAGTTTCCCCATCATTTCCGGGCTTGGGTAAACCTTGGTGTCGTTCTTGATCGCCGGGTCGATCAGGCTGTCAGCCTGCTCGTTGCCATTGGCGTAGTGCACGTAGTTGCTGACGCTGGCCATGACGTCCGGGCGCAGCAGATAGTTCATGAAGGCGTAACCGGCCTTTTCGTCGGGAGCGTCGACCGGCATCGCGACCATGTCGAACCAGATGGCGGCGCCTTCCTTGGGAATCGCATAACCGATGTCAATGCCATTGTTGGCTTCCCGGGCACGGTTTTCCGCCTGCAGGATGTCGCCGGAGAAACCGACCGCGACGCAGATATCGCCGTTGGCCAGGTCACTGGTGTACTTGGACGAGTGGAAATAGCTGACATAGGGCCGCACTTTCAACAGCAAGGCTTCGGCCTTTTTGTAGTCGTCCGGGTTCTTGCTGTGAGGCGGCAAGCCGAGGTAGTTCAACGCGGCCGGCAGCAGTTCGGGGCCGTTGTCGAGGATGGCCACGCCGCACTTCTGCAACTTCTGCATGTTCTCGGGCTTGAAAATCAAGTCCCAGGAGTCCACCGGGGCGTTGTCGCCCAGCACCGCCTTGACCTTGGCAATGTTGTAGCCGATGCCGGTGCTGCCCCACAGGTACGGGAAGCCGTGCTCGTTGCCCGGATCGTTGGTCTGCAAGGCCTTGAGCAATACCGGGTTGAGGTTTTTCCAGTTCGGCAACTGGCTCTTGTCGAGCTTCTTCAGTGCGCCGCCCTCAATCTGCCGCGCCATGAAGTGGTTGGACGGAAACACCACGTCGTACCCGGATTTGCCGGTCATCAGCTTGCCATCGAGGGTTTCGTTGCTGTCGTAGACGTCGTAGGTGAAGCCGATGCCGGTTTCTTTCTGGAAGTTTTTCGTGGTGTCCGGCGCGATGTAATCCGACCAGTTATAGATTTTGACGGTTTCGGCCGCCTGACTGATCGATGCAACCAGCAGCAGCGGAGCCAGGGTCAGTGTCTTTCGGAGCATGAGTCGATTCCTGTAGGTTGTTTTTGTTGGCAGGCAATCAAGGATCAGAAAATCAGGACGTAGGTCTTGCGCACGGTTTCCTGGATGTCCCAGATCCCGAGGCTGTTGGCCGGCAACATCAGTGCGTCGCCCGCTTCTATGTGCAGCGGTTCACCGCCGTCCGGGGTGAAGGTGCAGCGCCCCTGGATGAAGTGACAGAATTCCTGGGCGACGATCTGCCGCCGCCAGCGCCCCGGGGTGCATTCCCAGACGCCGGTCTCGACGCCGTCGTCGCGTTCGACGCTGGTGGTCGAAGCCACGGCCACGGGCGTGCCGAGGGGCACGGCGACCGGGTTGGATTCCTCCAGCTTCAGGGTTGCGGTGTGCTTGAATTGCGTGATGCTCATGGGATTACCTGTCGATATGGCCTGTCGATGAAGAGCGCGCCGTTTAGTGCATGAAACCTTCCATGAAACCGGCCACCCCGCTGGCCAGCTTGCGCCGCCAGGGCGCGGTAGCCGGGTTGGCCAGGGTCTGGTCCTCATGGACAAAACTGCGGATGATTGCGTTGTAGCCAAGCCAGCGGATCGGTTCCGGCTCCCAGGCCCTGAGCGCGTCGAGGCCCCGCTGCGGGATGACCCACGGCTGGCGCACCAGATCGGTGTCGCGCCCCAGGATCAGGTCGGCCAGCGTTCGTCCACCGAGGTTGCTGGCGCCAACGCCCTCCCCGCCGTAGCCGCCAGACAAGGCGATGCCTTTGGTCCGGTCGCAGAGCATGTGCGGCTTGAAGTGACGGGACATGCCCAGGTTGCCGCCCCAGGAATGAGTGATCTGCACGTTCTTCAACTGCGGGAACAGTTCGCCGAACAGGTAGCGCCGCAGGTCCTTTTCATCCGTGGTCAGCTCGAAGTCATGGCGCAGCTTGCCGGCGAACTGATAGCCGCCACGGGCGCCAAAGATCAAACGGTTGTCAGCGGTGCGCTGGCCGTAGGTCACCTGGCGACTGGCCTCGCTGAATGCCTGGCCACGGCTCAGGCCGATTTCATCCCAGGTGGCCGCCGACAAGGGCTCGGTCGCGACGATCAGGCTCTGTACCGGCATCTGATAACGCCCCAGGGGCGGCAAGGTGACGGCGTAGCCTTCTACTGCCGGAACGACCCAGTGACAGCGCACCGACGCTTTCGCCGTGCGCAGGCTGCCGGATTGCCAATGGGTGACCGGGCTGTTTTCGTAGATCCTGACCCCCAGGCGCTCCACCATCCGGGCCAACCCGCGTACCAGCCTGGCCGGGTGGAGGGTCGCCACGTGCGGCGCATAGATGCCGCCATAGGGTTTGGCGACGCGGATCTGCTGCGCCAGTTGTTCCGGGCTCAGCCAGCGATAGTGGTTGTCGTCGAGGCCCTGGCGATGGAGATCGTCCAGGTGGTGACGCAGGCTGGTCGCCTGCTCCGGGTAACGCGCAGCGCAATACAGCACCCCGCCTTTACGGAAATCGCAGTCGATGCCCTCACGTTCGAGGACAATCTCCACTTCATCCGGAATGCCATGCAACAAACCGTAGGAAGCGCGGCGCTCTTCGACCGGCAAACCGGCCAGCAGGCGGTCTTCACCCAGCAAGTTGCCCATCAGCCAGCCGCCATTGCGACCCGACGCGCCGAAACCGGCGGTCTGCGCTTCGACAATGGCGATGTTCAGCTCCGGTTTGTGCTGCTTGAGGTAGTACGCGGTCCAGAGACCGGTGTAGCCCGCGCCGATGATCGCCACGTCCACATCCAGGTCCCGCTCCAGCGCCGGACGCGCCAACAAAGGCTCGTCGAGCTGGTCCATCCACAAACTGATAGTGCGCCACGCCGGCATGCAAGACTCCGCCACTGAAAACTTCGATGGCGTCGATCCTAGTGCGTGGGCTCAGGCGCTGTCTTGCGCGCGTGCACGCAAAGAAATTTGTTTGACGTAAGCCTTGGGTGACTGGCCGGTGTGCTGGCGGAAACAGCTGTAGAACGCCGACAGCGAATTGAATCCGGCAGCGAACGCCAGTTCATCGATACGCAGCGGTGGCGTGGCGTCATCCAGTGCCGCGAGCAAGTGTTGCAGGCGTGCCTGGTTGACGTAGCGGTAGAAGCTCTGGCCCAGCACCTGGTTCAACAGATAGGAAATCTGGTTACGGCTGTACCCGCACTCCTTCGCCACCCGTTGCAGGTCGAGTTCCGGGTCGAGATACGGCTGCTGGCGCTGGAAATACTGCTGCAGGTCATCGGCCATGAAGCTCAACTGACGAGGCGACAGGCCCAGCCGGCTGACCGCCGGGCGTTGGCTGTGGGTGGCTTTGCTGACGGGTTGCTCATGCACCAGCGAAGCGTATTCATTGACCCGCCAGATCAGCCCGTCCTTGACGGTGATCGCCTCGCTGGCGCGGAACGACACCAGTCCTTCACCACCGCGCAGGGTGATGCGGTACTGAATGAAGGCGGTGTTGCCGTCCAGTCGAATGCGGTCGGAGTGCTCCAGCGCTTCATCCGGATCCCGGGGCATGCTGCTGCGCACATAGTCGCGCAATTCGGCCAGGCCCATGACCCGGTTCTGGAAAAAGTCGTTGTACTGGACTTCAGGGTGATAGAGCGCCATGACGCCGTCCAGGTCCCGGTGTTTCCAGCGCAAGTGATAGCGCATGACCGTCTCGCCCGTGGCCTGGGTTTGCAGCGGGCCATCATCCTCGGCGTGCATTGAAAGTCTCGACGCAAAAAACCGAGCTTGCCCAACTTCCGCTTTGTCTTCAACGACTAAACGGATGCGGGTTTTGGGCCGCCAATATCAAGGAAGCGTGACCTGAATCAAAAAAATGGCGGCAATCGCCAAACGACCTGAAAAAACCACATTCTTTTCACATCCGGATGCTACTTTTAAAGACTGTCACTGGTTGAGCCATTGAAGGTTCTTCCCTCCTACCATGAGCTAAAGGAAGCGCTCGATAATGAAGGCGGGCAACACATGAATAGAGGGTTCAGTAAGGTCACGTTTCCAAACGCCTGCCAGCTGATGCGCTGGCATTTTCATCCCATGGGTTTCGAGGCGAGCATGGACGCGCCGGGCAGCATGATTGCCCGTCTTTTCGATCGTGCCACTGGCGAGACCATGATCGCCATTGCCGGTATTCCTTGCGCCACCGTCATGAATGCCGCGGATGTAGAACGAATAATCGAAGCAGTGGAGGATGAACTTGAAGCCTTCGTTCCACCCCAGGCCCTCAGGAGTTATGCCTGAAGCCTGTCCACTCCCAAAAGAGCCCACATCACGTGGGCTTTTTGTTGAGCGCTATTCCCTGTAGGAGCGAGCTTGCTAGCGATGGACTCAAGAGCGCCGCGTTTAGCCAGTAAATACGCGTTATCGTTAACGACCATCGCGAGCAAGCTCGCTCCTACAAAATCAGGCCGTGGTTTGGCTTTTACGATGATCGACAAAGAACGCCTTGCCCTTGCCGATCCGGTCGGACGCCTTGGGCAGGTTCTCGGCCTGGGTGTCTTGCGCATCGACGTACCAATAGCAATGGCTGACGGCGCGGGTAATACCCACGTAGGCCAGGCGCAGGATCTCGTCCTTCTGGGCATTGTCGTAAGGTTCGCTGTCACCGGCCTTGCCCAGGCCCGCCATCCGGTAAACCTGATTCTTGTAGGGCGAACTGGTCAGGTGTTGGCAGTCGCCCAGCAAAAACACCGCATCGGCCTGCAGGCCCTTGGCACTGTGATACGTCAGTTGTTTGAGCCTGCGAGCTGTATGGGGCAAGCTCGAATCAGCATTAAGCACTGGCTTAATATGCTCTTCTATCAATGACTTATCGCTACTTTTTCGATAAAGCATCAAGATTGAATCACCCTTTCGGTAATGCTCCATCAGGCGCTGCGCCATGCCCTGGTCATCACGATCGAGGACGTTCACCGGCAGCAATGCCTTGGGCTCACCGCTGGCCTTGGCTTTCTTCCCGGCAATCGCCGGTGCTGCGCGCACGATGTGCTCGGCGGCATCGATGATGTATTGGTGGCTACGGTAGTTGTCGCTGAGCATGACCTTGGTGGTGCTCGGCGACGGGAACTCCTTGTTGAACTCCATGAAGTAGCTCGGTGAACTGCCGCGCCAGCCATAGATCGACTGCCAGTCATCGCCCACACAGAGCAGCGAGGAACGCTGGGCACCGCGTCCGACGTGCATGGCCGGCCCGCGACTGCGGATCTCCGCCAGGCTGGCCCTGATCCAGGAGACGATCTGCGGCGAGACGTCCTGGAATTCGTCGATCATCAGGTGTGACAGCGGCCGCAGCAGCTCATCACTCAGCAGCTTGAGGTTCTCCGGCGAATGCTCGCTGAACAGGGCGAACATCCGGTTGTAGGTCATGATCGGCGGTTTCTGGTCGAGCAAATGATCTTCCAGCGCCCGCCAGTAAAGGCTCAGGGCCTCGAAGAAGAACCGGTCGGGATCGTCCTTGGCGAAGCTCATCTGTCCCACCGCACTCGGCACATCCAGCCCGAGGTTTTCGATGAACCCGGCGGCGGCGACAAAGCAATCGAGCAACGGCGCGGAAGCGAGCTCGCCCTTGACCTTGTAATCGAAGCCCGGCCCGGCGCTGGCATCGCCGGCGAGCGATGCCAAAACACGCTTTGATGATTCGTAACTATCCAGCCATATCAAAGGTTTACGGCAGAAAGCTTGAAACAGGGTGCGCTTTACTGCCCATTCTGCGCGCACCGTCAGCTTGGCATTGGGCCGCGTGACCTGCGGGTTCTCCCGAGGATCGAACCCCAGCACCACCCAGGCGTCCAGCGTCGGGATGTAGCCGTGACAGTGGAATGTCGAGCCGTTGATATCGAACGACTGGCGATTCGGTTCGATGCCCTTGATGGGCCAGGCACCGGCACGAAACCACAGGTCTTCAATGGCGTCGCACAACTCTTCATCACGCTTGGCCGCCAGTTCGGTGACGCCCATGCGTTTCTGCACATCCGGATGATCCCGCTCCAGTTCCTTGAGTTGCAAGGCATGCCGGGACAAAGGCTTGATCAGCTCGCGAAAACGCTCGTCGTTACTGTGCAGGCGGTGATAGCAAGCGTTGAGCTGTTGGCGCTGAGCGTCGTTGATACGCAGGTCGAACGGATTGCTGTCGACCTCCTCGTCACCCTGTGCAGCCCGCAGGCTGAGGTTCTCGAAGGCCTGTAGTCGCTCGAAACCCGGAAGACTGCGCACCATCGGCAGGATCCGCGAGTGAAAGGTGCGCACCAGGTCCCGCGCCTCCTTGAAACTGATCGCGCGGCCCCAGAGCGCAAACAGTTCGATCAGCTTGTTGATGAAGTCCTTGCGCGACTCGCGGGTGAAGGTCACCACCGTCATCGAACTCAGCTCGAAGCCCAGGTAATGGCTCAACAGCAATATACGCAGCACCAACGTGGTCGACTTGCCTGCGCCGGCACCGGCGATCACCGAGGTGGACGGCGTGTCGCTGAAGATCATTTTCCACTGTGCGGCGCTGGGCTGGGCATGGGCCGGCAGCAACCGGGCCACATCTGCCTTCATGCGCTTCTTCAACTCGGCGCTCAACGGCAGGCGCCAATCGTCGAACAGCAGGTCATCGACATTCGGTGGACGGTGTTCAGTAGAGCGCGAGTCGCGGATCAGCAGGACCTGCCGCCCCTCCTCCAGCCCCTCGAGCTTGCCTTCCCTGTAGCCGTAATCGACCCCGGCGCTGTGACCACTGCGAAAACCGTCGGCCTGGCCATGCAACCACGACGCACGATGCTGTGCGTGCAGGCGGGTCAGGCTGTAACCGAAGAATCGGGCTAGCAGTCGCTTGATCAGCGGCATCTCGGCCAGGGGGCGAAGTTCAGGCGGAAGATCGGGGGTGTGTTGCGGCACGCGGACTGACTCCAGGGTGTGAGGCTGTTGGGCGCTATGGTGTCTGCATTTGCCATTGAGTTCTAGTCAATTGCTTATGACTCATTGGCTTATGCGATGAAGTGAAGGTGGGATGAGAAAGTTTTGAGCCTACTTCATATCAAATCATTCGATGGGAATACCGCATTTTTTACGCTTTTTATCGATTGTTGCCTGATGGATGATGGCCATCATCAACCACCGGTCTCGCTTCGTGGCTCAGGCGCCCCGCCCCATGACGAACCTTTTCTGGAGACGATCATGCTTGAACTCAGACCTTTCAAAACCCTTGGCGGTGCTCACCACGGCTGGCTGGATGCACATCACCATTTTTCGTTCGCCGAATACTACGATCCACAGCGCATGAACTGGGGCAACCTGCGGGTCTGGAATGACGACGTGATCGCTCCCGGCACCGGCTTCCCGCAACACCCGCACCGGGACATGGAAATCATCACCTATGTCCGTGAAGGCGCCATTACCCACCAGGACAACCTGGGCAACAAGGGCCGGACCGAAGCGGGCGACGTCCAGGTCATGAGCGCCGGTACCGGGATCGCCCACAGCGAGTACAACCTGGAAGCGACGCCGACCCGGATTTTCCAGATCTGGATCATCCCGAATGAGACCGGCCTGGCACCGTCCTGGGGCGCCAAGCCGTTCCCGAAAGGCGATCGCGAAGGTTTTGTCACCCTGGCCAGCGGTAAACAAGGCGACGAGCAGAGCCTGCGCATCCGCGCCGATGCCCGGCTGGTGGCTGCCAATCTGAAGGCCGGTGAAACGGCCGAATACTTGTTGGACAGCGGTCGTCGTGCCTACCTGGTCCCGGCCACCGGGGTCATTGAAGTCAATGGCTTGCGCGCACAAGCTCGAGACGGTGTCGCGGTAGCCGATGAGCAGGTGCTGCGGGTGACGGCCATCGAGGACAGTGAGATCGTGTTGGTGGACCTGGCGTGACCTGCTGAGGGCAATCGCAAAAAAAGGGGCGACCGTGTTGGTCGCCCCTTTTTTTACATGTGAATCACCTGTGGCGAGGGAGCTTGCTCCCGTTGGGTTGCGAAGCGACCCTGAAACCGGCAAACGCGGTTTCATGAAACACCGCATCGTCTGGATTTACGACTGCTTCGCAGTCGAGCGGGAGCAAGCTCCCTCGCCACAGTGCCCACTCATCACAGTGCCCGCGATCATTTCGCGGAAATGGCACCATCCACCAGCGTTTGCGCCTCGGCCACCAGCTGCTTGAGGTGGTCGTCGCTGACAAAGCTTTCGGCGTAGATCTTGTAGATGTCTTCCGTGCCCGACGGACGCGCTGCGAACCAGCCGTTTTCGGTCATGACCTTGAGACCGCCAATGGCCTGATCATTGCCCGGCGCATGGCTGAGGATGCTCTGGATCGGCTCGCCGGCCAGTTGGGTCGAGGTGACCTGTTGCGGCGACAGCTTGCTCAACAGGGCTTTCTGCTCCGGGTTGGCCTTGGCGTCGACCCGTACCGAGAACGGTTCACCCAGTTCATCGGTCAAGGCACGGTACGCCTGGCTCGGGTCGCGACCGGTCCGGGCCGTCATCTCGGCAGCCAGCAGGGCCGGAATCAAACCGTCCTTGTCGGTACTCCAGACGCCGCCGTCCTTGCGCAGGAACGAGGCACCGGCGCTTTCTTCGCCGCCGAACCCCAGGGAGCCATCGAACAGTCCATCGGCAAACCATTTGAAACCGACCGGCACTTCGTACAGGCGACGGCCCAGGCGCTTGGCCACGCGATCGATCAAACCGCTGCTGACCACGGTTTTACCTACGGCAGCATCGGCGCGCCATTGCGGACGATTCTGGAACAGGTAGTCGATGGCAACGGCCAGGTAGTTGTTCGGTGCCAGCAAACCGCCGGACGGCGTGACGATGCCATGGCGGTCATGGTCAGGGTCGCAGGCAAACGCCACGTCGAAGCGCTCTTTCAGGCCGATCAGGCCTTGCATCGCATGGCTGGACGATGGGTCCATGCGGATCTGGCCGTCCCAGTCGACGGTCATGAAGCGGAAGGTCGGGTCGACCTGTTTGTTCACCACGTCCAGGTCCAGACGGTAATGCTCGGCAATCGCCGACCAGTAGCGCACCCCTGCTCCACCCAGCGGATCGACGCCCAGGCGCAGCTTGGCTTCGCGAATGGCGTCGAAGTCGATCACGTTGATCAGGTCGGCGACATAGGTGTTGAGGTAATCGTGACGATGGGTGGTGCTGGCCTTGAGTGCCTGCTCGTAGCTGATGCGCTTGACGCCTGCGAGCTTGTTGGCCAGCAATTCGTTGGCCTTGGCTTCGATCCACTTGGTGATGTGGGTATCGGCCGGACCACCGTTGGTGGGGTTGTACTTGTAGCCACCGCTTTGTGGCGGGTTGTGCGACGGCGTGATGACGATGCCGTCCGCCAGGCCGCTGGTGCGACCACGGTTGTAGCAGAGAATCGCATGGGAAATGGCCGGTGTCGGGGTGTACTCGTCGCCAGCGGCAATCATCACGGTCACGCCGTTGGCCGCCAGCACTTCAAGGGCGCTGGCACCGGCCGGCGTGGACAGCGCATGGGTGTCGATACCGACAAACAGCGGGCCATCGATGCCCTGAGCTTCACGATACAGGCAAATGGCCTGGCTGATCGCCAGCACGTGCCATTCGTTAAAACTCAAGTCGAACGAGCTACCGCGGTGACCCGACGTGCCGAAGGCAACGCGCTGGGTCGAAATGGCGGCATCAGGCTGGCCGGTGTAATAGGCCGTTACCAGTCGCGGGATGTCGACCAACAATTCTGCCGGTGCCGGTTTACCCGCAAAAGGACTGAGTGTCATGCAAAACCTCTGGAATCGAGTGGTTCAGGAATTGAGTCGCAGTTTACTGGCAGTTTGACCGCAACGCGATGGGATCGATCCAGCACAGTGGAGGTTGTTATTTTTTGTCACTCACTCGATCGATTCCAGGCGCAGCGCATCCCCCAGCAATCCCAGCGCGGCCGCCAGGTTGTGATCACCGCCGAAGGTATGACTGAGGCGCAAATGCTGCCCGTGCAGACCGTGGAGGCTGAACAGTTCGCCCGGTGCGATGACCACCTGTTGCGCCAGCAGGCGCTGGAACACACGACGGACATTGACCCGGCGCAACGAACGCACCCAGATCGTTGCACCGCCTTGCGGCTCGACTAAATGCAAGGCGTCTCCCAGTCGCTCCTGCAACAACTGGGTCATTTGACTCTTGCGCTCCTTGAGTAGCCGTCGCAGCACCAGCAGGTGTTGATCGATGCGGCCGCTGCTGTACAAACGGGCGATGGCTTTCTGGCGAATCGGCGACAGTCGAAACGAACGCAGCAGGAAGTGCCGTTGCAGTTCGGCGCTCAAGTGCCTGGAAAGCAGGTAGCCGTAGGGCGCTTCCGGTCCAATGATTTTCTCGAACGCGGAAAACACCATCAGCCGTTCAGGGTCCAGCAAGTCGCGAAAACGCAGGCCGCCCGGGTCGAATCCGAGCTCGCCATAACAATCGTTCTCCAGCACCCAACTGTCATGCGCGGCCAACAGCCGGGCAATGGCCTGCCTGTTTTCCTCAGGCGCCAGGCTGCCACGGGGCATGTTGAGGGCCGATGACAGTATCACCAGTCGTACCGGCTCGGTCTCCAGCAAGGTTTTCAGCCGGTGCGGATCCAGGCAACCATCGGCTTGCACAGGCCACTCGATCACCCGCACACAGGCGGCTTGAAACAAGCGCAGGATCGTCCAGTCGCACGGCGACTCAACCACTACCGTGGCGTCCTTCAAGCCCAGCACGGCGATGAGAATTTCCAGGACGCCGCGCAGGTCGGCACCGATGTAGACATCATCGGCATGCCAGTAACGCATGGGTGACGTGGTGTAGCGTGCGGCCAAGGCGGTGCGCAGCTCGAGCTCGCCGCAGGGTTGCGAGGGCGACTGCGGCTGCCTTGGATACTGGCGCAGCATCTCTCGCTCCAGCAGCAACAAGGGACTGTCGAGCGGCTGCAACAAAGCCGGTTCATCGGCGCTCAGGACCAGCATCCCCGGACGTCTGGTATTGACATAGACAGCTTCGAGCAGATCGCTGCCGCTGTCCTGCGGGTTGAAAGACGACACTGGCAATGCGTAATAGCCCGACTTGGCCACCGAAAACACGCGCCCTTCCTTCTCCAGCAACGAATAGGCGTACTGAATGGTCGAGATCGACACATTGAGGCGCTCCGCCAGCTGCCGCAGCGACGGCAGGCGGATGCGTGAATCCCCTTCGGACTCATTGATCAAGCTGCCCAGATACCGATAAACGGCCTGATAGGCGAAATCCGTTTCTCGTGGACCTTTCATGGCTGAAGGCCGACCGCACTGGCTGATAGTCCGCTCACCCTCAGTGACCCGCTGACCATTCATCCACCAACGTGTTGCCAGTGTCAGGATCGCCCGCTGCCTCTTGCAACGCGGCGCACTGGATCTGCGCTTCGAGCCCCCCTTCGTCGCTGCCTGGCACCCGTTCCATGCGATAAAGCCGGCCAATCAGGCTGACGGGCAATCCGCTGACATCAATCATCCATTGCATGATCTGTTCGGCGACCGGCTGCCCCTGCATGGCCCGGTGCAACTCGGGCATGGCCACCAGCATGCCCGGATGGCACTGACGCAAAAATCGCTCAAGCCCCGCACCCTCTTCGATAAACGGCGCAAAAAGCAGACACACCAGTTGTGCTTCGCTCAGGCCCAGGTTCTTTTGCGCCTCGGCCGCCGCTCGGGCACGCTGATCGCCCAGTGTCGCCGGGTTGCCGAACACCTCGATGGCCTGCTCGCACAAACGCTCGGGCAAACGCTTGCGGCGCATCATCACCAGGGCGCGTTGCAGGTATTGCGCAACGCCTGACTCATAATCGCGGCCCTGCACGAAGCTCGCTTGCAACCCACGTACGTGCGCCGAGATCGACGCGCTGACGAATTCGTTGTCGCTGATCTGCGCGGACAGTTCGTCAGGCTGGAAGCCGAGAAATTCAGTCAGCAATGACCAGCGCTCCTCCAGGTTGCTGACCAGCAGGTCGTGAATCTCGATGCAGGTGGTACGACGGCAGGTCTCAAAGCGCTCTTCAGGACGCCATCGGGCCTGGACGTCATCGGCATAGAACGCCTGATAACAGTCGCTGCCCAGCTCATCAAGCAATGCAAACAACCCCGTGTGGCCGGCCTCGCCCACCGGCGAAGGCTTGAGCCCTGCCTTGGTGGCGGCACGCTTCAAGCCGTCGATGAACTGTTTCTGCTGACGCGGCGTGTCACTGACGAGCAAAGCGTCGACGCCACCGTCCCAGCGGGCGATTTGGCCGTAGAACTCGCCCGTGGCCAGATATCCGTCATCCCACAGGTCGAACCCGCCGTGCCACGCCCGGCGATGACCGATCAGCAACAGGTTCAGGCGGCTGGATTCGCGACCAGCGTCGGAGATCCGCGTCAGGTGATCGAACGGCAACACTTCCCGATCATCGACCATCAACACCTCGACCCGAGGATCGTCATAGACGAACAGTGCGCTGTTGGTCCGGTGCATGTTTTCCACGGCCGCCCGGCTTGTCCCGTTCAACCGCAACGAGGCGATGCGCAACTGAAATGTCGCCGGCGCCCGCGTGGCGATGGTCAATTGCGCCGCACGCAACAGCGCCAGGCTGTAGCAGTTGTCGCGGGCCCCGGACTGAACCGCCAACACCTTGAAATCGCCAATGCGCTCCATGCCCCCCGCCGCCACTGCCAGACGCTGAATCAACAACTGCAATGCAGTGCGCTCGGCACGGGAGAAGAAACCCAGCAATCGCTGCAGCACTTGTTGATAGACATAGTTCATCGCTTGGTCATGGATGCTGGTCATCTTTATTTACCTGGTACTCGTAAGTTCAATATCGCGCGGACAACACATTCCGCTGGACTGTCTGCACAAATGGAGTCATCGACTTTATTGCCAAATGCTAGCACTTGAATTGTCTGGCAATCATTTGAATTGATCGTAACAGTCCTGCTTTCGCAAACTGCAGACATGACTGTAACGCGCGGCTGGCAAGGGTTTTATCAACTGAAGGCGGCGTCCTAGGAAGCGTCCTACAACGTCCCACAGACACTTAACACAAGAAATAAGGAAAGAAGTTGTTGCTGTCTTTCTGGCTATTACACAACAACTAACTAAATTGGAGGCGTGCACCGAGGGCGCACATTGAAAAGTTTTAGCCTGACACCCAGCCATGACTCATTCCTTGAGATGAAAGTAATCATTCAATTATCAGGGCTTAGTGGCTGATTAGAAGCTACAGATTACGGGCAAAAACCAGTTCAGTTGCTGGACCGGCCTGCGGATCGACGGTTTTTTTGGGGGGGCACAAACGAAAGAGTCCGTGTGGGCACGGACTCTTGGGGGGGGGGTTGCGTCGACTCTTGGGGTAAGTGCTATGCCGGTTCGACCTGTAGGGCGACCCGCTCGCGACAAGGGCATTCGTCCATGTAGCGGTGTGCCTCGACCACCTCGGCAAACGGGAAGACCCGAGTCTTGAGCGGCAGCAGCACGCGGTCAGCGGTCAACTGGTTGATGTCGCGCAAGGCACGTTGCAGTGCGACCTGATCCTGGATGATGCCCAGTTCCGGCTTGCCGGTGAAGTTGCCGATGCAGTGCACGAAGAACTGAATGTTTTTCTGGAACGCCGCGCAGGCCGGGAATGGCGTCTGGTTGCCACCTTGCAGGCCGTACAGCACCAGGCTGCCGCGAGGCGCCAGCACATCGCCCAGCAACGACATCTGAGGACCGCCCAAACCATCGAAGACCACATCCACACCGCGGTTATCGGTGATCTTGTTGATCCGTATCAGCAGATCTTCTTCCTCGGTAACGATGACTTTTTCGGCGCCCAGCGACAACAGATACTCACGTTCCTCTGCTGACTTGGTTGCGGCAATCACACGAACACCCAAGGCCTTGCCCAGCTGTACGAACGAAGGTCCGGCGCAATGGCTGGCGTCGGTCACCAGGGCGAATTGCCCAGGCTTGACCCGTGCCAGGTCGGCATAAGCAAAATAGGCGACCAGCAGCGGCGTGTAATGCACGCTGGCTTCGATCGGGCTCAGTACGTCCGGGTAACGGGTCAGCGACGAGCGCGGCAGGACAATCAGTTCTCCGTAGACCGGATAGTCGTTCGGGCTTTGGGCCGGGAAACTGGCGACCTTGTCACCGATCGCCAGGTCATCCACACCCTCACCGACAGCCGTGACGATACCGGCCATTTCCTGGCCAAGGCCCGAAGGCAGACGGGCGTGGGACGACGCCAGGTTCTGGCGCCAGAGCGTGTCGTACCAGCTGATGCCAATGGCCTCGACGCGCACCTGCACTTCGCCCGGTGCAGGCAGAGCCGCCGCATGCTCTTCGCATTTGAGCACCTCGGCTGGACCAAACTTGTGAAAACGGATCGTGCGGGACATCACAAACCTCGCCAAATGAACCTCTAATGCCATGAACTCTAGCTGGGCTTTCAACCCAACACTATCAGTGGGTATTAATAGTCGACATGCCTGTCATTGATTCCGCAGCGGCGGCGACATTGTCAAATGCCGCAAGATACCGAAGCCTCCTTTGCAGGAAATCTGAATTACCCGGTGCAGAGTACCAGCCTTTCCCCTTAATATTCCTGCTGGCCATTGTTCTCATATGGCCGCCCACGTCAAGTTTGCTGACTCTGCCAGGACTCCAGATGAATCGTAATGACCTGCGTCGTGTCGACCTGAACCTGTTGATCGTTTTTGAAACATTGATGCACGAACGCAGCGTGACCCGTGCTGCGGAAAAACTGTTCCTCGGCCAGCCGGCCATCAGTGCGGCGCTCTCGCGCCTGCGCGGGTTGTTCGATGACCCGTTGTTTGTGCGTACCGGCCGCAGCATGGAGCCGTCCGCCCGGGCGATCGAGATCTTCGCCCTGCTCTCGCCGGCTCTGGATTCGATTTCCACCGCGGTCAGCCGTGCGGCCGAGTTCGATCCTGCCACAAGTACCGCCGTGTTCCGCATCGGCCTTTCGGACGACGTCGAATTCGCCTTGCTGCCCATGCTGCTCAAGCGCCTGCGCGCCGAATCGCCGGGGATCGTGCTGGTGGTGCGCCGGGTCAACTACATCCTGATGCCGGGGTTGCTGGCCTCCGGCGAGATCTCCATCGGCGTCAGCTACACCACCGACCTGCCGGCCAACGCCAAGCGCAAGGTACTGCGCCGCAGCCAGCCCAAGCTGTTGCGCGCCGACACCGTGCCGGGGCCATTGAGCCTGGATGATTACTGCGCGCGCCCCCATGCACTGGTGTCGTTCGCCGGCGACCTCAGCGGCTTTATCGATGAAGAACTGGAAAAGCTCGGGCGCAAACGTCATGTGGTGCTCGCGGTGCCGCAGTTCAATGGCTTGAGTACCTTGCTGGCCGGTACCGACATCGTCGCAACCGTGCCGGACTACACGGCCGATGCGCTGACGGCCGCAGGCGGTGTGCGCGCGGAAGATCCGCCGTTGCCGGTGCGCAGCTTTGAACTGCACATGGCGTGGCGCGGGTCGCAGGATAATGATCCGGGGGAGCGCTGGTTACGGTCGCGGATTCAGATGTTCTTTGGGGATCCGGATAGTCTCTGAGAAGGGTTGGCTGCCTGATCGGCTATGCAGCGGGCAATCCTTCCAGCGTAAATCATGGCAAACGGTAAAATGGGCGCGGCGCAAGCCTGAATGAAAACGGGCGCACCGACGTCGAACCGGGGAAGATCAGCAAAAGAATTTCGTATACCCTAGCGCTATCTCACTCCAAATGACCGCCGCCGTGAACCTACCCAAACTCAACGCACCCGACCTCGGTAACACGCCTTCGACGTCGGAAATCATCACCCGCCATCTGCGGGATGCGATTGTCGCCGGGCATTTTGCCGAGGATGAACCGATCCGCCAGGACGACATCGCCCGCCAGTTCAATGTCAGCAAGATCCCGGTGCGCGAAGCCCTCAAGCGGCTGGAGGCCGAAGGGTTGGTGATGTTCCAGCGCAATCGCGGGGCGATGGTCACGCGGGTTTCCGATGCGGAGCTGGCGCAGATGTTCGAAGTGCGGATGTTGCTGGAGGACAAGATTCTGCGCCTGGCCATTCCGAACATGACCGAAGAGACCTTCGCCCGTGCCGAGCGCATCTGTCAGGAGTTCATCGGCGAGGACGATGTGGGGCGCTGGGCCGAGCTCAACTGGGAGCTGCATTCCTGCCTGTACGAGCCTGCGCAGCGACCGTTTCTGGTGAGTCTGATCCGTTCGGTCAACGACAAGCTGGAGCGTTATCTGCGCATGCAGATGAGCTTGTCGGCCGGTAAGGAACGGGCCGATCACGAACACCGCGAGATCCTGGCGGCCTGCCGCGCCGGGGATGTGGAACTGGCGGTGAAGCTTCTGGACGAGCACATTGCCGGCGTCTGCACGACCCTGTTCGAGCACCTGCCCCACCCCCACTGACCGCTGTGGATGCTGTGCCGATTTCGTCATCGACGCAGACTAAATCCATCAAGCCGACACCCCGCCGCACGGGCCACTCTTGCGTTCACTCAACCGAATGGACGTGGCCCTCCCATGAAACGCATCTCTGTGATCGACTCCCACACCGGTGGCGAACCGACCCGCCTGGTGACCGCCGGCTTTCCTGAGCTGGGCACCGGCAGCATGGCCGAACGGCGCAAGGTATTAGCCGAACAGCATGATCAATGGCGCGCCGCCTGTATGCTGGAACCACGGGGCAGTGACGTACTGGTGGGCGCCCTGCTCTGCACGCCGGTGGACCCTGGCGCCTGTGCCGGGGTGATTTTCTTCAATAACACCGGTTATCTGGGCATGTGCGGCCACGGCACCATCGGCCTGGTGGCGTCGTTGGCGCACCTGGGCAAGATCGGCCCCGGCGTGCACAGCATCGAAACGCCGGTGGGCACGGTGCAGGCAACCCTGCACGAAGACCATTCGGTGAGTGTGCGCAACGTGCCGGCCTACCGTTATCGCAAGGCGCTGGCGGTGCAGGTGCCGGGCATCGGCCAAGTGGTCGGTGATATCGCTTGGGGCGGTAACTGGTTTTTCCTGGTCGCCGAGCACGGCCTGCGGGTGGCCGGCGACAACCTCGAAGCGCTGACCGCTTACACCTTCGCCGTGCAGCAGGCACTGGAAGCCCAAGGCATTCGCGGTGAAGACGGCGGCCTGATCGATCACGTCGAGTTGTTCGCCGATGACGATCACGCCGACAGCCGCAACTTCGTGCTCTGCCCCGGCAAAGCCTATGACCGTTCGCCCTGCGGCACCGGCACCAGTGCCAAACTGGCATGCCTGGCGGCCGACGACAAGTTGCAACCGGGGCAGATCTGGCGCCAGGCCAGCATCATCGGCAGCGAGTTCGAGGGTTCCTACGAACTGCAGGGTGAGCGCATCGTGCCGACCATTCGTGGTCGCGCGTTCATCAGTGCCGAGGCGAGCCTGATCATCGAACAGGACGACCCGTTCGCCTGGGGCATTCGACCATGAACGAGGGCCAGGTGGCCGATGTGATCGTGATCGGCGCCGGCATTATCGGCGCCGCCTGTGCCCAGGCGCTGGCCCGTCGCGGCTTGCAGGTGCTGGTGCTGGACGCCGGTCTGCACGGCGCCACGGCCGCCGGCATGGGCCACTTGCTGGTACTCGACGACAACCCCGCCGAACTGGCCCTGAGTCAATATTCGTTGCAGCGCTGGCGCGATCTGGGCGCAGACCTGCCCGACAGCTGTGCCTACCGCTGCAACGGCACGCTGTGGCTGGCGGCCAATGCCGAAGAAATGGCGGTGGCCCACAGCAAATTCCTCAACCTGCAAGCCCAGGGCGTGGCTTGCGAACTGATCGGTGCCACTGCCCTGCGCCAGCGCGAACCGGAACTGCGCGAAGGACTGGAAGGCGGCTTGCTGATCAATGGCGACGGCATTCTATACGCCCCGGCGACGGCCGGATGGATGCTCGAAACACCGAACATCCGCCAGCGCCGGGCACGCGTCAGTGCGGTCGATGGCAACCGCGTCTGCCTCGATGATGGTCGTTGGTTGAGTGCCGATGCCGTGGTATTGGCCAACGGTATTCAAGCCAACGAGCTGTGCCCGGAATTGCCCATCGTGCCGAAAAAAGGCCACTTGCTGATCACTGACCGCTACCCCGGCAGCGTCACCCATACGCTGGTGGAACTGGGTTACGTCACCAGTGCCCACAACGCCACGGGGCCGTCGACCGCCTGCAATATCCAGCCGCGCCCCACCGGGCAACTGTTCATCGGGGCCTCGCGGCAATTCGGCACCAGCGACCCGCAGGTCGAAGGCTGGATGCTCGCCAAGATGCTCAAGCGTGCCGCCGAGTACATGCCGGGGCTGGCCCGGCTCAATGGCATCCGTGCCTGGACCGGCTTTCGCGCCGCCAGCCCCGACGGCTTGCCGCTGGTGGGCCAGCATCCACAACGTCAAGGCTTGTGGCTGGCAGTCGGTCACGAAGGACTGGGCGTAACCACCGCCCCCGGCACCGCCGATTTACTGGTGGCGCAACTGTTCAACGAAACCCCGCCACTGGCCGCACAACCTTATCTGCCCCAGCGTTTTCTCGGAGAACCGGTCTATGCCTGAATTGTTGCTGGACGGCCACGCCCTGAAAGTCGCCGAAGGCACCAGCGTCGCCGCTGCCCTGAGTTTGGCCAGTGACGGCTGCACGCGCACCTCGGTCAGCGGTCAGCGCCGTGCGCCGCTGTGCGGCATGGGCATTTGCCAGGAATGCCGGGTGACCATCGATGGCCGGCGTCGCCTGGCTTGCCAGACCCTGTGCCGTGACGGCATGCAGGTGGAGACTCGCCCATGAATGAATACGCTGATCTGTTGATCATTGGCGCGGGCCCTGCCGGGATGAGCGCCGCCCTTGCCGCCGCCCCCAGCGGCGCCCGCATTGTCATGCTCGACGACAACCCGCTGCCGGGCGGGCAAATCTGGCGCGACGGACCTCAAGCCAACGTGCCCGGTCAGGCCCGGCGCCTGCGCGAGCGTCTGGCGTCGTGCAACAACATCCGCCATCACGCCGGTACTCGGGTGATCGCCAATCCCGGCGCGAAACAACTGCTGGTGGAAGATGACGACCATGGCTGGTTGATCGGCTACGACAAACTGATTCTGTGCACCGGCGCCCGTGAATTGCTGCTGCCCTTCCCCGGCTGGACCCTGCCGGGTGTCACCGGTGCGGGTGGTTTGCAGGCACTGATCAAGGCTGGTTTGCCGGTGCAGAACGAGCGCGTGGTGATTGCCGGCAGCGGCCCGCTGTTACTGGCCAGTGCCGCCACCGCCAAACAGCATGGCGCACAAGTGCAACGCATCGCCGAACAAGCCAGCCGCGGCGCCCTCGCCGGTTTCGCCGCGCAACTGCCGCGCTGGCCCGGTAAATGGCTGCAATCGTTCAGCCTGTTCGACCACCGCTACCGCACTGCCACCCACGTATTGGCGGCGCTTGGCACCGACCGAGTGGAAGGCGTGCGCCTGCAACAACAAGGCAACATCGTCGAACTGGAATGTGATCGGCTGGCCTGTGGATTCGGGTTGATTCCGAACATCCAGTTGGGTCAGGCATTGGGTTGCGCCATTGAAGATCAAGCCATCGCAGTGAATGCCTGGCAGGCCAGTAGCCGCGCCGATCACTATGCGGCAGGCGAATGCACAGGGTTCGGCGGCAGTGAGCTGGCCTTGGTGGAAGGTGCGATTGCCGGCCACGCTGCGGTCGGCAATCTGCAAGCCGCCAGGCAATTGTGGCCGCGCCGGACGCGCTGGCAGGGTTTTGCCAAGGCGCTGAACAGCGCGTTCGCCCTCGACCCGCGACTCAAGTCCCTGGCCCAACCCGACACCCTGGTTTGCCGCTGCGAAGACGTGCCGTACGCGGCATTGACCGGTCACTCTGACTGGCGCGAAGCCAAACTCGCCAGTCGCTGCGGCATGGGCGCCTGCCAGGGCCGGGTGTGTGGCGGCGCTGTGCAGCATTTGTTTGGTTGGCAGCCCTCGGCACCGCGCCCACCCTTCAGCCCGGCGCGGATCGAAACCTTGATGTCCCTGGACGATACCCCGCCGGCGTGATGACCACGCCTGGGGTTTCGGCCACGCTGCCGAGTCTCTATGATCCCGGGGGTCACCCTCAGACTCCCGGCGCCATGTATCCATCGCTCACCACCTTCAAACCTTGCGACCTGCCGACGCTGCTGAACAGCCTTCAACCCATCGCGCCGTTGCTCGATACCTTGTCGGACGTGGTGTTTTTCATCAAGGACTGCGAGGCCCGCTACGCCTTCGTCAACCAGACCCTGGCCCGGCGTTGTGGTTTCAGACACAGGGACGAGCTGCTGGGGCGCACCGCCGAAATGGTCTTCCCGGAACGCTTCGGTCCGCTGTACACCGAACAGGATCGGCGCGTGCTGTCCAGTGGTCGCGAACTGGCCGATCAGCTGGAGTTGCATTTGTATTATGGCAATCAGCCGATCTGGTGCCTGACCCACAAACTCGCCTTGAAGGATGAACAGGGTCGAATCGTGGGCCTGGCCGGAATCTCCCGCGACCTGCAATCGCCGCAGTCGAACCATCCGGCGTTCCAGAAACTCGCCGCCGTGGATGCCCATATCCGCCGCCACTTCGCCCGCTCCATCAGCCTCGCCGAACTGACCGCCATCGCTGGCTATTCCGTGGCGCAATTGGAGCGGCACTGCAAACGGGTGTTCCAGCTCACCCCACGGCAAATGATTCACAAGGCGCGCCTGGAAGAAGGTTCGCGGTTGTTACTGCACACCGAATTGCCGATTACCGAGATTGCCTTGCGCTGTGGTTACACCGACCACAGTGCCTTCAGCCGGCAGTTTCGGGCGCTGACCAGTTTGTCGCCGAGTCAGTATCGCGATAATCAGCGTTAGGCGGGTGATGACGAGTGTTCTTCCGGGCCTCATCGCGAGCAAGCTCGCTCCCACAGGGGATTGCATTTACCTTGCGCACGCGGTCAATGGTGGGAGCGAGCTTGCTCGCGATGAGGCCAGTCCATCCACCACAAAAACTGCAATGAACCGATAAGCAGGCACGCACCTCTCACCTGCCAGTGTTTCTTAAAGGTGCGTCCACACACTCATTGCTCCCATCTGTAACACTGCCATCGTCTGCCCAGGCTTCCACTCTCCCGCTCGTTGCTCCCCCGCAAGACCTCTACTTCAAGGCCTGACGATTTATTCACCGTCAGAACTGGAATCGGGCACGTTGATTGCTATTGTTAATATCGTATACGAAATCCCCAATACGATATTCAACAGCACTTCACGTCACGAGGCCTCTATGAAAAACCCCGCATTTGCCGTAGCCCTCAGCGCTGTTCTCAGTACCTCCTTTATCGCCACTGCCCAGGCCGACAAGCTCGACGACATCATCGGTTCGGGCAAGCTGCGCTGCGCCGTGACCCTGGACTTCCCGCCCATGGGCTTTCGCGACGCCAGCAACTCGCCGGCCGGCTTCGATGTGGACTATTGCCGCGACCTGGCGAAGATCCTCGGGGTCGAGGCCGAAGTGGTGGAAACGCCGTTCCCGGATCGCATTCCGGCACTGGTCTCCGGGCGGGCTGACGTGATCGTCGCGTCCACCTCCGACACCCTCGAACGCGCCAAGACCGTTGGCCTCACCGTGCCCTACTTTGCCTTCCAGATGGTGGTGCTGACCCGCGACGACACCGGCATCAATGACTTCGACGACCTCAAGGGCAAAGCCGTGGGCAACACCAGCGGCACCTATGAGGCCATCGCCCTGGAGAAAGACGTGAAGAACTGGGGCTCGGGCAGTTTCCGAGCCTACCAGTCGCAAAACGATACCCTGCTGGCCGTCACCCAAGGCCACATCGATGCCACCGTGGTCACCAACACCGTGGCCGCCGCCACCCTCAAGTCAGGCAAATACAAAAACCTGAAAGTCGCCGGTAACGCCCCGTACGTCATCGACTACGTGTCCCTGGGCGCCAAGCGCAGCGAGTACGGCCTGCTCAACTACCTCAACCTGTTCGTCAACCAACAGGTGCGCACCGGTCGCTACGAGGAGCTGTTCGTTAAATGGGTCGGCACCGAGATCTCGCCGACCAACCTGACCGTGCCTCAGGTCTACTACTGAGATGTCCGGCATGCCTGGGCCAATGTCTCTGACCGGGCGCAGCCTGGTGGCGGGTGCTGCGCAAGGCGCCCTGCTGTTCGCCGATGTCGGCTTGAGTTTCTGGGGCGGAGTCGATCCCTGCACGGGTGAAGTCATCGACCGCCATCACCCGCTCAGCGGCCAACACCTGGCCGACCGCGTGCTGGCGATTCCCAGCGGTCGCGGCTCGTGCACCGGCAGCAGTGTGTTGATGGAACTGATCAGCAACGGCCATGCACCGGCGGCATTGGTGCTGGCCGAAGCCGACGAGATCCTGACCTTGGGCGTGCTGGTGGCGCAGACCATTTTTGCCCGTTCCCTGCCGGTGCTGTGCATCGGTCGGGAGGCCTTCGCCGCCTTGCGCGGCCAGGCCTTCGCCCGGGTCGAAAACACAACGCTGAGCCTGTTCGATCACCTGCCGGGCGACGCCTGGCAGGCGCTCGACAGCCCATTACCAGACACTGACAGCATCGCCTCGATCAGGCTCACCGAGCACGATCGGGCGCTGCTCGATGGCCGGCATGGCAAGGCCGCGCAAATGGCCATGCAGATCGTCCTGCGTATGGCCGAACTGCAGGGTGCCGACCAGTTGGTGGATGTCACTCAAGCACACATCGACGGCTGCATTTACACGGGACCTGCGAGCCTGCGCTTTGCCCGGCAGCTGGTGCAATGGGGAGCAAAAGTGCGAGTGCCCACCACGCTCAATTCAATTTCCGTCGACCAGCGCCGTTGGCGTGAACTGGGTATCGACCCGGCACTGGGTGAACCGGCCAGTGCCTTGGGCGATGCCTATATGGCGATGGGCGCACAGCTCAGTTTCACCTGCGCGCCCTACCTGCTCGACACTGCACCGAAGGCTGGCGAGCAAATCGTCTGGGCGGAATCTAACGCCGTGGTCTACGCCAACAGCGTGCTCGGTGCACGCACCCTCAAATACCCGGATTACCTGGACATCTGCATCGCCCTCAGCGGTCGTGCCCCGCTGATCGGCTGCCACCTGGACGCGCAACGCAAGGCTCGGTTGCAGATCGAGATGCCTGCCCTCGGTGAACTGGACGATGCCTTCTACCCGCTGCTGGGTTACCACATTGGTGCCCTGGCCGGCAGTCGCGTGCCGCTGGTGCTGGGACTGGAAAAACGCAAGCCGAGCCTGGACGACCTCAAAGCCTTTGGCGCGGCCTTCGCCACCACCTCTGCGGCGCCACTGTTCCACATCGCCGGGGTCACGCCGGAGGCCATTGACCCGGCGCGGGTGCTGGATGCGGACACTTCCATCGCCGTGGAAAAAATCCCCCTGAAGGACCTGCTGCGCAGTTGGCGCGAACTCAACAGTGCTCGCGATAACCGGGTGGATGTGGTGTCGCTGGGTAACCCGCACTTTTCCCTCAGCGAGTTCGCTCACCTGGCGCGACTGTGCCGGGGACGACAAAGACACCCGGATGTGGTGCTTGCCATCACCTGCGGCCGTGCCGTGTTGGAGCAGGCCCGTGAGGCCGGGCACATCGCCGTGATCCAAGCGTTTGGCGCGACCCTGGTCACCGACACCTGCTGGTGCATGCTCGGCGAACCCGTAATCCCCCTGGCGGCTGAAAACCTGATGACCAACTCGGGCAAATACGCCCACTACGCACCGGGCCTGGTCGGCCGCAAGGTGCACTTCGCCAGCCTTGCCGAATGCGTCGACGCGGCCTGCACCGCAACGGCCAGCGGACGTTTGCCGGCCTGGCTACAACCTGCTGCCCTACTGGAGAGCCCTGCGCATGTTTGACTACAGCTTCCAATGGCGTTCCGCCCTGCGCGCCCTGCCGGACATGCTTGCCGGTGCCATCGTCACCTTCGAAACCGCCGCGCTGTCGATGATCTTCGGCGTGCTGATCGCCCTGGCCCTGACAGTGATGCGCGAGGCCAAACACCCGTTACTGCGCGGGTTCGGCAACGGTTGGGTATCGATTGCCCGCAACACCCCGTCGCTGTTCCAGATCTACATCCTCTACTTTGGCCTCGGCTCGCTGAACCTGCACGTCAGTTCCTGGTTCGCCCTGCTGGCCGGGATCACCTTCAACAATGCCGGGTATCTGGCGGAGAACTTTCGCGGCGGCCTCAAGGCCGTACCTGACACGCAGGTGCGTGCGGCGCGTTCCCTCGGCATGAGTGCCTTCCAGGCCTACCGCATGATCATCGTCCCGCAACTGCTGCGGATCGTGTTCTACCCGCTGACCAATCAGATGGTCTGGGCGGTGTTGATGACGTCGCTGGGGGTGATCGTCGGACTAAACAATGATCTGACCGGTGTGACCCAGGAATACAACGTCAAAACCTTCCGCACCTTCGAGTATTTCGCCATCGCAGCGGTGCTGTATTACTTGATTGCCAAGGCGATCGTCGCGGCAGCCCGGCTGATGGCCTGGCGGTTGTTCCGTTACTGAGGAGCTGTCCATGTTTTCCACCGATTTTTCCTCGAATGACCTGATGTTCCTGCTCAACGGTGCGTGGGTCACGATGCAACTGACGTTCTGGTCGATCATTCTCGGTTCCTTGGCCGGGTTGTTATTCGGCCTGCTGCGGGCCTTGTTGCCACGGGCCAGCCTGCCGTTGGCCTGGGTGCTGGACGTGTTTCGCAGCGTGCCGTTGCTGATCCAGTTCGTACTGTTCAACTCACTCAAAAGCATCATCGGCCTGAACATCAGCGCCTTCAGCGTCGGCTGCATTGTGTTGGGGGTTTACGCTGCGGCGTACTTCACCGAGATCGTGCGGGCCGGCGTGCTGGCGGTGCCGTTCACCGTGCGCCGGGCCAGCCGTTCGCTGGGGCTGAGCTTCTTGCAGGACTTGCGCTGGATCGTCCTGCCGATGGCCACCCGGGTAGCGTTCCCCGGCTGGCTGAACCTGGTGCTCGGTGTCATGAAAGACACCGCGCTGGTGATGTGGATCGGCATCGTCGAACTGCTGCGCGCCTCGCAAACCATCGTCACCCGCATCCAAGAACCGTTGCTGGTGCTGTGCATCGCGGGCCTTATCTACTACGTCATGAGCCTGGTGGTCGCACGCCTGGGCGCTCGTCTGGAAAGAAGGTGGCAAGAAAATGATTGAGATCGACAACGTACATAAATCCTTCGGCAACCTCGAAGTGGTCAAGGGCGTCAACCTGACGGTGAACAAGGGCGAAGTGGTGTCGATCATCGGCGGCTCCGGCTCCGGCAAATCGACCTTGCTGATGTGCATCAACGGCCTGGAACCGATCCAGAAAGGCAACATTCGCGTTGACGGCGTCGAGGTCCATCACAGCGCCACCGACCTCAATCGCCTGCGGCAGAAAATCGGCATTGTGTTCCAGCAATGGAATGCCTTCCCGCACCTGACGGTGCTGGAAAACGTCATGCTCGCGCCGCGCAAAGTGCTGGGCAAAAGCAAGGCTGAGGCTGAAGAACTGGCGGTGAAGCAACTGACCCACGTCGGCCTGGGCGACAAGCTCAAGACTTTCCCTGGCAAGCTGTCCGGTGGACAGCAACAACGCATGGCCATCGCCCGCGCCCTGGCCATGTCACCGGACTACATGCTGTTTGACGAAGCCACCTCGGCCCTCGACCCGCAGTTGGTCGGTGAAGTGCTGGACACCATGCGCATGCTCGCCGAAGACGGCATGACCATGGTGTTGGTGACCCACGAAATCCGCTTTGCCCGGGACGTGTCCGACCGTGTGGCGTTCTTCCGCAATGGCCTGGTGCATGAGATTGGTTCGCCGGATCAGGTGATCGGCAATCCGGTGCATGCGGAGACTGCGGCCTTCCTGAAATCAGTGAAGTAGCGGATGGCCCCTTCGCGAGCAAGCCCGCTCCCACAGGGTTTAATGGTGTACACAAAATCAGTGTGGGAGCGGGCTTGCTCGCGAAAGGGCCCTAACAGACAAAACAAGGAGCAAGCCATGCGTTCATCAAAAGTCATTCATGTAGTCAGCTGCCACGCCGAAGGCGAAGTCGGCGACGTGATCGTGGGCGGTGTCGCCCCGCCGCCCGGCGCCACCGTGTGGGAACAGTCGCGCTGGATCGCCCGGGACGAAACCCTGCGCAACTTCGTCCTCAACGAACCCCGCGGCGGCGTGTTCCGCCACGTCAACCTGCTGGTCCCGGCCAAGGACCCACGGGCGCAGATGGCCTGGATCATCATGGAACCGGCGGACACCCCGCCGATGTCCGGCTCCAACTCGTTGTGCGTCGCCACCGTATTGCTCGACAGCGGCATCCTGCCCATGACCGAGCCGCAAACCCGCCTGGTGCTGGAAGCGCCCGGCGGCCTGATCGAAGCCCTGGCCGACTGCCGCGATGGCAAGGTGCAACGGGTGGAAGTGAAAAACGTGCCGTCCTTCGCTGATCGCCTGGATGCCTGGATTGAAGTCGAAGGCATCGGCTCGCTGAAGGTTGACACCGCTTATGGTGGCGACAGTTTTGTGATTGCCGATGCCCAAGGCCTGGGTTTCTCCATCCGCCCGGATGAAGCGGCCGATCTGGTCGCAGTCGGGCTGAAAATCACTCGAGCGGCCAACGAACAACTGGGCTTCGTGCATCCGCTGAATCCCGAGTGGTCGCACATTTCCTTCTGCCAGATCGCCGCGCCCATCGTCCATGAGAACGGCATCGCCACCGGCGCCAATGCGGTGGTGATTCAACCGGGCAAGATCGACCGTTCCCCCACCGGTACGGGTTGCTCGGCGCGCATGGCGGTGTTGCAGGCCAAAGGCTTGATGCAGGTTGGCGAGCGCTTTGTCGGCCGTTCGATTATCGGTTCGGAGTTCCACTGCCGCATTGATTCGCTGACCGAAGTTGCCGGCCGCGCCGCGATTTACCCGTGCATTTCCGGCCGGGCGTGGATCACCGGCACCCATCAATTGCTGCTCGACCCAAGCGATCCGTGGCCACAAGGCTATCGCCTGTCCGACACCTGGCCCGGCGCCTGATCACGCAATCCCTGCCCCCCAGACCAACGGCCAGTAAAAACCCCTGAAAAACCAAAAAAAGCACTAGCCGAGCATTGTCATTTTAAATATCGTATACGAAATACAATTAACGAACCGGAGGTAACAATGAGCAAGCGCATTAACTGGAGTGGCGTCTTCCCAGCGGTGACCACTCAATTCAACGATGACTTCTCCATCAACCTGGAAAAAACCCATCAGGTGATTTCCAACGTGATCCGCGACGGCGTGTCGGGCCTGGTGGTCTGCGGCTCGGTGGGTGAAAACACCTCGCTGACCGCCGAAGAGAAAATCGCCGTGACAGAGGTCGCTGTCGATGCCGCCCGTGGTCGCGTACCGGTAATTTGCGGCGTGGCCGAGTTCACCAGCCTACAAGCGGCCAAGGTCGCCAATGCCGTACGCCGGGTCGGCGTCGATGGCGTGATGCTGATGCCGGCGCTGGTCTACGGTTCCAAGCCGTTCGAGACCGCCGAGCATTACCGCTACGTGGCGAAAAACGCCGACGTGCCGCTGATGGTCTACAACAACCCGCCTATCTATAAGAACGACGTCACCCCGGACATCCTGATTTCCCTGGCCGACTGCGACAACGTGGTGTGTTTCAAGGATTCTTCCGGCGACACCCGCCGCTTCATCGACGTGCGCAACGAAGTCGGTGACCGTTTCGTGTTGTTCGCCGGCCTCGACGACGTGGTGCTGGAAAGCATCGCCGTGGGTGCCGAAGGTTGGGTCTCGGGCATGTCCAACGTGTTCCCGAAAGAAGGCGAAACCATCTTCCGCCTGGCCAAGGCCGGTCGTTTCGCCGAAGCCATGCCGATCTACGAATGGCTGATGCCGATCCTGCACCTCGATGCCCGTGCCGACCTGGTGCAGTGCATCAAACTGTGTGAAGCCATTGCCGGTCGCGGCAGCGCCTTGACCCGTCCGCCACGCCTGGCCCTGCCGGAAGCCGACCGCGTATTCGTCGAGCAGATCATGGCCAAGGCGCTGGCCAACCGCCCGGAACTGCCGGACGTCGGTCTCTGAGTGATTGCCGGGCGGGTCTTTACTGGCCCCGCCCGGCTGCCCGTTTTTTGCGTTTCAACAAGGTACGTCAGCATGTCGAATCCTCAACACACGCAAAGCGCAACCACACCCTCGGGACTCAAACGCGTGGTGGCCGCCGCCATGGCGGGCACCGTCGCCGAATGGTATGAATTCTTTCTCTACGGCACCGCCTCGGCATTGGTTTTTGGCAAGCTGTTCTTCCGCCAGACCGACAGCCCCATCGACGGCATCATTGCCGCCTTCGCCTTGTACGCGGTCGGCTTTCTCGCCCGGCCGTTAGGCGGCTTGGTATTCGGTCACTACGGTGACAAATTCGGCCGCAAACGCCTGCTGCAACTGAGCCTGGTAGTGGTCGGCATCACCACCTTCCTGATGGGTTGCCTGCCTGGCTTCGACCAGATCGGTTACGCAGCGCCAGTGCTACTGGTGCTGTTGCGGTTGATCCAGGGCTTCGCTTTCGGTGGCGAATGGGGCGGCGCGATTCTGCTGGTGTCTGAACACTGCCCGGACAATCGTCGGGGCTTCTGGGCCAGTTGGCCGCAAGCCGGGGTGCCGGCCGGCAACCTGGTGGCCACGCTCGCCCTGCTGCTGTTGTCGTCGAACCTGTCAGAGCAACAGTTCCTTGCCTGGGGCTGGCGCGTGGCGTTCTGGTTCTCGGCGGTAGTGGTGTTGATCGGTTACTGGATTCGCACCAGCGTCGATGACGCGCCGATCTTCAAGGAAGCCCAGGCCCGTCAGGCCCAGACCAAACAGCAACAGCTCGGTGTGGTGGAAGTACTGCGTCATCACTGGCGTTCGGTGCTGGTGGGAATCGGCGCTCGCTTTGCCGAGAACATCCTCTACTACACCGTAGTGACGTTCTCGATTACCTATCTGAAACTGGTGGTGCACAAGGACACTTCGCAAATTCTGCTGCTGATGTTCGGCGCGCACCTGGTGCACTTTTTCCTGATTCCCCTGATGGGCTATCTGTCGGACATCATCGGGCGCAAGCCGGTGTACCTGACCGGCGCGGTGCTCACAGCGTTCTGGGGTTTCATCGGTTTCCCGATGATGGACACCGGCAACAACTGGCTGATCATGGCCGCCATCACCCTGGGCCTGGCCATCGAGTCGATGACTTATGCACCTTACTCGGCGCTGATGGCTGAACTGTTCCCGACCCACGTACGCTACACCGCTCTGTCCCTGTGCTACCAGGTGGCGCCGATTTTCGCCGGTTCCCTGGCACCGCTGATCGCCATCACCTTGCTCAACAAGTACCACAGCTCGACTCCGATCGCCTGGTATCTGGTGGGCGCCGCGCTGATTTCCGTGGTGGCTGTCGGCCTGACCCGCGAGACCCGTGGCAAGTCATTGCGCCAGGTGGATGCCGAGTCGGCGGCGCGGGTTGCTGCGCTGGACCCAGCCTCAACTGGCCCACGCCGGGCCGACTCTCTGGCGTAGGAGCGAGCTTGCTCGCGATGGACGTCAACGATAACGCGTGTTGTCTGAATGGAAGCGTTGTCCTTGCGTTATTCGTCGGAACGCCGCCCGGAGCAAGCCCGCTCCCACAGAGGTTTTGTGTTGCTACCCCATTTTTCGACAGGAGCTTTTTTGATGCCTGAGATCCTTGGCCACAACTATATCGGCGGAGCGCGCAGCGCCGTCGGCGACATCATCCTGAGCAGCCATGACGCCAGCACCGGCGAAGCACTGCCCTACTCTTTCGTGCAAGCCACCGCGCAAGAAGTCGACGCGGCCGTCCAGGCCGCTGCGGCCGCCTATCCAGTCTTTCGTAATTTGCCGGCGACGCGCCGGGCGCAATTCCTTGAAGCCATCGCCGCGCAACTGGATGCCCTGGATGACGAGTTCGTTGCCCTGGTGACCCGCGAGACCGCCCTGCCCAGCGCCCGGATTCAGGGCGAGCGCGGCCGCACCAGCGGCCAGATGCGTCTGTTCGCTCAGGTCCTGCGTCGGGGCGATTTCTACAGCGCGCGCATCGACCGCGCCCTGCCGGAGCGTCAGCCGCTGCCACGGGTTGACCTGCGCCAGTACCGGATCGGCGTCGGCCCGGTGGCAGTGTTCGGCGCCAGCAATTTTCCGTTGGCCTTTTCGACTGCTGGCGGCGATACCGCAGCAGCCCTGGCCGCCGGTTGCCCGGTGGTGTTCAAGGCCCACAGCGGGCACATGGCAACCGCCGAATGCGTGGCCAATGCGATTCTGCGCGCCGCCGAGCAGACCGACATGCCCAAGGGTGTGTTCAACATGATCTACGGCGCGGGTGTCGGTGAAGCGCTGGTCAAGCACCCGGCGATTCAGGCCGTCGGTTTCACCGGCTCACTCAAAGGTGGCCGTGCCCTTTGCGACATGGCCGCAGCACGGCAACAACCCATCCCGGTGTTCGCCGAGATGAGCAGCATCAATCCAGTGTTGGTATTGCCCGAAGCCTTGCGCGCGCGGGGCGAGAAAATCGCCGGTGAGCTGGTGGCATCGGTGGTCCAGGGTTGCGGGCAGTTCTGCACCAATCCGGGGTTGGTCATTGGTATTCGCACCCCTGAATGGACGGCGTTCACTGCGCGGCTAGGCAACCTGATGGCCGAACAACCGGCGCAAACCATGCTCAATGCTGGCACCCTCGGCAGCTATGAAAAAGGGGTGCGGGCCTTGCTCGAGCATCCGGGCGTGAAGCACCTGGCGGGCCACGACCAGCAGGGACATCAGGCATGGCCGCAACTGTTCAAGGCCGACGTCAGCCTGCTGCTCAATGGGGATCCGCTGTTACAGGAAGAAGTGTTCGGGCCGACCACCCTTGTCGTTGAAGTGGCGGACAAGGTTGAGCTGCGGCAGGCGTTGAACGGCTTGCACGGGCAACTGACCGCGACATTGATTGGCGAAGCATCGGATCTTCAGACCCATGGGGACGTGCTGATACTGCTGGAACAAAAAGTCGGCCGGGTACTGTTCAACGGTTACCCCACCGGGGTCGAAGTCTGCGATGCCATGGTCCATGGCGGGCCTTACCCTGCAACCTCCGACGCCCGTGGCACGTCGGTTGGCAGCCTGGCCATCGATCGATTCCTGCGTCCGGTGTGCTACCAGAACTGCCCGGACGCCTTGCTACCCGACGCCTTGAAAAACGCCAACCCGCTGGGGATTGCACGGCTGGTGGATGGCAGCAGCCAACGCGAGCCGGTTTAACAACACGACCCCCTGTGGGAGCGAGCCTGCTCGCGATAGCGGACTGTCAGCCAACATTGATGTTGAATGTGCTGCCGTCATCGCGAGCAAGCTCGCTCCCACAGGAGTGGGCGCACCCATTCCATTCAAGCCAGCAGTGCTGTCAGGTCGTTGTACAGCGCCTCGGGAATTTGCACGCCTTCCACCAGGCTGCGTGCCCGCGCCGCGTATCGTCGCTGCGACGGTAAGCGTGCGCCCTGCCCTTCAATGCCCTGGAACAACGTTTCGGCCCGGGCCAAATGCTCTTCAGTGGCGTCCCCCAGAAAGCGCCGAGGGTCAAGGGCGATGATCAACTCGCCATGGTACGGCGACGACTTGCTGCCCCCGTCGTAAGCCAACGACTCGGCGCTGGTCAGGTCACCGATCAGCGGCCCGGCAATCAACTCCACCATGGCCGCCAGCGCCGAACCCTTGTGCCCGCCGAACGTCAGCATCGCGCCGCTATCAAGCACCACGTTGGCGTCGGTGCTCGGCTGGCCTTGGGCGTCCACGCCCCAACCTTCGGGAATCGCCTTGCCGGCACGCCGGTGCAGTTCGATATCACCCCGGGCAATCGCGCTGGTGGCGAAGTCGAACACAAACGGCTCTTGCCCCGCACGCGGCCATCCGAAGGCAATGGGATTGGTGCCGAACACCGGCAGTCGTCCTCCAGCCGGCGCCACCCAGGCGTGGCTCGGATTACACGCCAGCGCCACCAGGCCGGCAGCCGTCAGCTGCTCGATCTCCACCCACAGCGCCGAGAAATGGACACAGCGGTTGATTGCCAACGCCGCTATGCCGTTGGCCCGGGTTTTCTGCGCCAGCAACGGCAACCCCGCCTGAAACGCCAACTGCGAAAACCCACCGCCAGCTTCCACCCGCACAATCGATGGCGCCTGGTCGATCACCTGTGGCTCGGCATCGGCTGACACCTTGCCGGCGCGCAGGGAATTCACACACCCCAGAATCCGGTACAAACCGTGGGAGGCACAGCCATCACGTTCGCCAACAACCACCGTCGCCGCCACCGCTTGTGCATGGGCCAGATTAAAACCGTTGTGCAACAAGATCGATTCAGCCAACTCACGAGCTTCGATCAGGGTCAGTCGGATCATGGTCATCTCCTTGGGCAGACCGGTCAGGGTGGTCTATCCGAGGCGTCATGGCTTGATGGGTTTGGGCCGTGGCGGTGACGAAATTGGCACAGTGCAGGCCGTTGGACCCTGTTAAATCAATGGCTGATGACGGGTCCCTGATCCTGATTGTGTAGAAGGCTGCTGGCCTCTTCGCGAGCAAGCCCGCTCCCACAGGGTTCACACTGTACCTTGTGGGAGCGGGCTTGCTCGCGAAGGGCACGACTCGGTCCCAAGCCTGATCTTTGCAGACGAGGCAACACACAATTGTCATCAACCCAATTGATCGCCGATTAATCAAAGGCGCAATCTAGAGGGCTGGCTCGGGCCTTATATCATTCCGAATGATAGTTACCTTCGCCCCATTCGATTCGTGAGATACAAACCCGCCGCGCATCATTCGCCAATCTCAATACATTGGCGGATGCATCCATGGAACAGTCATTCAAACATTTGCGCTTCCCGTTGGCTTTGTTGGCCGTCGTGGTGATCAGCGCTTGCGGCAAGGCCCCGGAAACCGCCGCCACGATGCCAGCAGCCAAGGTCAGCGTGGCCAAGGTGCTGGAACAACCGGTCAACGAGTGGGACGAATTCACCGGGCGCCTGGAAGCGCCGGAAACGGTCGAGATTCGTCCACGGGTCTCCGGCCAGATCGATGAAGTGGCATTCACTGAAGGCGCCCTGGTCAAGAAAGGCGACCTGCTGTTCCAGATCGACCCGCGTCCGTTCCAGGCTGAGGTCCGCCGCCTCGAAGCCCTGGTTGCACAATCGCGCGCCAATGCCACCCGTAGCGAAAACGAAGCCCAGCGCGGTGAACGCCTGCGCATCAGCAACGCCATTTCCGCCGAGCTGGCCGATTCGCGCACCAGCGCCGCCCAGGAAGCACGCGCCGCAGTCGGTGCGCTTCAGGCACAGCTCGACCTGGCCAAGCTCAACCTGAGCTTCACCCGCGTCACCGCACCGATCAGCGGCCGCGTCAGCCGTGCGGAAATCACCGCCGGCAACCTGGTGACCGCCGACACCACGCCGTTGACCAGCGTGGTCTCCACCGACAAGGTCTATGCCTACTTCGACGCGGACGAGCGTGTGTTCCTCAAGTACACCGAGCTCGCTCGCCAGGGCAAACGCGGCGCCACCACCCCGGTGTACATGGGCCTGTCCAACGAGGACGGCAACCCGCACCAGGGCGTGATGAACTTCGTCGACAACCAGGTCAACCCGAAGACCGGCACCATCCGTGGTCGCGCCGTGTTCGACAACAGCGATGGCAGCTACACCCCGGGCCTGTATGCACGCCTGAAACTGGTGGGCAGCGGCACCTACAGCGCCATGCTGATCAACGATGAAGCGGTGGGTACCGACCTGGGCAAGAAGTTCGTGATCGTGATGGACGGCGACAACAAGACCGCCTACCGCGCGGTGGAACTGGGGCCGAAGATCGAAGGTTTGCGCATCGTGCGCAGTGGCCTGAACAAGGACGACACCATCATCGTCAAGGGCCTGCAACGGGTACGTCCCGGCTCACCGGTCACCCCTGAAGTGATTCCGATGGCCAGCGAACAAACCCTAGCGGCACTCGCACAACAACGCCAAGCGCTGGAAGCCAGCAACCTGCCCCAAGTCGCGCCTGCCAAGGTCGCGCCGGGCACGGTTGTGAAACTGGCTGCCACGACCCCACGCGGTTAAGGGATTTTTACGATGAATTTTTCCCAATTCTTCATTTCACGGCCGATCTTTGCAGCGGTGCTGTCGCTGCTGATTCTGATCGCCGGTGCGATCTCGCTGTTCCAGTTGCCGATCAGCGAATACCCGGAAGTCGTGCCGCCGACCGTGGTGGTGCGCGCCAACTTCCCCGGTGCCAACCCGAAAGTCATCGGTGAAACCGTGGCCGCTCCCCTGGAGCAGGCCATCACCGGCGTCGAGAACATGCTGTACATGTCCTCGCAGTCGACCGCCGATGGCAAGATCACCCTGACCATCACCTTTGCCCTGGGTACCGACCTGGACAACGCGCAGGTGCAGGTGCAGAACCGCGTGACCCGGACCGAGCCGAAACTTCCCGAGGAAGTGACGCGCATCGGTATCACCGTGGACAAGGCATCGCCGGACCTGACGATGGTGGTGCACCTGACCTCGCCGGACAAACGCTACGACATGCTCTACCTGTCCAACTACGCGATCCTCAACATCAAGGATGAGCTGGCGCGGCTGGGCGGTGTCGGCGACGTGCAACTGTTCGGCATGGGCGACTACTCGCTGCGTGTCTGGCTCGACCCGAACAAGACCGCTTCGCGCAACCTGACCGCCACTGATGTTGTCACCGCCATTCGTGAACAGAACCGCCAGGTGGCCGCCGGTGCATTGGGCGCGCCCCCTGCCCCGAATGCCCAAAGCTTCCAGCTGTCGGTCAACACTCAGGGCCGCCTGGTCAGTGAGGAAGAGTTCGAGAACATCATCATTCGCTCTGGCGACAACGGTGAAATCACTCGCCTCAAGGACATCGCTCGCGTCGAGCTGGGTTCCAGCCAGTACGCCCTGCGTTCGCTGCTGAACAATCAGCCGGCGGTGGCGATCCCGATCTTCCAGCGCCCGGGTTCCAACGCCATCGAGATCTCCAACGAAGTCCGGGCGAAAATGGCCGAGCTGAAGAAGAGCTTCCCCGAAGGCATGGACTTCAGCATCGTCTATGACCCGACGATCTTCGTGCGCGGCTCGATCGAGGCGGTGGTTCACACCCTCTTCGAAGCACTGATCCTCGTGGTGCTGGTGGTGATCCTGTTCCTGCAGACCTGGCGCGCCTCGATCATTCCACTGGTGGCTGTGCCGGTTTCGCTGATCGGTACCTTTGCCGTGATGCACCTGTTCGGCTTCTCGCTCAACGCCCTGTCGCTGTTCGGCCTGGTACTGGCCATCGGTATCGTGGTCGACGACGCCATCGTGGTGGTGGAGAACGTCGAGCGGAACATCGAGCTCGGATTGACCCCGATTGAAGCCACCAAGCGCGCCATGCGTGAAGTGACCGGTCCCATCATTGCCACGGCGCTGGTGCTGTGTGCGGTGTTCGTTCCTGCTGCGTTCATCTCCGGGCTGACCGGGCAGTTCTACAAGCAGTTCGCCCTGACCATTGCGATTTCCACGGTGATCTCGGCCTTCAACTCCCTGACGCTGTCGCCGGCACTGGCTGCTGTGTTGCTCAAGGGCCATGACGCACCGAAAGACCGTTTCTCCAGGGTGCTGGACAAGATGTTTGGCGGCTGGTTGTTCCGTCCGTTCAACCGTTTCTTTGAGAAGGCCAGCCATGGTTACGTCGGCACCGTTGCCCGTGTGATCCGTTCAAGCGGCATCGCCCTGCTGCTGTACGCCGGTCTGATGGTCCTGACCTTTTTCGGCTTCTCCAGCACCCCGACCGGTTTCGTACCCGGCCAGGACAAGCAATACCTGGTGGCCTTCGCGCAATTGCCGGACGCCTCAAGCCTGGACCGTACCGAAGACGTGATCAAGCGCATGTCCGACCTGGCCCTGAAACAGCCTGGCGTGGAAAGCGCGGTGGCCTTCCCTGGCCTGTCGATCAACGGTTTCACCAACAGCCCGAACGCCGGCATCGTGTTCGTGACCCTCAAACCGTTCGACGAGCGTAAAGACCCGAGCATGTCCGCCGGTGCGATTGCCGGTGCCTTGAACGGCCAGTATGCGAACATCCAGGAAGCCTACATGGCGATCTTCCCGCCGCCGCCAGTGCAAGGCCTGGGCACCATTGGTGGTTTCCGCCTGCAGATCGAAGACCGGGGCAACCTGGGTTACGACGAGCTGTACAAGGAAACCATGAACATCATCGCCAAGAGCCACAACGTGCCGGAACTGGCCGGCCTGTTCACCAGCTACACGGTGAACGTGCCGCAGGTCGATGCCGCCATCGACCGGGAAAAAGCCAAGACCCACGGCGTGGCCGTCAGCGACATCTTTGACACCCTGCAGATCTACCTGGGTTCGCTGTATGCCAACGACTTCAACCGTTTCGGGCGCACCTATCAGGTCAACGTTCAGGCCGAACAGCAGTTCCGCCTCGAATCCGACCAGATCGGCCAATTGAAAGTGCGTAACAACAAAGGCGAGATGATCCCGCTGGCGACCTTCATCAAGGTCAGCGACACCTCGGGCCCTGACCGCGTGATGCACTACAACGGCTTCATCACCGCTGAAATCAACGGTGCGGCAGCCCCCGGCTACAGCTCCGGCCAGGCCGAAAAAGCCATCGAGAAACTGCTCAAGGAAGAACTGCCGAACGGCATGACCTACGAATGGACCGACCTGACCTACCAGCAGATCCTGTCCGGCAACACCGCGCTGTTCGTGTTCCCGCTCTGCGTCCTGCTGGCGTTCCTGGTATTGGCGGCGCAGTACGAAAGCTGGAGCCTGCCACTGGCGGTGATCCTGATCGTACCGATGACCCTGCTGTCGGCCATCACCGGTGTGATCGCCTCCGGCGGTGACAACAACATCTTCACCCAGATCGGCCTGATCGTACTGGTGGGCCTGGCGTGCAAGAACGCGATCCTGATCGTCGAGTTCGCCAAGGACAAACAGCTGGAAGGCCTCAACCCGCTGGCCGCGGTACTGGAAGCTTGCCGTCTGCGTCTGCGGCCGATCCTGATGACCTCCTTCGCGTTCATCATGGGGGTTGTGCCGTTGGTGTTCTCCAGCGGTGCCGGTGCCGAAATGCGTCACGCCATGGGTGTGGCGGTGTTCTCCGGGATGCTCGGGGTGACCTTCTTCGGTCTGTTGCTGACGCCAGTGTTCTACGTATTGATTCGTAACTTTGTCGAGCGTGGCCAGGCGCGCAAAGCCGCCAAGGTCGCCCTGAAGCTGGAGTCGCACTGATGAGTTTGAAAGCCTTCCTGCCGAGCCTGCTGGTCCTGGCCTTGAGTGCCTGTGCCGTGGGTCCGGATTACCAGACGCCCAACACCGAGGCGGCCAACATCACGGCCGCCACCGATGGCGCCGCCGGCCAGAAGAACTTTGACCGTTCGCGTTTCGAAGGCATCTGGTGGCAGCAGTTCGAAGACCCGACCCTCAACCAGTTGGTGACGCAATCGCTCAAGGGCAACCGTGATCTGCGCGTCGCTTTTGCCCGCTGGAAAGCCGCACGGGCGATCCGCGATGACATCAGTAACGACAACTTGCCGGTCGTCACCAGCCGTGTCAGCAGTGACTTGGGCAAGGGCCAGATTCCTGGCCAGACCACCGACCGGGTCAACAGCGAACGCTACGACCTGGGCCTGGACATGGCCTGGGAGATCGACCTGTTTGGCCGTATCCAGCGCAACCTGGAATCAGCGAATGCCGAGCAACAGTCGCTTGAAGCCGATCTGTACCAGCTTCAGGTGAGCATGATTGCCGAACTGGTGGATGCCTACGGTCAACTGCGCGGCGCGCAACTGCGGGAAAAGATCGCCCTGGCCAACCTGGAGAACCAGCAGGAGTCGCGCAAGATCACCATCAACCTGCGTGATGCCGGCGTCGGCGATCAACTCGATGTGGAACGTGCCGATGCGCGACTGGCGTCGGTCGAAGCCAGCGTGCCGCAATTGCAGGCCGAACAGGTTCGGGAGAAGAACCGCATCGCCACGCTGCTGGGGGAGCGTCCGGACAAGCTGACCGTGGACCTGAGCCCGAAAGACTTGCCGGCGATTGCCAAAGCCTTGCCGATCGGTGATCCGGGTGAACTGCTGCAACGCCGGCCGGACATTCGCAGTGCCGAGCGCCAATTGGCGTCGGCCACGGCGCGGATCGGCGTGGCCAAGGCCGACCTGTTCCCGCAAGTCAGCCTCAGCGGCTTCCTTGGTTTCACCGCCGGGCGCGGTTCGCAAATCGGCTCCTCGGCGGCCAACGCCTGGGCGCTGGGCCCGAGCATCACCTGGGCGGCGTTCGACCTGGGCAGCGTGCGCGCCCGTTTGCGCGCCGCCGACGCCGATGCCGAAGGCGCACTGGCGACTTACGAACAGCAAGTGTTGCTGGCCCTGGAAGAGTCGGAAAACGCTTTCAGCGACTACGGCAAGCGCCAGCAGCGCCTGATCTCGCTGATTCGCCAGAGCGAGTCCAGCCGTTCCGCAGCCGATCTCGCCGAGATTCGCTACCGCGAAGGCACCGCCGATTTCCTCGTGCTGCTCGACGCCCAGCGTGAACGCCTGGCGGCCGAAGACACCCAGGCCCAGGCCGAAGTCGATTTGTATCGCGGCATCGTCGCCATCTACAAGGCCCTCGGGGGCGGCTGGCAGCCCGAGACGGTCGCCAGCAATTAGCCCGATGGTTTAAGGCGCTCCTTTGGTTGGCCGCAACCAACCAATTCCTTTGCCCTGCGTCTCATTCGGTCGCGGGGCTTTTTTTGCCTTTTAAAAGGCAATGAATTTTCTTGTAGGAGCGAGCTTGCTCGCGATGGACTCAAGAGCGCGGCGTTTAGTCGGTAAGCACGCGGTATCGTTAACGACCATCGCGAGCAAGCTCGCTCCTACAGAGTGCGGTTATTGTTGGTCTTTGGATTTTTGGTTTTCCTGGACGGTCACGGTGGCCGTGGTCCCCGCCCTGAGTTTGTCTTTACCGGCATAGTCGGCATCGATCTCGATCCGCACCGGCACCCGCTGCGCCAGTTTGACCCAGGTGTAACTGGGGTTGATGTTGGCCAACAGGCGACCGCCCGGCAGGTTTTCCCGGTCGGCAATGGCAAAGGCAATGCTCTGCACTTTGCCGCCGAAGGTTTCGCCACTCATCAACTCGATCCTGACCCGGTCGCCCTCGCCGATCCGCGGCAACTTGGTTTCTTCAAAGTAACCGCTGACATAGAACGAATCGCTGTCCACCAGCGCCAGCAGTGGCCCCCCGGCCGAGGCGTAGTCGCCCTCCCGGGTCAGCAGGTTGGTGACATAGCCCGTCACCGGGGAGACGACATGGGTACGCTGCAGATCGAGCTCCGATTGGGTCAAGGCCGCAATGGCCAGTTGTACGTTGGCCTGGGCCAACACCAGGTTGGCCTGATTTCGCAGCAGATCCGCCTGGGCCACCGACACATCGGTGTTGGCTTTTTCCCACTCTTCGCCGGAAATCGCCGAACGGTCCTTGAGCGTGCGCCGCCGTTGCTCCTCGCTTTGACGTTGCTTGAGCAAGGCCTCGCTGGCGGTAATGGACGCCTGGGCCTGCCCGAGCGAGGCTTTCGACACCTCGACGGCACGCTTGGCATGCTCCACCGCCAGCGTGTAACGCGCCGGATCGATCTCCAGCAGCGCCTGACCCTTGTTCACATGTTGGTTGTCCTGCACGGCCAGGCTGACGATACGCCCCGACACATCGGCGGACAGAGTCACCACATCGGCACGCACCCGGGCATCCCGGGTCCAGGGGGCACGGGTGTAATGCTCCCAGGCGAACCAGCCCAGGACCAAGGCCAGCAGTACCACCGCCAGCGTCGTGAGTCGGGGAAGGATGTTCTTCAAGGCATCAGACTCCCATCACCAGTATCAAGGTGGCGCAGACGCAGACGTACAACGCGCCTTCGAACAAGGCCTCATGCCAGACGAACTGCAGCACACCGAGGCGGCGCAGCACCCAGGCCAGCAACAGGAAAATCGGCAAGCCCAGCAGCAACGCCTGGGCAATCGGGGGCAGATAGGCGCCACCCACTTCCAGATCAATGGGCAAGGACAGGGTCTCCTTCAATGCCGGAGGGTTGAAAGTAGCCGCGATAACGCTCGACGAACGACACCACGATCAACAGCGCCACGCGCATACGGAACACCGACCACAAGCGCTCATGGACATCGGTATGCAGAGCATCCAGTTCGTCACCCAGGGTGTGCAGGCTATCGAGCACCTGTGCCACTTCGACCCCGGGCCGGCCGGCAACCAGCCTGCCCGTTTCCCGGACGGTGGAAAACAGGCGACTTTGCAGATCCGGACTCAACAGTGCGTTGTTCTGCCCCTGCTGCCTGAGCTGATTCATCGCAATCCCCAGTGCCATGCAGGCCAGGCTGACTTGAAAGCGCTCATGGGATTGTGGCTCCTGCGTTGCCGGCAGCAGCCCCAGCATCATGGTCAGGCGATCAACCATGCGGCTCTCGAAAGCAAACTGCTGTTCATCGGTCGGCGCGGTTTTCAGCAAGGCGTACACCTGCTCGCCGTTCTCTTTATAGAGCCGCCCCATGCGCAAATCCGGCCTGAACGGAAAGATCAGCGCATAGACGCTCAACGCCAGCACGGTCGCGCAGGTATAGGCCCCGGCAAATTCGAACCACTGGATGGCGGTGTTTTGACCGATCCCTACGTTCAACGGACCGAGCAGCAGAAAAGTCGTGAGTCCCAGACCAATGCCAGTGCCTGTCGTGGCCGGACTGGCCAGCCCCACCGCAACGGCATAGAGCAAGGGCGCCAACAGCAAGGCAAGCATCTCGAAATTGCTGATCATCGGCACGAACATGAACTGCAGGAGCGCCGAGGCCAGCAGTGCCAGCCCAAATCCCCTCGCGTAGCTTTGCACGGCCAGCAGCGGCCTCGGAAAGGTCGACATCAGCGAGCAAAGGATGCCCACCAGCACCATCCCGCCCCGCGCACCGTCCCAGCCGGTTTCGATCCAGATCAAGCCGCAAATCAACAGCGCGGAAAAAGCCCGGATGGCATTCATGGTCGCCAGGGTGAAGTCCAGATGCAGCGGATTTTCCCGCCCGCGAAACACGCTGCTGGCCGGTCGCCCGCTCTGGATGGCGTCACTCAATTCCAGAATCTGCTCCAGCTGCTGCAGCAGGCGAGCCTGCTCCCAGCGCAGTGACCAGGCCAGCGAGCGCAAGGTGGCCGGCAACGGCTCGGTCAATTGTTCGGCTCTGTAGGCCAGCTCATCAAAGCGTTGTTGCAACGACGTGAAATGATGGCGCTTGTCACTGGACAGCGAACGCCCCTCCCGCGCCAGCTCATCGAGAAACGCCAGTTCTTCGGCCCGCAAACGTTGAATTTCCTCGGGCAACTCGCCCTCCCAACGCTCGGTCAACAGCAGCCGCTGGTGGCGCAGGGCTGTCAACCGCGCGGTCAACAACACCAATTGGTTGCCCAGTAGTTGCACCAGGCCGTTGGCACTGCGCAACCGCGGCGCATCGAAGTACATGTGCCGGCGCACGCCCTCCAGACCGCTGATCTGGCCCAACAGCTGCATTTGTCGCTGCTGGAAATCGGCTTCGCTCTCTTCGGTGCGGATGACGGCACTGGCATGGGTGGCCAGCAACCGGGTGATCTGGTCGATCCTGGCGAAGTAGTCACGGGCGACGGTTTCAGGCCTGGCGGTCAGCAGGCTGACCAGACACACGCAGGCCACTGCCAGCAAGGTCTCGGTGACGCGGGTCACCGCCAGCAGAAACATGCCGTCCTGATCCGGCACCGCCAGCAAGGCCACCACCACGGCGGTGTAGCCGCTGAGGACAAATGCCTGGGAACTGGTATAGCGCAACAAGGTGCCACCGGCGGTGCACAACGCCAGCCACAATGCCAGGGTGGTGATGAACGGCAGCGGAGCCTGGGGAAAGATCGCCATGATCAACACCGCCACGGCTGCCCCCAACGTGGTGCCGATCACCTGGCCAAAACTGCGGGCCAGCACCATGCCGCCCAGTGGCTGGCTGATGATGACCACGGCCATGATCGACCACTTGGGTTGGTCCAGATCGAACAAAAACGCCAGGTACAGGGTCAACAAACCGGCCGCGATGGTTCGCAAGGCAAACAGCAACACCCCGGGGCCGGGGTTGAGCATCGCTTTGAAGTATTGCAGCAGCGCTTGCATGGGAAAGCCTGTCGGACTGTCTCCAGCAAGCGTAGTCATTTGTGCGGCGCCTCGACAGGAATCCCTGCCGAGGCGATATTCAGGTTTATTGGTTGGCTCGCTCGCCGCTCAGAGGGAAAGTAATGCCTGTACTATTAGTTGCTGCTTTCTGCATCGGAAGTTTAACATTTGAACCATGTTTAGGAGTGCTTAGTGCAACACTTCTGCCGATGGCTGTTGGGTTGGGGTAGAAGATCTTGTTAGCGTCATAAGCGCCTAGTATTTTTTCCGGCGGAATGTCATTTGGGTAGTTGATTTCGTAGGCCTTTTTCCTAAGTTTTGAACCAGGATTAGTTGCCAGCTCTTTATTATAATACATATGAAAACCTTCTATATCTCGACCATCAACGACATACGTATATCCTCCTCTTTTGCCCCCATAATAAGCCGCCCCCAGTCTACCACCACTGTAATAAGCAGAGGTTGATATTCCCTTCCCGTCCAGACCAAGTGCGTTTGCATCTCCGCCAAAACCACCCTGCATTCCATTAATCTGCTTTATATCCGTATATTCCTTGCGCAACTTGAAGCCCTCCTCAAAAATTTCGCTTGGCGGACGCATATCCCCTCGCATGACGACCCCCCTATACACATAACCCTTTGATGGCCCACCAAAATACGTCACCCCTGTTCTATCCATTAATTTTTGCGCAACCTTCGGTCCACGATTCAATCGCATAAACTTGTTTGCAGCTCGATGATTTATAAACTTCCAGTCAACCTTTGAAAGTATCTCCAAGATATCCTTCTCCACAGGAGCGACCCATCTAGGTATTTTTTTTACTGCTTCCAGAATGGGATTTTTTGGCTTTTTTTCCGATAAATATTTAGCTACATCATCTGACACACGCCCTGACGAAGCCATCCGCTCGATTACTTCATTGCCAATTTTTTTGTATGAAGACTTGGGAATAGCTTTACCAGCCACTTTCCCTATAAATGGCCCGACAAGTTCGAAAATGGCTCCACGTAACGCATTGGCCTTGTGTTGCGCTGCCAGGCCCGGATCGTCCTCCAGTTCACCTCGTACATAAGTTGCCCCTACCGAGCCAAAGCCTAACAACATCGACATTCCCGCTGCTAGAGCACCAGGGCCAGGAATAAATGCGGTGCACATCGACAGCATGGCAAGTGCATCGGACACCAATGCCAAAATGGCATCTGTCATGCGCTCGGCGAAGGTTGAGGTCAACGTGTCTATGGCAGCCTTGACCTGATCACCTTGTCTTTTGTAAAGCTCCTCATAAATCGCTTCGACATCACTGTCTGGCCATCCAAACAGAATAGGTTCATAGGATAACTTTCCATCTATCTTTTTTGCGAAAAATGAAGGAAGGTTAAATATGTTAAAAAAATCCAATGGTTCCAGTTCTAATTTTTCAGGATCGATAAAACCCAGGCTGTACTTGAAGTCATATTCGCCCCGCCCCAAAAGTTCATTCAGAGCAATTCGCATGGACAAATTACCTCGCAGCTCTGGAAACTGCTCGATTGACTTCGTTCTTTGTCTCAATTCGGGAGGGTGCTCGATCACCGTGCTGTTCCCACCCAAAAAAACGAACAACCCCCCTGAATTACTCCAGTCTTGCAAATAAACGGCGTTACTCACTTTGTGAGGAGTACTGAGACCACCATCACGAATCGAGATCGTTTGCGCCTTGATCTTGCCATCAAGAAACTTCTTTGCAATATTCTTGTTTTGCGCCGTGCCCTTACCTTCCTGCAGGAATACTTTCAGGGCGCGTTCCAGTTCTTTTTGCTTGCCAACCCTCCAAAAATCAAAAACATCTGGCTGTGAAAGTATTCCCTGCGCGTGCTCGTTATACAATTCCAGAAGATCCATCTCGTCAACTTGCGCAATAAACTGCGACGTGTAACGATCAGGCCACGATATGGTAATTGATTTGCCGTTCGCTTCTTTTTTATGTTGCCCCGTAAATAATTGTGCCAGATTATATCTTTTCCTAATATGCTCTCCAGGCGTGTGCTTCTCTGGCAACCCTCGAAACCAAACTGTGAATTTGGTTTTATAATTCAGCGTTGACTTTATGTCCTTCGGCAGATTCGAACCAGCAATGGTTTCCTCGATGACTGTCCGTATAAAAACTGAAGGATCGGAAACCTTTTGCAGGCCTTCAAGCGTATTGATGAATCTGTCAGCTGCCTGACCAATCGTCATACCAGGAGCTATTTCCTCGTCCGGGCGACCTGTTGCGTGAGCGTTTAATGAGTGTTGTCCCGCCTCAATTAGCCAACGAGCAGAAGCATGTGCGGATACGCCTTTTTCATTTGTTTGCATGTTACCGCCCAGGCTTCGTTTCCTGCGCACGCCACCATGGATGTCATCAGTTTCCACCTGAGCTGAAGCATGCTCCGTGGTTGAACCTCCTCCTGAATATTCCTCGAACTCCTCGAATTCTTCGTGAGCATCGGCAGCCGCCAACTGGATAATTTCTTCGAGATAATCCTGGTAAGTTACATCGGCACTACCCTGGACGGTCTGTTTTAAAAGCGCCTCGATATCTTCTATCAGCTGTGGATCGTCGCCCGGATCAAGATAGTCGGATTCGCTGATACGCTGTAGAACCCTGGCTGCAAAGTCTGGCTGTTCATCAAGGAGCTCAGTGATGCCCTCTATTGTATTTTCATGAACAACGAATGCTTCATCAGGTTCAAAGTCCGGTTTTGAGTTCGATTGTCTTGCTTCGGCAGTTTCGTCATTGGCAGGCAGATGCCAACTGATGTAAAGGTTGCTGATCGCCACGTAGGCAGCAAAGACTCCCACGGCACCACGCGAATTGCGCTCTATCAAGTCTCCCGTTCGGCTCAGGACCGCGACGCCCGTGCTGAGCAAACGCCCACTCATTGCACTCAGCCAATTGCCCAGTTGCTCTCCCAGTGCGTCCATGTCGGGCATACGGGACCAGAATGAATCGGAGGGCAGAGCTTCGGTTGTAGGGCTGTAGACTTGTTCATTCAGCAGAACTTTAACCTCATCCAGCTCTTCGGCATAAGCGCTGTTCCAGGGCGTAATGCTGTTGATGGCCCGGGTTAAAACGCCGTCCAACTGCGCAGCAAACTGTTCGAACGAATGGGAGGCGGCATCGGGTTGATGTCCCGACAAATCAACCGAGGATGCCGGCAGATCTTCGGTTGCCCCCCTGCTCGTCTGGTCGTCTTGTGTCGAAGCCGGTCGACCGATTGCAATATGCCTGCTGTCCAATCTCAACGCCCCGAACGAATCCAGCACATTGCAGACCCACAAAAACCTGGCAGCAACCCCCTCGGTACTGCTCGAACCTTTTGTGCTGACGTTCAAGTAAAAGTCGGCGTTGCGCTCGAATGCCTGCAAGGTCGATAGCAGAGGCGTGGACTTCTCGGTGGTTGGCTTTGCATCTTGCGCGGGTTCCGATGAGTTCATCGGCGTTGAAAATGAAATCGGTCGCCCGAGCAAGCTTTCCAGCCAGCTGGGGCCGATCACCCACTCCAGCCAAGTCTGTTTATCCTCTTCGGCGGGTTCAAGCTGATTGCAGATCACTTCGACCTCTATCGGAAAGCGGTCCGGCCACCGCACACGCTCGCTTTGTAGCGGCTTGCGCAGTTCATCAAGGAACTTGGCCAACTGCTGATGCGCGTCCTTGGGAGAAGGTCGAACAACGCACGCGTCTTCAAGCATCATCAGGGCGCTATTGAGCACGCTTTCACTTGAATGACGAATATAGGTCCGGGCTTGCTGTGTAATCTGCTTGAGGGCTGCCCACTGAGAGTCTGTAAGCACCTCATTGTTTGCCATTCGCTCATTCAGCAGCGCTGTTGAACGATCCAGCTGTGACTGGATAAAGCCCGTCACCCGCTCGGGGTTTAGTCCACTCGTAAACCTGATGTTTTCACCCAGCGCCGCCTGCCATTGGCCGGGCGGCAAATGACAAACCACATCAACTATTGTTTTCAAACGATCGTCGGTCGTCGACCCCGATGGTCGGATCGACCGAAACATTGCGGCTGCAAATAGCCCGGCAATGGCTTTGCCAGTGTTCGTTTGCAAAATACCGCTTCTCAGAACAGCTAGTATTTCTTGCTCGGTAAGAGACTCCGTCTGCAATTGCGCCTTGAGTTCTGACCACTGCTGTTCGAGATCATCCTGACTGGTGAAGCGATCTTCGAAGGCGTTGCGTGCGAGCATTGGGGGTGGAATATCGGCATTAGTGCCCGTGGACCTTGCAGGTGCACGACCGGACTTGTGCAGAACCAGGGGCGTGTTCTCGGTATGCCGGACCTCGTCGAAAACCAACGTTCTATTCATTTGATCGCAGGATAAAGAGGTTGTGGATGGCGCATGTCTGATGCTTGTGACGCTAGGAGGGAGAGGCACTCGGGATTTTCCGTTTCAGTTGACTCAGTTCTCGCGAGGCTACGCACTGTCACGGTAAACGACTTGTAAAAAACGCTACTGAACCGCCCACCAGGAACATGGTGACGGCATCTCAGAGCCACACAGGTTTGACTCCCTTCCCAGACTGATCGAAGCTGGCACTCTTTTGCTGATGCCTCATCTCCCGGATTTTTTGCATGTCCCAGTCCCGCCGCTATCTGTTTATCAGCCTCTTCGCCCTGCTCGTCATCGGCCTTGCATGGTTTTCCCTGCGCGATACCACCCCGGTGGTTCCCGAAGCCATCAAGCACGGTTACAGCGAAGCGCTGGCAGCGGCCCGGGGCGGTCAACCAGGTGCTGCGCGGGTGCTCTATCAGCAGTTGAAGCGTCCGGACCTGTCCCCCAAGCGCCGTGTCTGGTTGCATGCCGAGCTGCCCAATTATCCAAGCTCGGTGGCCCTGAAACTGGCGGATGCCGACTTGCAGAACGAGTCGCCCGAAGTGCGTATCGCCGCGATCAGGAGCGTCAGCGCCCTGGTACCGAACGGCCAGCGCAGTCTTTTGCTGGGGCCATTGCTCGACGACAGCGAACAGAGCGTGCGGCTGGCGGCAATCAATGCGCTGCTGGGGTTGTCCCCGGACGAACTCGGCCTGTATTTCGGGCCGCTGGAGCAAGCCATCGATGCCTGGGAGCTGGTGCTCAAGAGCGAGCCGCAAAGCGCCGAAAACCAATATCAGCTGGCCCGGCTGCACCTGCACAACGCCGAACTCAAGCAAGCGCAACAGGCGCTGGACAATACCCTGCGCCTGGCGCCGGACAACCTGCCGGCGCTGGTGCTGCAAATCGAAGTGCTGGACAAACAGGGCCAGAACGACGCCGCCCGGCAACTATTGGCCAGGCAACTGCAGGCACAGCCCAACTCGGCGTATCTGCAACATGCCCTGGGGCTCTGGCTACTGCATCACGACCAAAGCGAATTCGCCCTGCTCGGCCTGTCCAAGGCCGTTGAGCTTGAGCCGGATAACCGGGATTACCGCTACGACCTGGCGACCACGTTGCGCGGTGAGCAGGAACTCGAAGCGGCGCAGATACAGTTGCAGGAAATCGTTCAGCGCCATCCGAACGATCGCAAGGCACGGGTGCTGCTGATCAACTACTGGAAGGAAAGCGGGCAGCTGCAAAACGTGCAGATCCTGACCGCACAGCTCGAACAGATGAACCCTGATGATCCGTCGTTGCAGCAGGGGCTCTGAATACAAAAAAGGTTGAACGCTCGTCCGGGCCAGGGGTCAAGTGAAAAGGCAGCCCGTTGCGGCTCTTGCAAGTGGCTGCCTCATTGTTCCTGGCCACAAGAGGACTCTTATTTGTCTCTAATCAACGAATTGAACCGTACCAAGGCGGCCACCGGTATCGAAGGCCTTGACGATATCCTCGATGGAGGATTGTCCCGCGGTCATGTGTTTCTACTGGAAGGCGAACCGGGAACCGGCAAGACCACGGTGGCGCTGCACTTCCTGTTGGCCGGCGCGCAAGCCGGCGAGCGCTCGTTGTACATCACGCTGTCCGAAACCGAACGCGAGCTGCGCCAGGGCGCCTTGTCCCATGGTTGGGAGATGGACGACAACGTCCACATCTTCGAGCTGACGCCTCCGGAAAACCTGCTCAATGCCGAACAGCAGCAGACGCTGCTTTATTCCTCCGACCTTGAGCTGGGCGAGGCCACCCGGCAGATTTTCGAAGTGGTCGAACGGGTCAAACCGACCCGCGTCGTCCTGGACAGCCTTTCCGAAATTCGCCTGTTGGCACAGAGCTCGCTGCGCTATCGCCGGCAGATTCTGGCCATCAAACATTATTTCGTGCGTTATGACGCCACGGTCTTGTTGCTCGACGATCTGACCACCGAGTCATTGGACAAGACCGTGCACAGCGTCGCCCACGGCGTGATTCGCCTGGAAGAGTTGACGCCCAATTACGGTGCCGAGCGACGGCGCGTGCGCGTGGTGAAGTACCGCGGCCAGAAATACCGGGGCGGCTTTCATGACTTCACCATCGCCAGCGACGGCGTGCATGTATTTCCGCGTCTGGTGGCCGCCGAACATCGCGGTCAGTACCTGCGCCAGCAATTGACCAGTGGCATCCGGGAAATGGATGCGCTGCTGGGCGGCGGCATCGAAACCGGGTCCAGCACTTTGATTCTCGGTCCGGCCGGGACCGGCAAATCACTGATCTCCATGGTGTTCGCCGCCGCGGCGGTGGCCCGGGGTGAAAAAGCCGCATTGTTCATCTTCGATGAAGAGCTGGGGTTGCTGTACGAGCGCATGAAGAACATCGGCATCGATTTGCAGGCCCTGCAAGACAGCGGCAATTTGCTGGTCGAACAGGTGGACGCCGCCGAGCTGTCTCCCGGCGAGTTCTCCCACCGGGTCCGGCGCTGTGTCGACGAAGGCAATATCAAGACCGTGGTGATCGACAGCATCAATGGCTATCAGGCGGCAATGCCGGAAGAGAACGCCCTGGTGCTGCACATGCACGAGTTGTTGCTGTACCTCAATCGAAAAGGCGCCGCGACCTTCATGACGGTGGCCCAGCATGGCCTGGTCGGCGACATGCAGGCCCCGGTCGACATCACCTACCTGGCCGATACGGTGATCCTGCTGCGTTATTTCGAAGCCCTGGGCAAGGTACGCCGGGCCATTTCGATCATCAAGAAACGCACCGGCAGCCATGAATCGACCATCCGTGAATACCGCATCAGCGCCCAGGGCATGACCATCGGTGAACCGCTGGAAGCCTTCCAGGGCGTACTGCGCGGGGTGCCCACCTATCTCGGGGCGAGCAACCCCTTGCTTGCGGAAGATATCCGGTGACTGCGGTGCTGGCGACACCCGAGCGCACCCTCATCCTTGCGCCGCGAGGGCGTGACAGCCAGATTGCCTTGATGATGCTCAACGAAGCCGGGTTTCATGGGGTGATCAGCCAGGACCTGCCCGGGCTGTGCGCCGAGCTGGAGCTCGGTGCCGGCCTGCTGCTGATTTCCAGCGAAGCGCTGCTGGGTCGTGATCTCGAACCGCTGATCAGGCTGATTGAACAACAGCCCGCGTGGTCGGACCTGCCGATCGTGTTGATGACGCACCATGGCGGCCCGCAACAGAATCCGGCATCACGTTTCGGCCCGCAGTTGGGCAATGTCACCTTCCTCGAACGGCCCTTTCACCCGATCACACTGATCAGTCTGGTTACCACCGCCTTGCGCGGACGGCGACGACAGTACGAGGCCAGGGATCGGCTGATCGACCTGAGCCAGAGTGAATTGCGCCTGCAAAACACCCTCGAAACCCTTGAGCAGCAGGTGGAAGAGCGTACCGCGCAACTGCGTCACAACGAAGAGGCGCTGCGCCAGTCGCAGAAAATGGAAGCCGTCGGCCAGCTCACCGGCGGCATCGCCCATGACTTCAACAACATGCTGACCGGCATCATCGGCAGCCTGGAATTGTTGCGTCGACGCCTGGCCCGGGGGCGTACCGAAGACCTGGACAGCCTGATCGATCTGGGGGTGACCTCGGCCAACCGCGCGGCCGCCCTGACTCACCGCCTGCTGGCGTTTTCCCGCCGCCAGTCGCTGGATTCCAAACCCGTGGAAATGAACGCCCTGGTGATCTCCATGGATGAACTGCTGCAACGCAGCATCAACGAAAGCATTCGCCTGGACATGCAACTCGATGAACAACTGTGGGTGGCCGAAGCCGACCCCAATCAACTGGAAAGCGCCCTGCTCAACCTGGTGATCAACGCCCGCGATGCCATGCCCAATGGCGGCAGGCTGGTGGTCTCTACCTCGAACCGGCACCTTGACGAGGACTTTGCTCAGTCCCAGAGCAATCTCGATGCCGGTGACTACGTCGTGCTCAGCGTCACCGACACCGGTTGCGGCATGGCGCAAAGCATCGTCAACCGCGCCTTTGACCCCTTCTTCACCACCAAGCCCATCGGCCAGGGCACCGGGCTGGGTTTGTCGATGATCTATGGCTTCAGCAAGCAGTCAGGCGGTCATGTCGTCATCCACAGCGTAGTCGGCGAAGGCACCACGGTGAGTCTGTTTCTGCCACGCTTCGGGGGTGATCTGCCTCAGGAGCATCCGGTCAATGTCGGACACTCGCCCTTCGCCAACAATGGCGAGACGGTATTGATCGTCGAGGACGATCCGGCGGTACGAGTGCTGGTCAGCACGGTGTTGAGCGACCTGGGTTATGACTTCGTCGAAGCCTGTGATGGCGATAGCGCGGTGCCGATACTCGATTCGGCCCAGCGCATCGACCTGCTGATCAGCGATGTCGGCCTGCCCGGCATGAACGGCCGGCAACTGGCGGAAATCGGCCGGCAGCTGCGGCCCGATCTCAGGGTGCTGTTCATCACCGGCTACGCCGAGCACGCCGCCGTGCGCGGCGGGTTCCTCGATCCGGGCATGCAGATGATCACCAAGCCGTTCACCTTCGACCTGTTGACGGCGAAGGTGCGGGAGATGATCAGCGCCTGAATGCTTACGAAAGCATGTCCTGCATCAGTTCCTGCAACTTATCCAGATCGAATGGCTTGTCCAGGATCGGCGCCTTGCGCGTGATCGGGCTGTCGGTCTCGCGGATTTCCTGGGCATAGCCGCTGATGAAGATCACCTTGAGTTCCGGTCGCAGCTTCACGGCGGGTTCGGCGATCTGCACGCCGGAGATTCCACCGGGCAGGCGGAAGTCGGTGATCATCATGTCCAGGTGGGGTTTGCTCGCCAGGATTTCAAAAGCCTGTTCGCCGTTTTCGGCCTGCAATACGCGATAACCCTCGCCCGACAGGTAAGCGGACAGCACCATCAGAATCGAGGGATCGTCCTCGACAACGAGTACTACGTCTTGTGCATCTTCGCTCATGGGAAGCCTTTGTTCGGTCAATTGCTGCTGATACGACCGTGGGGTCGATCAGAGGTTGCGTTTATCTGGCTGTTTTCCTACAGCGGCAGACAAACGCGAAACAAGGCGCCCTCGCCAATCCGGCTCTGGACGGTAATTGTACCGCCATGGGCGGTCACGATCTGTTCTGAAATAAACAATCCCAGGCCCAGTCCGGCGACGGCCTGCCTGGCCGATACGCGCTCGAACTGCTGGAATATGCGCGTCTGGTTTTCTTCGCTGATCCCGATCCCCTGGTCGCGCACGTCTACCAGCGCCAGGCCTCCTTCACTGTATACCTTCACCGAGACCGGGCTCTTGGCCCCGTAGCGCAAGGCATTGGTCAACAGGTTGGATATGACCTGTTCAATACGAAATTCATCCCAGTTTCCGATCACCGGTTGCTCGGCATCGAGGCTGACCGACGTCTCGGCGGCGTCGATCTGCCGGGAAAAGTTGTGCAGCAAATCGCGAACCAGCGTCGAAAGATCGAACCGTGTCGGTCGGATCGACAGCTTGCCGGTGCGAATGCGCGAGACATCGAGCATATCCTCGATCAGGCGAATGAGGCTTTTGATCTGCCGCTCGTCGCGGTCGACCATGGCGTGCATCTTGTCCAGGGTGAAGGCGGCGGCGTTGTCCCGGGCCAGGTGCATCTTGCGCAGCTGGGTTTCAAGGATCAGGCCGTTGAGCGGCGTGCGCACTTCGTGGGCGACGATGGACATGAAGTCATCGCGCATGCGCACCGCCTGCTCCAGTTCCAGCTGGGTGTTCTGCAGTTGCTCGAGCAGGGCTTCCTGTTCGCGGCGACTTTGCTCAAGGGCCAGCACTTGTTCCTTCATCGCCTTGCTCTGGCGATACAGGTCGACGAACACATTGACCTTGCTCTTGACCGCGTGGATGTCCAGTGGTTTGTGCAGGAAGTCCACGGCGCCGCTTTCATAGCCTTTGAACGCGTAGTTCATTTCACGCCCGGCGGCGCTGACAAAAACGATCGGGATGTTCTTGGTTTTTTCGGTGCCGCGCATCAACTCGGCCAGCTCGAAGCCATTCATGCCAGGCATCTGCACATCGAGGATGGCCATGGCGAATTCGTGCTGCAACAGCAGTGACAAGGCTTCGTCGGCGGACAGCGCCTTGTACACAATCCGGTCTTCACGCCTGATCAGCGCTTCAAGCGCCAGCAGATTCTCCGGCAGATCGTCCACGATCAGCAGTTTGGCCTGGATATTACTCAGCATGCGATTCGTTCCATCTCGACAAGCAGACGGCCGATGCCGCGTACAGAAAGTATGTGGTCTGGCCGGTGCATATCCAGCGCAGCCTGGGGCATGGTGGCGACCTGAGCCTCTTGCGGGTCTTGCACGACGGTGATGCCACCGCGCTGTTTGACCTGGGCCAGCCCGTGCGCGCCATCGCGGTTGGCGCCTGTGAGCAAGACTGCAACGAGCCCGGCGCCGTAGGCGTCGGCAGCCGATTCGAACAGGTAATCGATGGCGGGACGCGAATGATGCACTCGAGGCTCCAGGCTCAGGGAAAAGCTGCGGTCCCGCTCCACCGACAGGTGATAACCGGGCGCGGCGAAATACAGCGTGCCGGCCTCGACCGAGGTCTTGTCGCACGCCTCCAGCACCGGGATGGCCACCCGGCGGGCAAACACATCCGCCAGCTGGCTGCGGCGTTCGTCCGGCAGGTGCAGCACAACAATGATCGGCAACGAAAAACCTTCGCGCAGCGGGCCGAGGATGTTCAACAGCGCCTCAACGCCACCGGCGGAGGCTCCGATCACGATCGCTTCGATAGCTGGCAGGCTCGTTGCACTGTTCATGTTTTTCTATAGATCCGTTCTTGTTTGACCAACGGCTCGAACTCATCGCCAAAAGACGAGAAATCCGGGGTTTCCTTGCTGCCCAACACCAGGAATCCGCGATGACAGAGGGACTCATGAAACAGTCCGAACGCTCGATCCTGAAGCTTTTTATTAAAATAAATCAATACGTTACGACATGAAATTAATTGAGTTTCGGAGAATACACTGTCCGTCGCCAGGCTGTGATCGGCGAAGGTCACGTTTTCGCGCAGTGTCTTGTCGAAAATCGCGTACCCATAGGCCGCCGTATAGTAGTCGGCAAATGAACACTGGCCACCGGCCTGCTGGTAATTAGCAGTGTAGGCACGGACGTTCTCCATCGAGAAAATCCCCTGCTTGGCTTTTTCCAGAGAGCGCGGATTGATGTCGGTCGCGTAGATGATGGTACGGTCGAGCAAGCCCTCTTCGCGCAACAGAATGGCCATCGAATACACCTCTTCCCCCGTACTGCATCCGGCGATCCAGATCTTGATCGAGGGGTAGGTTCGCAGCAGCGGCACCACTTCCTTGCGGATGGCCAGGAAGTGCGAGGGGTCACGAAACATCTCGCTGACAGGAATGGTCAGCAACTGCAGCAGTTGCATGAAAGCGGCCGGATCGTGCAGGACCTTTTCCTGCAGCGCCGAGATGGTCTGGCACTCGAACTGACTCAACGCATGATTGACCCGACGCTTGATCGACGCGCCGGAGTAATCGCGAAAATCGTAGCTGTACTTGAGGTAAATCGCCTCGATCAACAGGCGCAATTCGATTTCGCTACTTCGCTCCCCTGAAGAATGGCGCTCCACTAGATGCGTTCCATCTTCGGCAACCACACGCGAATCAGCGAAAACAGGCGGTCCAGGTCGATGGGCTTGGCCAGGTAATCGTTGGCGCCGGCTTGCAGGCAGCGCTCCTGATCGTCCTTCATGGCCTTGGCCGTCACCGCGATGATCGGCAATTTGCGCCAACGCGGGACCTTGCGGATTTCAACGGTGGCTTCAAAGCCATCCATCTGCGGCATCATCACGTCCATCAACACCAGATCGATGTCCTCCACTTCATTGAGTCGTTCAATCGCTTCCCGGCCATTACGACCAATGACCACGACTGCGCCCTTTTGCTCCAGCGCGCTGGTGAGGGCGAAAATGTTGCGCACATCGTCATCCACCAGCAGCACCTTGCGTCCTTCGAAGACCCGGTCGCGACTGCGGGCGACCTTGAGCATCTTCTGCCGGTCATGGGACAACTGCGATTCGACTTTGTGCAGAAAAAGTGTCACCTCGTCCAAAAGCCGCTCTGGCGAACGCGCGCCCTTGATGATGATCGAACGCGAATACTTGCGCAGTTCAGCCTCTTCATCGCGGGTCAGGTTGCGCCCGGTATAGACGATGACGGGTGGAAAGGAGCAGATGTCTTCGGTGGACATGCGCTTGAGCAGGTCGTTGCCGAGCATGTCAGGCAGCTTGAGGTCGATGATCATGCAATCGAAGACCGACGCGCGCAGCAGGTCCAGTGCCTCCTGCGCCAGGCCAACGGCGGTGATCTCTATGTCATCGTCGCCGATCAGGCGGGCAATGCTGTCGCGCTGCAGGTCGTCGTCCTCGACCAGCAGTACACGTTTGACCTTCTGGGTCAGCTTGGCCTCCAGGCGCGCAAATACGTCCTTGAGTTCCTCGCGGGTGGTGGGTTTGACCGCATAGCCAATGGCGCCCATGTGCATCGCCGCTTCGACCCGGTCCTCGACCGAAATCACATGCACCGGGATGTGCCGGGTTTCGGCGTGCTCCTTCAGGCGTTGCAGCACGGTCAGGCCGGAATGATCCGGAAGCCGCATGTCCAGCAGGATCGCGTCGGGGATGAAGGCCTTGGCCAGGTCGTAGCCTTCGTCGGCGCCATGGGCCACCAGGCACTGATAACCCAGCTCATGGGCAAGATCGTAGAGGATGTGCGCAAAGTTCGACTCGTCCTCCACCACCAGAATGCAGCGGCTGGTGAACGGCCCCTTGTGGCGATCGTCGTCGAAACGCGCAATGTCGACTTCGGCCACCAATGGCGACAACGTGGGCGGCACTGCATTCGGTACAGCCGCCACCGCAACGGCCCGCATCGGTTCGACAGGCACCTCGCCCGGTTCCACGTACTGCTGCGGCATGACCAGGGTAAACACACTGCCCTGCCCCGGTTTGCTGGTCACGCTGATGGTACCGCCGAGCAGCGCGGCCAGATCGCGGGAGATCGACAAGCCCAGCCCGGTACCGCCGTAGCGCCGATTGGTGGTGCCATCGGCCTGACGGAAGGCTTCGAAAATGCTGTCGTGTTGATCCGCCTCGATGCCGATCCCCGAATCGCGGATGCTGAACGCGATGCCGTCATTCGGCGCCGCAGCGACGGACAGGCTGACACTGCCGCTTTCAGTGAACTTCACGGCGTTGGACAACAGGTTCTTGAGCACTTGCTCCAGGCGCTGGCGGTCGGTGAACAGCATCAGCGGCGCGCCGTCCAGCAAGTCCACCTGGAAATCCAGGTGCTTGTCCATGGCCAACGGCTGGAACAGGCCCCGCAGGCCATCGACCAGGCGTGCCACACTGGTGTTCTCCGGACGGATTTCCAGCTTGCCGGCCTCGACTTTGGAGATGTCCAGAATGTCGTTGATCAGGTTGAGCAAGTCATTGCCGGCGGAGTAGATCGACTCGGCGAACTTCACTTGCTCGGCCGTGAGGTTTTCTTCCGGGTTTTCCGCCAGCAGCTTGGCCAGGATCAACGAACTGTTGAGCGGCGTGCGCAGCTCGTGGGACATGTTGGCGAGGAATTCGGACTTGTACTTGCTCGAACGCTGCAATTCCAACGCGCGCTCTTCGAGCTGGATCTGCGCCTGATTGAGTTCGGAGTTCTTCAGGTCCATGGCGTCGCGTTGCTCAGCCAGCACTTGTGCCTGCTCGGCGAGTTGTTCGTTGGTCTGCTCCAGCTCCACCTGCTGGGTTTCCAGGTGCGCCTGGGACTCCTTGAGCACCCGCGACTGTTCTTCGAGCTCCTCGTTGGTGGTCTTGAGCTCTTCCTGCTGCACCTGCAACTCTTCATTGAGCTGTTGGGTTTCGGCCAACACTTCCTGCAAGCGCTGGCGATAGCGTGCGGCCTCGATGGACGTGCCGATGTTGCCGGCAATCAATTCCAGCAACGCGACATCGCGGTCATCCAGCGGACGCAGGAAACCCAACTCGATCACACCATTGACCCGGTCGTCGTCGCTGGTCGGTACCACCAGCACACTGCGCGGCAAACCGTCACCGAGGCCGGAGCTGACCTTGAAATAATCCCCCGGTACCTCGTCCAGGCGAATCAGCCGCGCCTGCTGCGCCACCTGACCGACAATGCCTTCATCGCTGTAAATCTGCTGCTCGCGCTCTTCCTGTTCGCGGGAAAAACCGTAGCTGGCGATGCGTCTGAGACCGCCGTGGTCTTCCCGAACATAGATCGCCGCCACGGCGGTACCGAGGTACTGCGCGCAAAACTGCAGGATGTTGCGACCCAGCAGGTTCAGGCTCAACTGTCCCAGCACCTGCTCAGCGAGCTCGGTCTGGCCGTTGCGCAACCAGGCCTGTTGCTCCAGGCGCTGGGCACTGGCTTGCTGGGCTGCGAGACTGACGCTGTAGCTTTGTGAAAGGCTGAGCAAATCGCGACGCCCGACATACGCCAGCAAACCACTGACGCCGGCAATGAACAACAGATAGAGGCTGATACTCCAGACAGTGGTGCGCCGCACCTCTTCATTGCGCGTGGTGCGCAACTGTTGTTCGGAGTCGATCACCTCCTCGAACTGCGTGCGAATTTCATCGGTCAGGCGTTTGCCCCGCCCGGCCTTCACCACCGAGCGATAATCACCGCTGCTGCGCTGCAAATCGATCAACGATTGCGCATAGCTGGCCCACTCCTGTTGCAACGCCTGCAAACGCAGCAAGCGGTCGGTCTGCACCGGGTTGTCGGCGGTCAGCTCGAGCAAGGTGTTGAGGGCCACGGCAATCCGCGGCTTGGCGGTTTCGTAAGGGTCGAGGAAGTGCTCGTCGCCACTGAGCAGGAAACCGCGCATCCCGGTCTCCAGGTCCACGGTCAGCTTGACCGCTTCATTGGCGTTATTGATCACCCGGTCGGTGTGTTCCACCCACTGGATCGTCGACAGCAGATAGGTGATCAGCGAAACGAAGAACACCGCGCTGATAAGGCCCAGCCCCAACGGCAGGCTGATATTGCGGCTCAGGAGTTTACGAAATCGTTGCTCATCAACCGAGGACGCAGAGGTCATGGGGCAGGCCTTGTCGAACTGTCAGAATGCAAGGAGTTTGCCCCAAAACTGGCACATGGATCCATTTTTCTGACATGTTTTCGCGCAGAGACCTACATTCCGCTGCGCCCACGCTAAACGACGGGTTATCCTTGCTGACCTGCGTCGCCTGCTTTTTTGCGCCACCTCGGGAACTTGTCTGGATCTGCCACTTACTGATGCAAGAGGCCGGTGATTTCCAGCGACCGGCAATGCCAATCTTTTCAGGAAGTCCACTATGTCATCCGCCAACGCCTACACCATCCTCGTCGTCGAAGACGATGCCATCGTGCGCATGCTGATTGTCGACGTACTGGAGGAGCTGGAGTTCAAGGTGCTGGAGGCCGACGGCAGCGTACAGGCGCTGGAGACGCTCAGGGACTCGAAGCAACGCATTGACCTGATGATGACGGATGTCGGCCTGCCGATCATGGATGGCCGCGAGCTGGCCAAAGAAGCACGTGTCTTGCGTCCTGCCCTGCCCATTCTGTTTGCCAGCGGTTATGCCGAAAGCATTGACGTGCCCGCCGACATGCACGTGATCGGCAAACCCTTCTCCATTGATCAGTTGCGCGACAAGGTCAAAGGCATTCTCGGGTGACCTGGCGATCCACTGTGGTTTAATGCGCGCCGTTTTCGTCCCTGCCCTGTCTTCGCTTCAAGGAAATTCCGTACATGATTGAGCCCCGCGCAACCAAAGTCCTGGTCATTGGTTACGTCTGGCCCGAGCCCCGCTCTTCAGCGGCCAGCGGGCATGTCATGCAGATTCTCGAGGTTTTCCTGCAGCAAGGCTGGGAGATCACCTTCAGCAGCCCGGCAGGTTTCGGCGAACAGCGCGCAGACCTGACGGCACTGGGTATTCGTGAAGTACCCATCGAGCTGAACAACAGCAGTTTCGACACATTCATCAGTGAACTGGCGCCCGACATCGTGCTGTTCGACCAATTCATGATGGAGGAACAGTTCGGTTGGCGGGTCGAGAAGTATTGTCCCGATGCGTTGCGCGTGCTGGAAAGTTGCGACTTGCAAAGCCTCAGGCAGGGTCGGCATCAACGCCTCAAGGAGCGCTTGAAGGCCAGCGAGGACAACAATGACTTCAGCGGCCTGTTCGCCCCGGCGTCGCGTGAAGAGTTTGAACACATGGCCAATACCGATCTGGCCAAGCGCGAAATCGCCTCGTTTTATCGTTGTGATTTGACGCTGATGGTTTCCGAAGTGGAAATCGAATTGCTGGTCGAGCAGTTCAGAATTCCGCGCAACTTGCTGCACTGGTGCCCATTGATGGTCGATCTTCCGGCCGGCGCGCCAGTAGGGTATGAAGATCGCGCGCATTTCCTGCACATCGGCAACTTTCGCCATGCGCCCAACTGGGATGCGGTGCTCTGGTTGAAAACCGCGATCTGGCCGCTGATTCGCGCGCAACTGCCTGATGCGCAGTTGCACATCTATGGCGCGTACACCCCGCCCAAGGCCACTGCCCTGCACAACGCGGCACAGGGCTTTCATGTACTTAACTGGGCAGAAGATGCCTTGCAGGTGATGTCCAAGACGCGGGTGTGCCTGGCACCGCTGCGCTTCGGTGCCGGCATCAAAGGCAAGATCGTCGATGCGATGCTCTGTGGAACACCCAATGTCACCACGCCAGTGGGCGCGGAAGCCATGCACGATCAAGAGCCCTGGCCCGGTGCCATAACCCGTACGGCGCGCGAATTCGCCGACAGCGCCGTGCGGCTTTATCAGGACAAGGCGCAGTGGCTTGTCGCCCAGGCCCAGGCCCGTCACCTACTGAGCAGCCGCTACCCGCAGTCCACCCATGGCCCTGCGTTGATCGAAAAGCTGATCGAATGCCAGAGGTATCTGCCACAGATCAGGCGCGATAACTTTACCGGCAGCATGTTGCGCCATCATCAACACAAAAGTACCCAGTACATGGCGCAATGGATCGAGGAAAAAAATCGCAATCAAGCATAAATTTTGTAGCGCTCGTCCACATCCCCATCAAAACGCCGACAGGATACTCACTGAATTCCGTCGGCGTTTTGCATTTCAGGGTGGCTAACCTATTCAAGGCACTGCGACGCTGTAGATAAGTAACACCCCTCCCTTTGTCACTCCGGATAGTTTCGGGCTGCCTGGAACCTGAAGCCTTCAGGTTGCCAGTGCATTCAGACAAAGGAACAACCATGACAGTCAAAAAAACGGAATTTATCTACAAACAGAACTGGATGAGCAACATCCTCGACGTAGACAGATTAAAACTCACCGATATTGTCTGGCCCTGCACCCATAACGCCGGCATGGACAAAAAAGCACCTGATTTTGATGATGTGACCGGTAACTGGACCACTTGCCAGAGCGATTCATTTGCCTGGCAACTGGCCAATGGCGCACGGGCCTTGGATATTCGCCTCGAATACGCGGAAGATCCGCAAGCGGTTTTTTACTTTCAGCACAGTGGCCATCGCTCGGGTCGGGTACTGGACGAATTGATCGAGGCAGTGCTGTCGTTTCTTGATCGCAACCCGGATGAATTCCTCGTACTGGACTTTCATGAACTCAGGGATGGCGGCAAGCCTTTCGATTATAAGAAGCTCAACGAGCAACTGGTGCGGCGACTCGGGATGCGGGTCATACTTCCTGCCAACAGGCATGCCACCGTGGGCGAACTCAAGCGCTCCAGTACAAGTCGGCGAATTGTCATGGCAGCGCAGTTCAGGCCTGGTCTGGACGATAACTGTTTCTGGCCGCGCATCCCCCACAAATGGCGCGACAGTACATTCACCGGTTCCGGCGATCTGCGGACCTATATTGCGGAAACCCTGGAAGATGCGCCTTACGACACATTTTTTTGGTCATTGTCGGCAACTGCCTACACGCTATTTGGCGGACCAAGGAATATCAAAGAAAAGATCAACGACTGGTTCAATACCACCGCAGACTGGGTGACGCGTTGCAGCATCATCAATACCGACTTTTTCGACACATCTGAAATTGTCCGTTACTGCTGGAGTGCCAGCAGCATGAAGGCTGTTTACGGCCCCTCACTGCACAAGACATGATCGAGGCGAGAACCAATAAAGTGCGCAGGACCGGCACTCGCTGGCCTGCCGCTACCCAACATCCCGTATGAAGTTGATGATTGACCGCGCGCGTCCCACGACAAAATACTTGATCGCCTTCAATCAACACTACTTTGGCACAACTTGTCATTCATCAATCAATGCAAGGACGCATTAATGAACAATACGACCCGAGACGATTACGCACTCTATAACTGGATGAGCGCTACACCGGCAATCGACAACCTCTCGCTTGGTGAACTTACGCTACCCGGCACACACAATGCAGGGTGCGACCGGCAAGCGAGCTATCCACTGATCCCCGGCGCCCACTGGCTGGCCTGCCAGCACGATTCGTTCGCAGCTCAACTGAACAACGGTTCACGCGCACTGGATTTACGACTGGACTTTGACGGCGCGGCCCCAGAGTTTGAAAAATTCCGATTCCAGCACAATGGCTATCGCTCATCTCGTAACCTGTTAGCTTTATTTGCTGCAGTGAATCTGTTTTTGCGCGATAACCCTGACGAGTTTGTGATTCTGGATTTTCATCAACTCAAGGACGGGCAACAATCGTTCGACTACGCACTCTTCAGCGAGATGATGCTGCGTTATCTTGGCGAGAGAATAATCCCTACCGGCAATAGAGGCCTGCCACTTGGCGAGCTTAAGAAAATCAGCGGCAAGCAGCGAGTTCTGGTAGCGGCCCAACAACATCCGGAGTTAAATCCCGCCTGGTTCTGCGAGAAAATCGAACACAAATGGAGCGGAATTGGCGACACAAATGTCAAGGAACTGGAGCAGCACATCACGAACGTGTTGAGGTCGCCACCTCCCCGTACCCGCTTGTGGTCACTGTCCGCCACAAGCTACTCAAAAGCTGGAGGCCCCGTCGATATCCATGATGAACTGGATAACTGGTTTGACCCTGCCACCCACAACCGAAGCGAAAGGTGCAACATTATCAATGTCGATTTCATGGAGGAGTCGCAACTGGTTGCCTACTGCCGTAGCGCAAGCTTGATAAATGCCAGAAGAGCCAGATAGTCGCGAAAGCCGAGAAGGCTCCTGTCAGGTTTCACGACATCGACAACTGGCATTAGCCCCCCCACAAGAGGCATGATCAGGACGCGATAACAAGAAAAGTGCATCGACATGCCCCGTATTGCCAGAGTCACCGATCCTTCCTATGAGTTGATGGACGACCACAATGGTTTGTCCATCATTTACCGCCAGCACGGTTTTCCCTGCCCGCTGGTGCGCTGGCATTTCCACAAGGAATACGAGTTGCACCTGATCGTCGCCAGCTCCGGCAAGGTGTTCATTGGCGACTACATCGGCAACTTCTATCCGCAAACCCTGTTCCTGACCGGCCCCAACCTGCCGCATAACTGGATCAGCCAGGTGGCCGAGGACGAAGTGGTGCCCAAGCGCGACATGCTGGTCAACTTCACCGACGAGTTGTTCGACAGCGGCTATCACGTGTTCGCCGAGCTCAAGACCCTGGCACCCTTGCTGGAGCGCGCGCAGTACGGCATCGAGTTTCGCAGCAAGCACACCATTGCCCAGGCCATGCAGTTGATGCAGCGTATTGCCGACACCAGCGGCATGACCCGGCTCGGGCATTTTTTCATCCTGCTCGAATTGCTCGCCGCCACCGACGACTACCAATTGCTCTCCGGCGCCACGACGCCGCAGTTGGCCGACGAGAACAACATCGATCGTACCAACCGTGCGGTGGATTACATCTTCGCCCATTACGGCCGGGAATTGCCGCTGGAAGAAGTCGCCGAACATCTGGGCATGAAGCCCACATATTTCAGCCGCGTATTCAAACAGGCCACCGGGCGCAATTTCATCGAATTCGTCAATCGCCTGCGCATCAGCAAGTCCTGCGAGTTGCTGGCCGATGGCAACAAACCGGTCACGGACGTGTGCTTCGAATCGGGCTTCAACAACATTTCCAACTTCAACCGGCGCTTCCAGCAGCTCAAGGGCATGACGCCTTCGCATTACCGGCGATTGGTGGTGCAGCGGCTGACCGAGCAAAACCAGGGATAGCCGCTGGTCGGAACTGGTAGTTTTGACAGTGGTTTGGCCGTGATGGGTTATCCATGCTTGCAGCACCCCAGCCATCCACATCGAGACCTCAGACCATGCGCCCCGATTCCTCGCAAGATTCCGTCACTCCAACAATCATCGACGAATACGCACGCTTCAACAAACCGGGAGAAACCCAACAGTGGACGGGCGAAGGTGAAATAAAACAGGATGACATCACCGAAGAGAACTGCTGGTTTTCAACCCGCGCCCGGCGGGATTTTGGGGAGCAACTTACGCCGTCGATTGACGTCCGGGTGCTGATCCGCCTCCGCGGTCTTTTTCCCGGCGAAACATTGATTGCTGAGCATCCCGCTGGTGTCCACGAGATCCAGGGGCTGCCTTTTCGTCAGCACAGTTCGTACCTGATTACAGGTGCAAAAGCCGATGCGGATGGAAAATTCTTCGTGCAGTTTAAATTGGCCACCGGACAAACCATGTCGATTGATTCAATCCATGTGCGAGCGCCCGTGTGAGCTGCAAAGCAAGGATTAGCATTTCAGCAACTCTCCATCAGTGCAAAATAGTATCAGCCAAAGTGCTGCCAACGCTTTGTCATCGTCCGTATTGAAGGTTGTAATCAGTGCACATTCTTCCTGCCTTCGGAAGACACAAAAACAATAACTGTCCTTCTGTAACCCGCCGGGTGCAGAAAAGGAGTGCACGATGCAACCTTCGGCAAAAACCCTGCTTGCCCTCACCTGCATGACCCTCAGCAGTGTCAGCCTTGGCGCCCAGACCCTGACCATCGCCACCGTCAACAACAGCGACATGATCCGCATGCAAAAGCTCTCGAAAACCTTCGAGGCCGAGCACCCGGACATCAAGCTCAATTGGGTGGTGCTCGAGGAAAACGTCCTGCGCCAGCGCCTGACCACCGACATCGCCACCCAGGGCGGGCAATTCGACGTGCTGACCATCGGCATGTACGAAGCGGCACTCTGGGGTGCCAAAGGCTGGCTGGAGCCGATGAAGGATTTGCCGGCCAGCTATGCTCTGGACGACGTGTTCCCGTCGGTGCGCGAAGGCCTGTCGGTCAAAGGCTCGCTGTACGCCCTGCCGTTCTACGCCGAAAGCTCGATCACCTATTACCGCACCGACCTGTTCAAGGACGCCGGCCTGAGCATGCCCGAGCGCCCGACCTGGGAACAGATCGGTGAGTTCGCCGCCACACTCAACAAACCGGACCGGGAACAGTACGGCATCTGCCTGCGCGGCAAGGCCGGTTGGGGCGAGAACATGGCGCTGGCCACCACCATCGCCAATGCCTATGGCGCGCGCTGGTTCGACGAACAGTGGCAGCCGCAATTCATCGGGCCCGAGTGGAAGAATGCGCTGAACTTCTACGTCGAGACCATGAAGCAATCCGGCCCGCCGGGTGCATCGAGCAACGGATTCAACGAAAACCTGGCGCTGTTCAACAGCGGCAAATGCGCGATCTGGGTCGATGCCAGCGTCGCCGGCTCGTTCGTCACCGACAAGAGCCAGAGCAAGGTCGCCGATCACGTCGGTTTCGCCTATGCGCCGCATCAGGTCACTGACAAGGGTTCGGCCTGGTTGTATTCCTGGGCGCTGGCCATTCCGGCCAGTTCCAAGGCCAAGGACGCGGCGAAAACCTTCAGCGCCTGGGCCACTTCCCGGGAATACAGCGCACTGGTCGCGGAAAAAGACGGCATCGCCAACGTGCCGCCCGGCACCCGGGCCTCGACCTACAGCGAGGCCTACATGAGTGCCGCGCCGTTCGCCAGGGTGACGCTCGAATCGCTCAAGGCCGCGGACCCGGGCAAGCCGACGCTCAAACCGGTGCCTTACATCGGCATCCAGTTGGTGACCATTCCCGAGTTCCAGGGCATTGGTACCCAGGTCGGCAAATCCTTCTCGGCGGCGCTGATCGGCCAGACCACGGTCGACCAGGCGTTGGCGGCGGCCCAGCAAATCACCGAGCGCGAGATGAAACGCGCCGGGTATCCCAAGTAACCCCGTCACCAATGTGGGAGCGGGCTTGCTCGCGAAAGCGGAGTTCCAGTCGCAAAAGATGCATCGGATGTACCAGCCTCTTCGCGAGCAAGCCCGCTCCCACAGTTGATCTTCATCTGCCCGTACTCAACCGGTTCTGATCACCATGAATACATCAACTGCCAAAGCTCACATGGACATTGCCCAGCCGCAGCGCAAAAGCCGCGTGGCCAATCCCGGCTGGTTTCTGGTCAGCCCTTCGGTGGCACTGCTGCTGTTGTGGATGATCGTGCCGCTGGGCATGACCCTCTACTTCTCGACGATTCGCTACAACCTGCTCGATCCCGGCGAGAACGCGTTCGTCGGGCTGGAGAACTTCACCTACTTCCTCACCGATTCAGGCTTCCTGCCCGGCGCCACCAACACCCTGTTGCTGGTGGGCAGCGTGCTGTTGATCAGCGTGGTGTTCGGTGTGCTGATCAGTGCACTGCTGGAGGCCAGTGAGTTTTTCGGTCGCGGCATTGTGCGGGTCATGCTGATCTCGCCGTTTTTCATCATGCCCACGGTCGGCGCGCTGATCTGGAAGAACCTGATCTTCCACCCGGTGTCGGGGATTCTCGCCTACGTGTGGAAACTGTTCGGCGCACAACCGGTGGACTGGCTGGCGCACTACCCGCTGCTGTCAATCATCATCATTGTCTCCTGGCAATGGCTGCCGTTCGCCATCCTGATCCTGATGACCGCCATGCAGTCCCTCGATCAGGAACAGAAAGAGGCCGCTCGCCTGGACGGTGCCGGCCCCATCGCGATCTTCTGGCACCTGACCCTGCCGCACCTGGCGCGGCCGATCGCGGTGGTGGTGATGATCGAAACCATCTTCCTGCTCTCGGTGTTCGCCGAAATCTTCACCACCACCAACGGCGGCCCCGGCTACGCCTCGACCAACCTCGCGTACCTGATCTACAACCAGGCGCTGGTGCAGTTCGATGTCGGCATGGCCTCGGCGGGCGGTTTGATCGCGGTGGTCATCGCCAACATCGCGGCGATCATTCTGGTGCGGATGATCGGCAAAAACCTGACCGACAAAGCCTGAGGCCTGCCATGACTCTTCAACAATCCCGTCGTTTGCAAAGCCTGTTGCTCGGTACGTTGGCCTGGGCCATCGCGATCCTGATCTTCTTCCCGATCTTCTGGATGGTACTGACCAGCTTCAAGACCGAAATCGAGGCCTTCGCCACGCCGCCACAGTTCATCTTCACACCGACGCTGGAGAACTACCTGCACATCAACGAGCGCAGCGACTACTTCAGCTTCGCCTGGAACTCGGTGGTGATTTCCTTCAGCGCCACGGCCCTGTGCCTGCTGATCGCGGTGCCGGCGGCCTACTCCATGGCGTTCTACGAAACCCGGCGCACCAGAGGCACGCTGCTGTGGATGCTCTCGACCAAGATGTTGCCGCCGGTGGGCGTGCTGATGCCGATCTACCTGCTGGCCAAGAGTTTCGGCCTGCTCGACACGCGGATTGCGTTGATCGTCATCTACACGCTGATCAACCTGCCGATCGTGGTCTGGATGATTTACACCTACTTCAAGGACATCCCCAGGGACATCCTCGAAGCCGCGCGGCTGGATGGCGCAACGCTGGTCCAGGAGATGCTCCGGGTATTGCTGCCGATCGCCAAGGGTGGCCTGGCGTCCACGGTGCTGCTGTCGCTGATCCTGTGCTGGAACGAGGCCTTCTGGTCGCTGAACCTGACCTCGTCGAAAGCCGCGCCACTGACCGCCTTGATTGCCTCGTACTCAAGCCCCGAAGGGCTGTTCTGGGCCAAGTTGTCGGCGGTCTCGACCCTGGCCTGCGCGCCGATCCTGATCTTCGGCTGGATCAGCCAGAAACAGTTGGTCCGCGGCCTGTCGTTCGGCGCTGTGAAATGAAGCCCCCCGACCAAATGCGATCCCTGTGGGAGCGAGCCTGCTCGCGATGGACGTGAACGATAACGTGTACCACCTGGATGAAAGCGCCGCCCGCTAGTTCATCGCGAGCAAGCTCGCTCCTACAGGTTCAACCGAATAACGAAAACGGAGGCCCATCACCATGGCCAACCTGAAAATCAAGAATCTGCACAAAGGCTTCGAAGGTTTTTCCATCATCAAGGGCATCGACCTTGAAGTGAACGACAAGGAATTCGTGGTCTTCGTCGGCCCGTCGGGCTGCGGCAAATCCACGCTGCTGCGCCTGATTGCCGGGCTCGAAGAAGTCAGCGGCGGCACCATCGAACTCGATGGCCGCGACATCACCGAAGTGAGTCCGGCCAAGCGCGACCTGGCGATGGTGTTCCAGACCTACGCCCTGTACCCGCACATGAGCGTACGCAAGAACATGTCGTTCGCCCTTGACCTTGCCGGCGTGGCCAAAGCCGAAGTGGAGAAAAAGGTCAGCGAAGCGGCGCGCATCCTCGAACTGGGGCCGATGCTGGAGCGCAAGCCCAAGCAACTGTCCGGCGGCCAGCGCCAGCGTGTGGCGATTGGCCGGGCCATCGTGCGCAACCCGAAAATCTTCCTGTTCGACGAACCGCTGTCCAACCTAGACGCGGCCCTGCGGGTGCAGATGCGCCTGGAATTGCTGCGCCTGCACAAAGACCTGCAAGCGACGATGATCTACGTCACCCACGATCAGGTCGAAGCCATGACCATGGCCGACAAAGTGGTTGTGCTCAACGGCGGCAAGATCGAGCAAGTCGGCTCGCCACTGGATCTCTACCACCAGCCCGCCAACCTGTTCGTCGCCGGTTTCCTGGGTACGCCGAAAATGGGTTTCCTCAAGGGCAAGGTCACCCGCGTCGACAGCCAGGGCTGCGAGGTGCAACTGGACGCCGGCACTTGCATCAGCCTCGCTCTGAGCGGCGCCAACCTGAGCGTCGGCAGCGCAGTGACCCTGGGCATTCGCCCGGAACACCTGGAACTGGCCAAGCCCGGCGACTGCACCTTGCAGGTCACCGCCGATGTCAGCGAACGCCTGGGCAGCGACACGTTCTGCCACGTCCGGACTTCCTCCGGCGAAGCCCTGACCCTGCGCGTCCGCGGCGACCTGGCCAGCCGCTACGGCGAAACCCTGAGCCTGCACCTGGACGCGCAACACTGCCATTTATTCGATGCCGACGGCATGGCGTTGACTCGCCCGTTGCGCGTTGCCGCCTGATCCCAGAGAGCCTGTGATGAAACTCAATAAACAGAACCTCAGCCGCCTCGCTCCCGGAGTGGCCCTGCCCGCCTACGCGTTGGACGATACCCGTCAGGGCATTGCGCACATCGGCGTCGGCGGCTTCCATCGCGCCCACCAGGCGTTTTACACCGATGCGCTGATGAACACCGGAGAAGGCCTGGACTGGGCCATTTGCGGTATCGGCCTGCGTGCCGAGGACCGTCGCGCCCGTGACGATCTCAAGGATCAGGACTACCTGTTCACCCTGTTCGAGCTCGGCGATGGCGACGATACCGAAGTGCGGGTGATCGGGGCCATCCGCGACATGCTGCTGGCCGAAGACGACACCCGGGCATTGATCGACAAACTGGCCAGCCCCGAGATCCGCATCGTCTCGCTGACCATCACCGAAGGCGGTTACTGCATCGACGACAGTACCGGTGAGTTCATGGCGCACTTGCCGCAGATCCGGCATGATCTCGCGCACCCCGACACGCCAACGACCGTGTTCGGCCTGCTCTGTGCCGCACTGGCCAGGCGCCGCGCCGCCGGCACAGCGGCCTTCACCCTGATGTCCTGCGATAACCTGCCGCACAATGGCGCCGTCACCCGCAAGGCCCTGCTGGCCTTCGCCGCCTTGCACGACAGCCCACTGCGCGACTGGATCGACGCCAACGTCAGTTTCCCCAACGCCATGGTCGACCGCATCACGCCGATGACCAGCACCTCGCACCGCCTGCAACTGGCGGACCAGCATGGGGTGGACGATGCCTGGCCGGTGGTCTGCGAACCCTTTGTGCAATGGGTGCTGGAAGACAATTTCGTCAACGGTCGCCCGGCCTGGGAAAAGGTCGGCGTGCAGTTCACCGACGACGTCACGCCCTACGAAGACATGAAGATCAAGCTGCTCAATGGCAGCCATCTGGCGCTGACCTACCTGGGATTCCTGAAGGGTTACCGTTTCGTCCACGAGACCATGAACGATCCGTTGTTCGTACGCTATATGCGCGCCTACATGGACCTGGACGTGACGCCGCAACTGGCCCCGGTGCCGGGAATCGACCTGACCGAGTACAAGAACACCCTGGTGGCGCGTTTCTCCAATCAGGCGATTGCCGACCAGCTTGAACGGGTGTGTTCGGACGGCTCTTCGAAGTTTCCGAAATTCACCGTGCCGACCATCAACGGCCTGATCGCCGATGGCCGCGAGACCAAACGCGCGGCCTTGGTGGTGGCGGCGTGGGCCTTGTACCTGAAGGGCGTGGATGAACATGGCGACACGTACAGCATTCCCGATCCTCGTGCCGGGTTCTGCCAGGCGCTGGTGGCCGATGATGTGCTGATTACCCAGCGGTTGCTGGCTGTCGAAGATATTTTTGGTACGGCGATACCCCGCTCGGCGGAGTTTGTCGCGGCGTTCGAGTGGTGCTGCAACAGTTTGCGCGAGGTGGGGGTGTCGCGGACGCTGGAGCGGGTGTTGGCGTAAGTCCTGCGGCGGAGCTGCTGCCGTCTTCGCGAGCAAGCCCGCTCCCACAGGAAAGCGCCATTTCAAGTTCTGCGCATGACCTGTGGGAGCGGGCTTGCCCGCGAAGGCGGCCTGACAGGCGACATCCATGTTGAATGATCCAAGGATCCACTATGCCAAACCAACAACGCTTCCTCGGCATCGACTGCGGCACCCAGGGCACCAAGGCCATCATCCTCGACGCAGTCAGTGGTGAAGTGCTCGGCCAGGGCGCGGCCAGCCATAGCCTGATCAGCGCGGCCAATGGCCGTCGCGAACAGGACACCCGTCAGTGGCTGGAAGCCTTCGCCACGGCCACCCGCCGCGCGTTGCTCGCGGCCAGGGTCGATGGCCAGTCGATCCTCGGCATTGGCGTGTCCGGCCAGCAGCATGGCCTGGTGCTGCTCGACGAACGGGGCCAGGTGCTGCGTCCGGCCAAGCTCTGGTGCGACACCGAAACCACGCCGGAGAATGACCGTCTCCTGGCCCACCTCGGCGGCGAACAGGCTTCGCTGGAGCGCCTCGGCGTGGTCATCGCGCCGGGCTATACCGTATCCAAGCTGCTCTGGACCAAAGAGCAACATCCCGAGGTGTTTTCCCGGATCGCCCGTATCCTGCTGCCCCACGACTACCTCAACCATTGGCTCACCGGCCGCAGTTGCAGCGAATACGGTGATGCCTCGGGCACCGGGTACTTCAATGTGCGTACCCGGCAGTGGGATGTGCAGTTGTTGCGCGACATCGACCCCAGTGGACGCCTGCAAGCGGCGCTACCCGAACTGATCGACGCGCACCAGGCTGTCGGCACGATTGTGCCGGGGATTGCCGAGCACCTGGGCATCAATCCGCGGGCACGGGTGTCCAGTGGCGGCGGCGACAACATGATGGGGGCCATCGGCACCGGCAATATCCAGCCCGGTGCAATCACCATGAGCCTCGGCTCGTCAGGCACGGTGTACGCCTATGCCGATCAGCCGAACATCGCCCCGGATGCCGCAGTCGCCACGTTCTGTTCTTCCAGCGGCGGCTGGCTGCCATTGATCTGCACCATGAACCTGACCAATGCCACCGGCCTGATTCGCGACTTGCTGGACCTCGACATCGATCAGTTCAACGCACTGGTTGCCAAAGCGCCCATCGGTGCTGAAGGCGTGAGCATGTTGCCGTTCTTCAACGGCGAGCGGGTGCCCGCCCTGCCCCATGCCAGCGGCTGCCTGTCGGGCCTGACCATGAGCAACCTGACCCGGGCCAACCTGTGTCGCGCGGTCGTCGAAGGCACGACGTTCGGTTTGCGTTACGGACTGGACCTGCTACGCCACAATGGCTTACAAAGCCGCAGCATTCGGCTGATCGGTGGCGGTTCGAAAAGCGCGGTGTGGCGGCAGATCGTCGCCGACATCATGAATACCCCCGTGATCTGCACGGAACACAGCGAGGCCGCGGCCCTGGGTGCGGCGATCCAGGCGGCCTGGTGCGTATCCCGGGGAACCGGGAACGAACTCAGCCTGGCGGACTTGTGCGAGCGCTGCGTGAAACTCGACCCGGCCAGTGAAACCCTGCCGGTCGCCGACAATGTACGAGCCAGTCAGCAGGCTTATGAACGCTATCGACAGCAAGTCGCAACCCTTTGAAGAGTGAACAACTATGTACCTGGTGTGTGGCGAAGCGCTGTTCGATTTTTTCAGTGAAAACGACGCCGGTGGTCTGGCGTCCAAAGTGAATTTCAAAGCCATCGCCGGTGGCTCGCCGTTCAACGTGGCCGTGGGATTACGCCGGTTGGGCGTGGATTCGGCGTTGTTGGCCGGGTTGTCCACCGACTACCTGGGCCGGCGCCTGTTGCAGGTGCTGCAGGATGAAGGTGTGCGCCAGGACTTCCTGCTGGATTTCGCCGCGCCGACCACCCTGGCGATGGTCGCCGTGGGCGCCAATGGCTCGCCGCAATACAGCTTCCGTGGCGAAGGCTGCGCCGATCGACAGTTGCAGCCGGAGCACCTGCCGGCACTCGGGCCTGAAGTACGCGGCCTGCATATCGGATCGTTTTCCCTGGTGGTGCAGCCGATTGCCGACACCCTGTTGGCATTGGTGCGCCGGGAAAGCGGCAAACGCCTGATCAGCCTCGACCCGAACGTGCGCCTGAACCCGGAACCGGACATTGAACGGTGGCGTAAACGGATCGCGATGCTGGTGGAATTGGCCGACCTGATCAAGGTCAGCGACGAGGACCTGCATCTGTTGTACCCAGGCCAGGACCCGGCGCAAGTGATCGAGGGCTGGATGCAGCATCGCTGCCAGCTGGTGTTCCTGACCCGGGGTGGCGAAGGCGCGACCGTGTTCAGCCGGGCCCACGGCTCGTGGTCGACTCCGGCCTGCGCGGTAAAAATCGCCGACACCGTGGGCGCCGGCGATACCTTTCAAGCGGCGTTGATTGCCTGGTTGACCGAGCAGCAACTGGATTCGGTGGCGGGAGTAAAGCAACTTGGCCGCGAGCAGATTGACGGCATGCTGAAGTTCGCGGTGCAGGCGGCGGCGTTGACGTGCAGCAAGACCGGGCCGGATCTGCCTTATCGGGAGCAGTTGGATTTGCGCTGAATTTGTGGGCCTCTTCGCGAGCAGGCTCGCTCCCACAAGGTTGCGGGGCGTTCATGACATTTGTGTCGACGCTCGGGCTATGTGGGAGCGAGCCTGCTCGCGATGGTCTTAACTGATACACAGGATCGCGCCTTCGCGACAGGCGGCGTTCAGCCGGGTTAACCCTCGTTTAACCGTGCGGTCCAACACTTCACTGGACCGCACGCCCTCAGACTGTTCTGACGCCCGGTGCGGCAGGTTCGACAGGCCACACATCGAACTGACTTTCCGTACGCACTGGAGATCGCTGATGAACACTCGCACCTTGCTGGTTACCGCCGCCCTCGCCTGCACCGCGTTTACCGGCCTGGCACAGGCCAATGACACCGCTACCTCTCAAGCCGTGCCCTATCACTACGGCATGCCATTGCATGTCAGCAAAGTGATTTCACTGACCGAGCCGGACACCCTGGAGTGCAAAGTGGTGATGGCCGACATGAAGTACCTCGATGACACGGGAAAGCCCGCAGAAATCACCTACCGTAAACTTTCCGACGCCTGCGAGAACCAAGGCTGACCGAAACGTCTGATTTGATACTTGACGGTGTTCCTTTGAGGGCTGCGGCGCTATGCTCTAGCGCCCCCCTCACTGCCCGCAAGGATTGGCCATGCAGTTTTCGTTTCGCACCTTGTCGATGTTTACCGCCGCCTTATGCCTTTTGCTGAGCCTGGTCTGGGGTTTGGCACCTCAATGGCTACTGTCGCTGTGGGGTATCGAATTTTCATTCGTGGCGGGATTGGTCGCGCGCCGCACCGCGGTGCTGTTCGCAGCGTTTAGCGTGATCTCTTATCTGGTTCGCAACGCCCCCCCTTGCGCAACCCGCAATGCGCTGAGCCTCGGCTTCGTCGTCGGCTGCTGGGGATTGGCCGTGCTGGGTTTTGCCGAATGGCTCGCCGGCCATGTCGGGCCGGGCATGTTGCTGGCTGTCGGGCTTGAACTGGCGCTGGGCCTGGCATTCTTCCAGACCCGGCGCGTGTCGGTGGAGCTCGAAACGGCAGGTTAAAGCGCCCTGCCCAGCATGGAGTATGGTTCGTCTTCTACGTGATGCTGTCTGGAACGCAGTTGGGTGATCAACTCGTTTATTTCCCGACAACCATTGAGTCCGGAGGCATCGATGCCGGTGACCATCAGATCGAGCTGATCGGTTTGCCCGTCGGCATAGATCTTCACGGTCATCGACAGATCCGGTGACAACGTGCACTCGCAACGTTTGGGTAAAAAGCTGGCTTCGATGATATTGCGAAGTTCCAAGGCAGAAAGAAACATGGCGACCTTCTCCTTTGTGAGACTGCCAATCAACATCAACGCTCGCTCGTATGCTCTCTCATATAAAAGCCCGGCAAGCTTCAAGGACAGCTACAGCATAAAACATACCCCGGATTTCGGAGCGCAGCTCATCGGCAATTCAAGGGTTTAGGTCAGTCACCTGTAAAACCTGCCGTGCAGCTTGCATTATACGCCCCTGGCGCCCCCTGCAATTTGCACGCTGGGCGCCGCGGATTTGCATTCGTACCACTCGACAGTGAAAATGCCGCCCTTCACTTCAAGCAAGGAAGCATCATGAATTCTTTGACCGTTAACGCTGGCGCTGCGCTGTTCGCACTGGGCCTTGCCAGCGTGGCACATGCCGCCAAACTCGAAGACACCGCGCCCTATCCGAAAGCCGGGAGCGGGTTTATCCGCCAGGTGATTCACCTGGCGCCACAGCCCCGGGAAGACGACTTCCAGGTCGAGATCCTGGCCGGCAAAACCATGACCGTGGACTGCAACCGCCCGCGTCTGGGCGGCATTCTCGAAGAGAAGAACCTCGAGGGTTGGGGCTACCCCTTCTATCGCCTGGAAAAAGTCATTGGCCCGATGAGCACGCTGATGGCCTGCCCGGACGGCACGAGCAAACAGGATTTTGTGCCGGTGGTCGGTGACGGCTTCCTGCTGCGTTACAACAGCAAGCTGCCGCTCGTGCTCTACGTGCCCAAGGACATCGAAGTGCGCTACCGAATCTGGTCGGCGTCGAACAAGGTCGAGAAGGCCATTCAGGAATAACCCGGGCATCTGTTATCGGCCTGCACCAGGGTCATGCCGGCGCGCTGCTCAACGCGGCGCGCTCGGCCACATGCCCCAGGCTGTCAAAATTGATGTTGGCACCGGAATCGATGGCGACCAGGGTCTGACCACGGACCCCGCTTTGTGCCACGTACTGCTTGATTCCGGCCACGGCCAGTGCACCGGAAGGCTCGGTGATCGAGCGGGTATCGTCGTAGATATTCTTGATGGCGGCGCAAAGCTCGTCATTGCTGACCGTCACCACCTCATCAACGCAAAACCGGCAGACCTCAAAACCGTAAGCGCCGATCTGCGCCACCGCCACTCCATCGGCAAAGGTGCCGACCCTGGGCAGGATGACTCGCTCACCGGCCAGCAACGCGGCTTGCAGGCACGCCGAATGCTCCGACTCGACGCCGACGATGCGCACCTGCGGCTGCAAGTATTTGATGTAAGCGGCGATGCCGGCGATCAGCCCCCCGCCCCCCACCGGCACGAAGATCGCATCCAGCGGACCTTGATGCTGACGCAGGATTTCCATGGCGACCGTGCCTTGGCCCGCGATCACATCCGGATCGTCAAAGGGCGAAACAAAGGTGCGCCCGCTTTCCCCGGCCAGCTCCAGTGCATAGGTGAGCGCAAACGGAAAACTTTCGCCATGCAATACCGCATCGGCGCCCCGGCTACGAACTCCGATCACCTTCAATTGCGGCGTAGTGGAAGGCATTACGATGGTGGCACTGATCCCCAACTCCCGCGCTGCCAGCGCCACACCCTGCGCATGATTACCGGCAGAAGCCGTGATCACGCCGCAAGCCTTTTGCGTGTCGCTCAGTTGCACCAGCTTGTTGTAGGCGCCGCGGATCTTGAAGGAAAAGGTCGGTTGCAAGTCTTCACGCTTGAGCAGGATCTGGTTGCCCAGTACCTCGGACAAGGCCGGTGCCGTTTGCAACGGCGTGCGCACCGCCAGTTCATACACCGGCGCGGCAAGGATTTTTTTGACGTAGCGTTCAAGCAGGGCTTGCTGGTCGGTTGTAAAACTCATGGTCGTCTCCTGACATGGATCGGGGCCCAGGAGACAGAAAGTAAAAACCCGCCTCGAGGGCGGGTTGGGTGCTGCAGTCGTGAGCTAGCCCGCCAAATGAGGAATGGCGGTAATAATGCTTGGCTGGCAGCGCAATACGGTGGAAGTCATGGCTCGAAATTAGCCGGGCGTTGATGGCAAGTCAATGGCAAATTTGTGCAGATCCCTCTAGGCTGCCGATTCCAGTCATTGCCCAAGGAAGGAACACATGAATGCCATTGCCCTGCCCCTTATCGCCCTGATCGCCTTTGCCGGCTATACCCTTTCGGTGATGCTCCAGGCCGAACAATCGCTGATCGACTTCGGCATCAGCCTGATGTCACGTCCCGATACTGCGCAGGTGGTGATCGATCTGTACTTGCTGGCGACGCTGGCGGGTATCTGGATGTACCGGGATGCGCGAAAGCGCGGGCTGTCGACGCTTTCGGTGGTGCCTTATCTATTGATCACCGCTGTGTTTGTGTCGGTCGGGCCATTGTTGTATCTGGTGGTACGCGGGGTTCAGGATCGCCGAAAATTGCCTGCTACGACTCGACAGTTGTAGAAGCCTTGAAATTGCTTTCGCGAGCAAGCCCGCTCCCACACTGGGGCTGTGTTGTTCACTGGTTTTGCGCCCTCACACTGAAATCCTCTGTGGGAGCGGGCTTGCTCGCGAAGGCGGCGTGTGAGCTTCACTTCAATCCGACTTTATACAACGCACCATCCTCTTCATCGGTCAACACATACAAATACCCGTCCGGCCCCTGTCGCACGTCGCGAATGCGCTTTCTCAACGCCCCGAGCAACCGTTCCTCGTGCACCACCTTGTCGCCATTGAACTCGAGACGAATCAGCTCCTGGCTGACCAACGCGCCGATGAACACATTGCGTTGCCAGGCCTTGAACCGATCGGCATCGTAGAACGCCATGCCGCTCAGGCCCGGGGACTTTTCCCAGACATGGTTCGGGGCAACGGTGCCTTCAACGGTTTCACCCCTGGCTTCGGGAATCGGTTTACCGGAGTAGTTGATGCCATGGGTCGCCAGCGGCCAGCCGTAATTCCTGGCGCGCTCGATGATGTTGATTTCATCGCCGCCCAGAGGGCCATGTTCGTTTTCCCACAGCGTGCCGTTCCACGGGTTGAGCGCCGCGCCTTGCGGGTTGCGCTGCCCGTAGGACCAGATTTCCGGGCGCACGTTGGCCTGGCCGACAAAGGGGTTGTCCTTGGGCACCGTGCCGTCCGGGTAGATTCGCACCACCTTGCCTTGCAGCTTGTCGAGGTCTTGGGCGGTCGGGCGTTCATTGTTTTCCCCCAGCGTCACGAACAGATAGCCGTCGCGATCGAACACCAGCCGCGAACCGAAATGGTTGCCTTGCGAGAGTTTGGGTTCCTGGCGCAGGATCACCTGAAAGTCCTTGATCGCCGTCAGATCGTCGGAGAGCCGGCCGCGCCCCACCGCAGTTCCCGCCTTGTTGTCCTCTCCACCCCCTTCGGCATAGGACAGATAGACCATCCGGTCCTTTCTGAAATCGGGTGACAGCGCGACGTCGAGCAAGCCGCCCTGCCCCTTGGCCCAGACCGCCGGCACGCCATTGAGCGGTGCCGACAGCTTGCCGTCGGCGGTGACCAGCCGCAGGTTGCCGGGCCGCTCGGTGACCAGCATGCTTTTACCATCCGGCAGGAATGCCAGCGCCCAGGGGTGCTCCAGTCCCGTCACGACAGGGGTCACCTCGAGTGTGCCCTCTTCGCTTTTCATCGTCTGGGTGGGCGCGGCGAGCACAGGGACAGTGGCGGTGATCAATACGCTGGTACAGAGGATTGCCAATGAGTTTTTACGCAACATGCAGACTCCTTTTCTGATGATCATAAGGTCTGAAAAAACCCCTGGGCACACGTCATGCCGGCCGCTCAGCGGTTGCCGGTGCCGGCGTCTCGTGGCGCAGGATTGGGAATGAATGTCGGTGGGCTGGCGGGAGCGCTCCGCTCGGGGTAGCGATTACCGATGCCGCCGTTGTCCAGTGTCGGCGGGCGCGGGACCGGCACGGTATTGGGCCCGCGAATGGCCGGGGCACTGGGTCGGGTGCCTTGCATGCTGTTGGGGTTGGCCCGGTTGATCGGGCTGCTGTAAGGATTATTGTTGGTGTTGCCCGGCAGATTCTGGGCCATGCGCAGCGAAGCAGAGGTATCGGCCTCGACCATTGGGCCCAGTACAGCACTCAGGGCCAGCGCAATGGCGCCAGACACGTATCGGTTCATGGCGGTGCCTCGCTACGTCACGTGGATAAGGACTTCGATATCACGCTACGCCCGGGGTTCGTATTTGTTAACAAAAACCTCCCCGGCAAGATGTAACACGACGTTGATCCGGTTAAAGGAACGGCCCCAAAGGCCACGGAAACTTTTGCTCGAGGCCGCAGGTCACCTGAACATCACTCGCGAGTAGACGACCATGGCACGGGCAATCTGGAAAGGCGCAATCAGCTTCGGACTGGTGCATATCCCCGTGGCGCTGGTCTCGGCAACGTCTTCCCGGGGCGTCGATTTCGACTGGCTCGACAGCCGCAGCATGGACCCGGTGGGCTATAAGCGTGTCAACAAGGTCACGGGCAAGGAAGTCACCAAGGAGCACATCGTCAAGGGCGTGCAATACGAAAAAGGCCGGTACGTGGTGCTCAGTGAGGAGGAGATCCGCAGCGCTCACCCGCTCTCGACCCAGACCATCGACATTTTTTCCTTTGTCGACGGCGAGCAGATTCCCTTGCAGAACATCGACACACCCTACTACCTGGCGCCCGACAAGCGCGGCGGCAAGGTCTATGCCCTGCTGCGCGAAACCCTGAGCAAAACCGGCAAGGTCGCCCTCGCCCATGTGGTACTGCACACCCGTCAGCACCTGGCCGCGCTGATGCCTCTGGAGTCGGCGCTGGTGCTGGTGATGCTGCGCTGGCCGGCGGAAGTCCGGAGCCTCGATGAGTTGGCGCTGGGCAGCGAAGTGACCCGGCCGGAACTGGCCAAGGGCGAGCTGGACATGGCCAGGCGCCTGGTGGAGGACATGAGCGCCCAGTGGTCGCCGCAGGACTATCGGGATGGTTTCGAGGACAAGATCATGGCCCTGGTGGACAAGAAGGCGCACGAAGGCAAGATTGAAGACGTCGAAACCGCCTCTGGTGAAGAGCTACGTAAAACGGCGGATGTCATTGACCTGACCGAACTGCTCAAGCGTAGCCTGGGCAGCAAGGGTGCCGGCAAAGCAACGGCCAGGCCCAAGGCGAACAGCAAACCGGCGGCGAAGAAGAAAGCCGGTCAGTGATTGGCTGGATGTACCGGCCTTATCGTCTGGACGCCGCCCGGACATACCACTCAGATCAGAATGATGACCACCAGCAACCCCGCGAAGATCGACCACTTTTCGAGGTAGTAAAGCTTGCGGTTGCGTTTTTTCAGTTGTTTGCCGTGCAGGCGAACCTTGTAGATCTTGCCGAACAGGCGGTTGAGGCCGCCGGTCTTGTCGCCCGCCTCGTTTGGCGCACCCGCCGCCGACATGACATGGCGACTGAACCAGCGATTGAATGCTGCTGCCCACCTGTATTTCATTGGCCGCTCGACGTCGCAGAACAAAATGATGCGGTTTTGCTGCGTGGTGTTTTCTGCGTAATGAATGTAGGTCTCATCGAACATCACCGCTTCGCCATCGCGCCAATGGTAGTCCTGGCCATCGACATTGATGTAGCAACCCTCGGCGTTTGGGGTTTCCAGACCCAGGTGATAACGGTACGAACCGGCATACGGGTCGCGGTGGCGCACCAGTCTGGATCCCGGTGGCAACTCGGCGAACATTGCCGCCTTGATCGAACCAATGCTCTGCACCAGCTCGGTGGTACGCGGGCAGAGCTTCATGGCCGATGGATGGCTGTCGCCGTACCATTTGAGGTAGAAGCGCTTCCAGCCGGTCTTGAAAAACGAGTTGAAACCGACGTCATCGAACTGGTTCGAACGCTTGATCTGGCCGGCCCGAAGCAAATTCTGGCCTTCGGCACGAATTTCTTCCCAGTGCGCCTGCAGCGGACGCAGGTCGGGGAAGTCGGCCGGGTCGAGATAGGGTTTGTTGGGGATTTTCGAAAACAGATAAAGAAAGCAATTGATCGGAGCCAGAAACGTCGAGTGATCACTCAACTGGCGGCCCAGCTTATGGCGCACTTGGCCACGCAGGTGGACATACGCAATAGAGACAACGTAGATAACGGCAATGATCAGTTTCACGGAAATCGTCACACGTCAGAAGAAAACAAACTGCGCCCTTTACCGGAATGCCGGTCTCCGGGTCTTGTGCAGCGGCTGAAAACGAAACAGCGGCCCTGTAGCACCATTGAGCTACACCGACGATCGGCGCTTAGCCGACAGATGGCATTTTAGCCACAGTTTGTAACCGATAGTTAACCTGTAACTGTGAAAAACTGTCCACAAAATCCGTCGAAACGTCACTGCGGCCTCAACGCCCTATCGTTTAAAGAGCCAGACCAGTACAATCGCCGCCAAACTTTACGCGCCCCCAGGTTGAAAGCGGGAAATTCCCCTTTCAGCGCACGTCGACTCGGGTCAGGCGCGCCACATGCTGCTGTCCACTTAATGCCAGATTGAACTTCCACTGCCGATCGGGATGAATGTCCCGCGGACCGGACAGTGGAAACGGGTACTGAACCGGTACTGCCGCAACCCTAGCTACTCTGAATGCTTCGCAGGAAAAACCTTTGATTTCTACAGCTAACATCACGATGCAGTTCGGCGCCAAGCCGCTCTTCGAAAACGTTTCGGTCAAGTTCAACGGTGGCAACCGTTACGGCCTTATCGGCGCCAACGGTTGCGGCAAGTCGACCTTCATGAAGATCCTCGGCGGCGACCTGGAGCCGTCCGGCGGCCAGGTCATGCTGGAGCCGAACGTGCGTCTGGGTAAATTGCGCCAGGACCAGTTCGCCTACGAAGAATTCACCGTGATCGACACCGTGATCATGGGTCACGAAGAGCTGTGGAAGGTCAAGGCCGAGCGCGACCGCATCTATTCTTTGCCGGAAATGAGCGAAGAAGACGGCATGGCCGTGGCCGAGCTGGAAACCGAATTCGCCGAAATGGACGGCTACACCGCCGAATCCCGCGCCGGTGAACTGCTGCTGGGCCTGGGTATTCCCCTGGAACAGCATTTCGGTCCGATGTCCGAAGTGGCTCCGGGCTGGAAGCTGCGCGTATTGCTGGCCCAGGCGCTGTTCTCCGATCCGGAAGTGCTGTTGCTCGACGAACCGACCAACCACCTGGACATCAACACCATTCGCTGGCTGGAATCGATTCTCACCGTGCGTAACAGCACCATGATCATCATTTCCCACGACCGTCACTTCCTCAACAGCGTCTGCACCCACATGGCCGACCTGGACTATGGCGAGCTGCGCCTGTTCCCGGGCAACTACGACGAGTACATGACCGCGGCGACCCAGTCCCGCGAGCAACTGCTGTCGGACAACGCCAAGAAAAAAGCCCAGATCGCCGAACTGCAAACGTTCGTCAGCCGCTTCTCGGCCAACGCCTCGAAAGCCAAGCAGGCCACTTCCCGCGCCAAGCAGATCGACAAGATCCAGCTGGCCGAAGTCAAGCCATCGAGCCGCGTGAGCCCGTTCATCCGCTTCGAACAGACCAAGAAACTGCACCGCCAGGCCGTGACCATCGAGCAGATGTCCAAGGGCTTCGACGGCAAGACCCTGTTCAAGAACTTCAGTTTCACCGTCGAAGCCGGCGAGCGCGTGGCGATCATCGGCCCGAACGGTATCGGCAAGACCACCCTGCTGCGTACCTTGATGGGTGAGCTGACCCCGGACGCCGGTTCCGTGAAGTGGACCGAAAGCGCGGAGCTGGGCTACTACGCCCAGGACCACGCCCATGACTTCGAAGACGACGTCAGCCTGTTCGACTGGATGGGCCAGTGGACCCAGGGCGAGCAGATCATTCGTGGCACCCTGGGCCGCATGCTGTTCTCCAACGACGAGATCCTCAAGTCGGTCAAGGTCATTTCCGGTGGTGAGCAAGGCCGCATGCTGTTCGGCAAGCTGATCCTGCAAAAGCCGAACGTTCTGGTGATGGACGAACCGACCAACCACCTGGACATGGAATCCATCGAGGCGCTGAACCTGGCGCTGGAAAACTACCCGGGCACGCTGATCTTCGTCAGCCACGACCGTGAGTTCGTATCGTCCCTGGCCACCCGCATCATCGAGTTGAGCCCGAACGGCGTGACCGACTTCAGCGGCACCTATGACGACTACCTGCGCAGTCAGGGTGTGGTGTTCTAAGGGCAGCTAAAAGCCTTTAGCTGCAAGTGAAAAGCCCTGTCCATGTGACGGGGCTTTTTGTGTTTCATGGCCAGGATTTTGTTGGGTACCGAATCCTTCGCGAGCAAGCCCGCTCCCACATTTGGGATGCATTTCCCCTGTGGGAGCGGGCTTGCTCGCGAAGAGGCCCTCGATACCAGCAATAATTAGTTAGCCTGCTTCCTTTTACCCCACCACCGCGCCATGATGCAGTTCTCCCACCGCCGCCCGCGAAAGAGCCCTCATGTCTGTGCAGCAAGTGCCCCCGCAAAGCGCCATGGCGATCACCCTGCAGATCGTCTCCATCGTGTTCTATACCTTTATTGCCTTCCTCTGCATCGGTTTGCCGATTGCGGTATTGCCGGGTTATGTCCACGAGCAATTGGGGTTCAGTGCCATCGTGGCCGGGCTGACCATCGGCTCGCAATACCTCGCCACCCTGCTCAGTCGCCCCATGGCCGGGCGCATGTCGGACAGCGTCGGCACCAAGCGGGCGATCATCTATGGCTTGTCCGGGATTGTGCTCAGTGGCCTGCTGACGCTGCTGTCGACCCTGTTGCAAGGTTTTCCATTGCTCAGCCTGCTGATCCTGATCGCCGGGCGCTTGTTGCTGGGCATTGCCCAAGGCTTGATCGGCGTCGGCACCATCAGTTGGTGCATGGGTCAGGTGGGCGCCGAGCACACCGCGCGGTCGATTTCCTGGAACGGCATCGCCTCCTATGGTGCGATTGCCATTGGTGCGCCGCTGGGCGTGGTCATGGTGCAACAACTCGGTTTCGCCAGCCTGGGCATCGCCCTGTCGCTGCTGGCCCTGGCTGCACTATTGCTGATTCGCAACAAGCCCTCGGTGCCGGTGGTACGTGGTGAACGCTTGCCGTTTTGGGCGGTGTTCGGGCGCATTGCGCCGTTTGGCGCGAGCCTGAGCCTGGCTTCCATCGGCTACGGCACCCTGACGACTTTTATCACCCTGTATTACGTCAATCGCGGCTGGACCGGTGCCGCCTATTGCCTGACCGTGTTCGGGGTCTGTTTCATTCTGTCGCGGCTGCTGTTCATTTCCGCCATCAACCGATTTGGCGGGTTCACCTGCGCCATTGCCTGCATGTGCATCGAGACGGTGGGCCTGGTGCTGCTGTGGCTGGCACCATCGACCGGGTACGCGCTGATTGGCGCCGGCCTGACCGGCTTCGGCCTGTCGCTGGTGTACCCGGCGCTGGGCGTCGAGGCCATCAAACAGGTGCCCAACTCCAGCCGGGGGGCAGGATTGAGTGCCTATGCGGTGTTTTTCGACCTGGCGCTGGCGATCGCCGGCCCCTTGATGGGCGCGATCGCATTGAACATGGGGTATTCGTGGATTTTCTTCAGTGCGGCGTTGTTGTCGGTGATCGGCCTGGGACTGACCCTGCTGCTCAAGCACCGCGCCATGGCTTGACCCTCAGCAGGAGCTATTGATCAGCCGTCTGCATCCCGGCCCGGGTCGCCCTGCCCAGGGTGCGCGAGAAGAAGCTTCCGGCTTCAGAGATCAGATTGCGATGAATGTCTTGCCGATCGACGCCATCGGCATCGGTACACAGCGCGGGCATGATCGCTATCTGCTCGTCATTGCACGGCGCCATGAAGACGAAGTGCCCTGCTCCCGCCAGTAACTTGAAGTCAGGCGCCGTCGGCAACTTGCGCGCCAGTGCCGCGGCGTTCTTGTCCACCGCCACCAGCTTGTCGCCATCACCGCTGTAAAGCAGCACCGGCACGTGCACATCGGCCAGGGTGTGGCGACCGAACTTCAGGCTCAACGGCGCCATCAGCATCAAGGCGTGCACGCGTGGGTCCGCCACCGGTTGCAGGTCGTCGCGGTCGACAATCAATTCGCCTTGGGTATTGCAGGCGTCGCGGTCGTCCGGACGTTCCTGGCAATAACGGCGCAGGCGATCCAGGTCCGGCGTGGCGCCGGACAGAATCAATGCGGTCTCGCCACCGGCCGAATAACCAATGACGCCAACCTGATCGGCGTTGACGAAGGGGGACAACATGCGGTCGCCCAGGGTGGCCGTTATGGCTTCGGAAATCTGGATCGGCCGGCCGTACAGGTTACTCAAAGTACCGAGGCGGCTGTGGTCCCTGGAGTTGTCACCGGGGTGGATCACCGCCACCACGACGAAACCTTTGCGTGCCAGCGAGGTGGCGAGGTCGTGCAAGGCCAGGGGGGTTCCGGTGTTGCCGTGGGACAGCATCAGCATCGGGAACCGGCCTATCGCGACCTTGGTGTCCTCCCCGGCTTCGACGGTATAACCCTCGAGTTTGCTGGTGTGCTCCCAATCACTGGAAGGATAGAAGGCGATGGCGCGCATCGGCTGCAGGTCCAGTGGGTCGAGAAACGTCATCTCATGAAAGCCGACGCTCCAGTGCGGATGCGGTGCAGGCGCGGCGTGCACTGTATTCAGGCTGCAGAGCAGGCAAATCAGTAAAGTTGCACAAAGACGCACCATGAGATGCCCACCTTGTTACCGGACTTGAGACGTACCCCCTGAATAGCATAAGTCGGGCCACATATTGAAACGACCAGAAACAAAAAACTCCGTAGCTGGTACTTGCGCAACCAGAATACAGAGTTTTTTTTGGTTTACCGGAACGGTTGCTAACTTTTACGCAAGCCTTACGCTGCGGCGAACAACTGCTCGTTGATTTGCGCGTGAGCAGCGCTCATCGCTTTGCTGCGAACGTCGTCACCGTAAGCCAGACCTTCGGCGCGGACGATTTCGATGTCGGTGATACCGATGAAACCGAACAGCAACTTCAAATATTCTTCGTGGGCAACACCGGTTGCCTGGCCGGCGTGCATGCCGCCGGAAGTCGAAACGATCACCACTTTCTTGCCGCCGCACAGGCCTTCAGGGCCGGCTTCGGTGTAGCGGAAGGTCTGGCCGGCGACGGCGATGCGGTCGATCCAGGCCTTCAACTGAGTCGGGATGGTGAAGTTGTACATCGGTGCAGCGATCACTACGGCGTCGGCAGCCAGGAATTCGGCCAGGGTCGAGGCGCTCAGTTCGGCTTCGTGCTGTTGTGCGGCGTTGCGCAGTTCAGCGGTGGTGCCGGCGGCGACCAGGGTAGTGGAAGAGAAATGGCTGATGGCGTCAGCGGCCAGGTCGCGGTAGGTCACGACGGCGGTCGGCTCGGCGGCTTGCCAGGCCTTGACGACATCACCGCTCAACTGACGGGAAGCCGAGTTGTCGCCCAGGATGCTCGAATCGATGTGCAGCAGTTTCATGTGGGATCTCCAAGTGAGGATCGCCCACAAGGGCGATCTGATGGGACTAATCCTACAGACGAAACCAATAGCTGATTAGTCGGCAACAATGCGATAGTTCGTCCCACAGATAGAACAATCGGATGCACATCATGCAAGACCTCAACGACCTGTATTACTTCGCCAAAGTCGTGGAAGCCGGCGGATTCGCGGCAGCCGGACGCTTGCTGGGCATCCCCAAGTCCCGACTGTCGCGGCGCATCGCCGAACTGGAAGAACGCCTGGGTGCACGTTTACTGCAACGCACCACGCGACAGCTGAAACTGACCGCAGTGGGTGAACGCTACCTCAGGCACTGCCAGGCGATGCTGCTGGAAGCGGAAATGGCCGACGAGGCCGTGGCCAGCATGTCCAGTGAACCCCGCGGGCGTTTGCGGGTGTCCTGCCCGGTCGGGTTGGCCCACGAAATATTACCGGGGGTGATCAGCGACTTTCTGGAACGGTTCCCGCAGGTCCAGCTGGAGGTCATGCTGCTCAACCGCCGGGTTGACCTGGTCAACGAAGGCATTGACGTTGCCCTGCGTGTGCGGGAGCTGGGCGACGAAGACCCGCTGCTGGTCACCCGCCGCCTGCGTCAGGCGCAGATGCTGATGGTCGCCAGCCCCGGTTTCCTCAAAGGTCGTGAGATCAATCACCCCGAAGATCTGAAAAGCCTGCCGGTGCTCGGCGCCTTGGAAGCCGACCGCCTGGTGCACATCCGCCTGCTGGATCAAAACGGCAAGAGTTGTGAACTCGCGCTCGAGGCCCGGCTGGGCATCGATGACTTTATCGTGCGCAAGGCCAGCACCCTCTCCGGCATCGGCTTTACGATGCTGCCCATGATGTATTGCGAACAGGAGCTGGAAAACGGCTCACTGGTGCAGCTGTTGCCCGAGTGGTCCCTGCCCGGTGGCTGGCTGCAGGCGGTCTATCCTCATCGACGCGGGGTGATGCCGGCGGTACGCGCCTGGATTGATCATCTGGTCGAATCATTCAATGCCTGTGGGGAACGGTTGATATGAAAACTGGACGGATGAGCGAAGAGGATGTCGCGAAATTTTGCCTCGCCCTGCCCGGTGCTCGGGAAGATTACAAATGGGGAGGTGTGCGGGTGTTTTCGATTGCAGGGAACAAGATGTTCGCCTTGCAGGGCCTGAGGGGTGATTCCCTGGCCTTCAAGGTCGACAAGGATCTGTTTCTCGGTCACTGCGACCGCCCGGGCATTCACCCGGCGCCGTATCTGGCCCGCGCCCAGTGGATCATCATGCAAACGCCCTACCCGCTCGGTGGCGAAGAACTACAGGGATTGCTGCAGCGTTCCCACCAATTAGTGGTGAGCAGACTGCCCAAGCGCACTCAAGTCGGACTGTTGCTGTAGGGCGTTGTTTATCGGGTCAAGGCGAACAAATGTGCGCCGAGAAACAGGTGATCGATCCAGAACACCTGGTGCAACAGCACGATGATCCAGAACACCAACTGGTACGAGACTTTGCGGGTTTTGTGGCGAAACGCCTGCTGGGCCAGCAATGCACCGGGCCAGCCGCCGGCGAGCTCCAGCGCATGCAGGACATTCTCCGGCGTCCGCCATTGATTGGCGCGCGCCTTGCGCTTGTCGCTCCAGTACAGAAAAAACGTCACGACGCTGACAATGCCGTAGACCGCCAGGGGAATCAGCGACACCCCGTGCAGCCATGACGACACCGAACCCGACAGCGGCAACGCGCACAGGATTGCAAACACCAGCCACTTCAGCCGTGAATGGCGGATCTGTCCCCCGGGCTGGCGCCCGGGGTTATTGCGCGAGCTTGAGTCACTCACGGCTTGACCGCACTCCAGTCGACCCAGCCGAACTGCCAGGTCGCCAGGATGATCAGGCCGAACACAATGCGATACCAGGCAAACGCCGCATAGCTGTGGTTGGCGATGAACTTGAGCAGCCCGCGGACCGCAATCATCGCAAAAATGAACGCCGTGACGAAGCCGATGGCGAACACCGGGAAATCCGCCGGGACAAACAGTTCACGGTACTTGTAGCCCGAGTACACCGCTGCGCCGACCATGGTGGGCATCGCCAGGAAGAACGAGAACTCGGTAGCGGTCTTGCGCGACAGACCGAACAGCAAACCGCCGATGATGGTCGAGCCCGACCGCGAAGTGCCCGGGATCATCGCCAGGCATTGGGTGAAGCCGACTTTCAAGGCATCTTTCCAGGTGATGTCATCCACGGATTCGGCGTGTACTTCATGCTGGCGGCGCTCGGCCCACAACATGACGATCCCGCCCACGACCAGCGCCGTTGCCACGGTGATGGGATTAAACAGGTAATGGTGGATCAGGTCGGCGAAGATCACGCCCAACACCACGGCCGGCAAGAACGCGATCAACAGGTTTGCGGTAAACCGCCGGGCGCCCGGCTGGGTTGGCAGACCGATGACTACGTCGAGGATCTTGCGTCGAAACTCCCACACCACCGCCAGGATGGCACCCAACTGAATGATGATGTTAAACGCCATCGCCCGCTCGCCCCCGAAGCCGAGCAAGTCGGCCACGATGATCTGGTGGCCGGTACTGGAAATGGGCAGGAACTCGGTAAGTCCTTCTACAACCCCAAGAATCAATGCCTGAAAGGCGGTCCAAAGATCCATCAATCCCCCAAAAGGCTATGCACGCCGGCATGCCCCGTTAATATTTTTCAAATGCTTTTTGCGATCAGCCTGGCTGAGGTCTCCCGCGCATCAAGGATCACCACAGAACCGTTAAAATCCTGTGAAAAAACCACCTTGAATCAGCTTTACCCGTGCGGGGGGCGAAATCCTATCAGACAAGTCCGATCGGCGGTTACAATCCGCCCCTCTTTGATTTCCCCAAGGTATCTCCATGTCCGGGCTTGAACTGTTTGCCGCCGCCCTCGGTGTCATTGCCGTCTGGCTGACGGTCAAACAGAACCCCTGGTGCTGGCCTATCGGCCTGGTCATGGTGCTGCTCTACAGTTGGATCTTTTTTGAGGTGAAACTGTATTCCGACATGCTGCTGCAAGTTGTCTATGCCGCCTTGCAGCTTTACGGCTGGTGGCAGTGGACACGGGTTGGCGACACGACCCATGGTCGCGAAGTCAGTCGCCTCGACGCTCGAACCGTGGTGTTGAGCCTGGTCATTGGTGCCGTCGGCAGTCTGTCGCTGGGAGCCGCCATGGCCCACTGGACCGACGCTGCACAGCCCTGGCTTGATGCGGCGCTGACCGGGTTCAGCCTGGTGGCGCAGGTCTGGATGGCGCAAAAACGTGTCCAGTGCTGGCCGTTGTGGATCGCTCTGGATGTGATATTCGTCGGGTTGTTCGTCTATAAAGGCCTGTACCTGACCGCCACCCTGTACGGGTTGTTCGCCGTCATCGCCGTACAGGGCTGGCGCGAATGGCGTGCCGATCCGGCATTGCGCGCATGAAAGTCCTGGTCCTCACAGGCCCTGAATCCAGCGGTAAAAGCTGGCTGGCGGCCGAGTTGCAACAGCGTTTCGGCGGGATGCTGGTTGACGAGTACGTGCGCTGGTTCATCGAGCAGAATCCGCGGGACACCACGCTGGCCGACATTACGCCCATCGCCCGCGGTCAATTGGCATGGGAAGACCAGGCGCGGGCGCAACAGCCACCTTTGCTCATCCTCGACACGCACCTGCTGAGCAATATTCTCTGGAGCCAGACCCTGTTTGGCGATTGCCCCGCCTGGATTGAACAAACGCTACTGGCCCGGCATTACGATTTGCACCTGCTGCTGTCACCGGAGCACGTCGAGTGGACGGATGACGGCCAGCGTTGCCAGCCCCGATTGAGTGAGCGCCAGGCATTTTTCGAGCAGACCCTGGCCTGGCTTGAACACCACGCACAACCGGTTCAAGTGCTGCACGGAGATTGGGCAGAACGCCGAATCCAGGCACTGAACGCCGTGACCCGATTGCTCGGCGCCTGACCCGCGTTTGGGGCAATTCCCCCATCTTCCCCCTGCGGCGGGGGGGATAGTGTCCGATCCTGAAACACCCTCCCTGCCTGAAACCATTCATTTCAACGCTCCTCCTCGTTTGCTCGCCGGAGGTGTTAAGGCATTGTTACAACAACGCTAGAACCCTTGTTCCAGAGGGGTTTGTCCGCAATTACGGGCTGCCAGCGCAGGGATTCGTCTCACCGTTGGTACACCCTCGACAAAGGGTTCCCGAACCAAGTCTGTAAGCCATTGAATCACCTCGATATTCAAAAGGCGGCACAGCTTTCGCTGTATTCCTCACACAGCTGACCGTGGCCAGCTTACAAATGAAGGAATGAATGTCGTGGAGATATTCAAAAAAAAAGGCTTGATGTGCCTCCTGCTGATCGCGACCGCTACTGGCACTGTTCTCAGTTTAAACGTTCAAGCCGAAGGCAACGGTGTCATCGTGCTTGACCGTACCGTTCACCCAACGCTCATCGGTCGCAGCGGCGGCAGGGATCCGAACCCGGCCACGATCAGCGCCAACCCTTCTGCCCGCGTCACCGGCGAACTCAGCGACGCCGACATCGCCGGGGTAACCACCGGAACGACCCCTCATAACAGCTTCGGGCAAAACCCGGGCGGCATGCACGGCCTGAATGTCATCACCAACCCCAACGGTTTGCCCGGCATGTCCGTCGGCCACGGTGGTGGCAGCGGCGGCACCATTTCCGGAACCATCAACCGCGCCATGAGCAGCGGCCTCAGTCCACTGGGCAGAATAACGGGGGGGCAATGAGATGGATCGTTCCCTTTTTTTACCTGCCTTTTTACCTGCCCAGTTATTTGCCCTGTTACTTGCCCTGCTCGGCGGCACCAGCGTGATGGCCGATTCGGGCGTCAGTTCGGTGAACAACGCCACCCTCCTGGATTCCGGTACCCAATACCGAGGCAACTTCAGCGTCAACCAGGCGGCGGGTGATCAACAGCAGCAGGCCAACGTCCGCGCGATCGCCATTGGAACCGAAACCGGGGCGACCACCAGCGTCAGGCAGAGCATCACCACGCCAGCCAATCCGTCGATGGATGCGACGGCCGATATCGGTGGCACCTCTTTCAGTAATGGCAACGGCGTACTGGGCGTCAACCAGAGTGCCGGGGCGAACAACCAGATGGCCAACGCCCTGCGCATCAGCATCGGCGCTGCACCACAAGCCATCGACGACAGTGCTCTTTCTCAACAGAACGTGGCGTTGCTACCGAACTCGGGAGCAACTGGCACCCCAAACGGCAGTCGCCAGGTCGTGACAAGCGACCAGGCCTTCACCGGTAGCCGGGGCGTGATCCAGGTGAACCAGAGTGCCGGGGTGGGGAACCGAATGGCTAACACCCTGAGTATCCGGGTCTCTGACTGACCCCGACACAGTGCCAATGGGGAAGTATCAACACTTGACCAACTAATGAGCACGGAGAATCACCATGAACCCGACAACTGCTCTCAAACCACTGGCTTTCGCCCTGGCAGCAGTGATGGCATTTGCAGCCCAGGCGGATCCCGTGCAGGGCAATGGACAGGGCAACAACCCACAGCCTGATAGCCCGTCGCTGGATCAGATTCTGCAGATTACCTCAGGCGCCGGGGCCGCCGTGCTGGACTCGCAGGAAAGCAGTGACAGCAGAGTAGTGAACCGGGGTACCCAAAACGACGCCAAAATCGAAAACTCCCTGAACAACTCCAACGGCAACATGGGCGCCAACGTTGCAGCGGGTAACGGCAACCAGCAAGACAACGCCGCCGCCCTCGCCACGGCTGACGAAGCCTTCATCTTCGGCTCCGCCGTAACCGTCTCCAGCGCGACTCAGAGGAGCACTGGCAACACCGCCAGGAACCACTCCAACACCAACAACACATCGCTCAATAACGCGGGCAACAGCGGTTCCGGCAACATCGGCATCAACGTGACCACCGGCGACTTCAACCAACAGAAAAACAACCTGGCAATTGCCGTTTCCGGCGGCCGTGTAGCAGTTGCCGCGGCGGCGGCCAACCAAAGCACGTCCGGGCTGAACGTCACCAACAACGCCAGGACTGAATTCGTACCCGTGGGTGTACTCGGTCTGTCCGGCATAACCACTCAACAAGTGATGACGCCAGAAGGCTGGAGACCTCCTGTAACCAACAATGCTTCGATCACGAGTTCGATGAACAACTTCTCCGGCAACGGCGGAGCCAACGTATCGTCCGGCGTCGGCAACCAGCAAAGCAACTCGCTGTCCATCGCCGCAGGCTGTAAATCATGCCCATAATCGCGACCGCCATGAAAGCCCCGGCGACGGCGCATTTCCTTGGTCTGAAGGCGTATCGTCCATGCGTAAGACGGCCCTTTTCGTTCTGCTGTGCCTGTCTGGCCTGACCCAGGCTGCACAGATGCCGGTTGCCGCCCTGCCGGGCGGCGTGCTGGTGTACAAGCACGTACAGAGTTTGCGTGAGCGCAAGTTCAGCGACATCGTCGAACAGAAAACCGATTTCAGCTGCGGCGCCGCCGCGCTGGCAACGATCCTGCGCCAGGCCTATTGGCTCGACGTCGATGAGGAGCACATCATCAAAGGCATGCTGGTCTTCGCCGACCAGGACCTGGTCCGTACCCAGGGTTTTTCCATGCTGGACATGAAGCGCTACATAGAAAGCATCGGCATGCGCGCCCGGGGTTACAAGATCCCGCCTGAAAGACTCGATGCCGTGACGATTCCGGTGGTCGTACTGATGGAAACTCGTGGCTACAAGCACTTTGTAGTGTTGCAGCGGGCGGACAAGAACTGGGTCTACATCGGTGACCCGGTGCTCGGTCACAAACGCTACTCCCATGATGATTTTGTCAAAGGCTGGAATGGCATTGTCTTCGCTATCATCGGTGCCGGTTACGACAAGACCAATGCGTTACGCAGTCCACCGGAACCGCTGACTGCCAAGAACAAGATGGATAATTTCAACCCGGTCAAAGATGCTGAATTGATGGAATTTGGTTTCATACAGAGCGACTTCTTCTAATCGCCAATAAGATGACAGGGGGCAGGATGCTCCGGGAGCAGCAAATGAAAACCTCGTATTGGGTGGTCACTGCCTGTCTGGCAGCGACCACTTCAGGTTTTGCTGATGAGTTCAGACCCATCGAAATCAAGGACCAGGAACTGGCCGAGTTGCGTGGCCGGTATGTGATGCCGGGGCGGATCATCAGCTTCGGTGTTGTCATGAGCAGTACCTGGCGCAACGCCAGTGGTGACCTGATCGGGGCAACCACCTCGATGCGTCTTCAAGCCGAAACGGTCAAGCCCGAGTTCTACGTATCAACCATCAAACACAGCGGTAAAGGCGGTTCGCCCAACTCGGGTACCGGTCGTGTAACCGGTGGCGCCGGATTGAGCACCTCTCAGGGCATTACCCAGGTCACACGGGCTGCAGGCGATGGCAACCGCTCAAACAACAAAATCGCCATCAACGTCAAAGAGGCCAGCACGGCCCCAGCGCCGGTGCAAAGCCGGGGCCAGGCGCTGATAGCCGGTCAAACCATCACCGGAAGCAATGCTGCAGGGAGTGTCTCCGTGTCCGCGACCGGCGGCGGTGTTCAGCTGGCCATTACTGCCAACAACAACCAGGGCTCAAGCCTGCAACAAGTCGCCCAGGGCGGATTACTTCAAGACACCCGGTTGCTGGGCAGCAGCAATGTGGTCAACAACATGACTCGACTCAACGTCGTGCTCGACAATAAAAGCCCGAGTGCCGGTGCATTGGGCTACAACCTGAACCAACTCACTGCATTACGGACCTTGGGGTATTGAGCTACGCTAAGTCACGACCATTGGGCACAAATGGACGGCTTTTTCATGTACCGATCGGTATCACTGCGTGCAGCTATATGCTTGTGCTCTCTACTTCCGGTGGCGATGGTGCAGGCAGCACCTGACCCGGAACTGGAGGCTCTCAAACGAGAGCTTCTGGAGTTGAAACAACGATACGAAGTCCAGCAAAAAGCGCTGGCGGTTCTTGAGCAACGGGTCCGCCAGGTCGAAGAACAGCCCGCTGCCCCCCCTCCCAAACGCCTGGCCAAGTCACCAGCGGACCTGAAGAGCAATCCAAACGTCGCCACCGGCACCGGTGCCGCGGCGGCTTCAGGGGGGGCCGCCGGAGGCAGCGGCAGTTCGTATGGACAATCGCTGGCCGAAGACTCACAACCGGCGCAAAGCGTTTCAAACCTGTATGACGAGGCCAGCGGGTTCTTCGGCGGTGGCAAGTTCAGCGTCGAAACCGGGATAACCTACTCCAGGTACGATACCCGCCAACTGGTCCTCAACGGTTTTCTCGCCCTGGACTCGATCTTTCTCGGCGCCATCAACCTGGACCGGATCAAGGCTGACACCTGGACGCTGGACCTCACCGGCCGCTACAACTTCAACAATCGCTGGCAGTTCGACCTGAACGTGCCGGTGGTCTACCGCCAGTCCACGTACCAGTCCGGTGGCGGCAATAGCGGTGCCGCCAACGTCACGACCGAAGACACCGTCAAGCAAGACCCGACCATTGGCGACGTCAACTTCGGTATCGCCTACAAATTCCTCGACGAGTCGGCCAACACGCCGGATGCCGTGTTGACCTTGCGCGTCAAGGCACCGACCGGCAAAGACCCGTTCGGCATCAAGCTGGTTCGGGTAGACGAAAACTCCAACCTGGCCGTGCCTGAATCCTTGCCTACCGGTAACGGCGTCTGGTCGATCACGCCGGGGATCTCTCTGGTCAAGACCTTCGATCCGGCAGTGCTGTTCGGCAGCCTGTCGTACACGCACAACCTGGAGGAGTCTTTCGACGACATCAGCTCCAACCCGGCGCTCAAGACCCCGGGCAAAGTACGCATTGGCGACAGTTTCCAGATTGGCGCCGGTATTGCGTTCGCCTTGAACGAAAAGATGAGCATGTCGTTCTCGGTCTCTGACCTGGTGCAACGCAAAAGCCAGCTCAAGGAAGATGGCGGGGATTGGCAATCGGTGGTGTCCAGCGATGCCAACGCCGGTTACTTCAACATCGGCATGACCATTGCGGCCACCGACAGACTGACCATCGTACCCAACCTGTCCATTGGCATGACGGACGACGCCCCCGACTTCCAGTTCAGCCTGAAATTCCCTTACTACTTCTGACCAGGCTCTTCACGCAATCCAGGGAAACTGTAGGAGCCAGCTTGCTGGCGATGGGCTCAAGCGCGCCGCGTTTATCCAGATCACCCGCGTTATCGTTAACGACCATCGCTGCGATGCGGCGACCCGACAAGCCAGCTCCCACAAGGGGCCATGCCCACGCTGAAACTGTAGGAGCCAGCTTGCTGGCGATGGGCTCAAGCGCGCCGCGTTTATCCAGCTCACACGCGTTATCGTTAACGACCATCGCTGCGATGCGGCGACCCGACAAGCCAGCTCCCACAAGGGGCCATGCCCACGCTG
>NZ_JBYSYZ010000011.1:123816-180998 GCF_058783925.1 Pseudomonas sp. FW305-70
AAACTGTAGGAGCCAGCTGGCGATGGACTCAAGCGCGCCGCGCCCCCAATTTCCATTGCAGCGGTCTTTTTGTTTGAAGCAGGAGTTCAACGAATCTGATGCTTGTGCAACAACCGGTAGAAAGTCGGGCGCGACACGCCCAATACTTTGGCGGCGACACTCAGGTTATCGCTGTGACGGCTCAATACATCGCACAACGCCTGGCGTTCGGCCCGGGTCTTGTATTCTTCGAGGGTGCCCATCGGCGCGGCAATTGCGTGTTGACTGATCAACCCCAGGTCACGAGCCTCGATCTGCCGGCCTTCGGCCAATACCAGTCCGCGACGTACGCGATTGGCCAGTTCACGCACATTGCCTGGCCAGTCGTGTTTGCCCATGGCAATCAGGGCGTCTTCGCTGAAACTGCGGGGGCGACGTCCGGTTTCACGGCTGTAGAAGTGGGAAAAGTGATTGGCCAGCATCGATAAGTCGCCATGGCGCTCGCGCAGCGGAACGGTCAGCACTTGCAGTACGTTCAGGCGGTAATACAAGTCTTCGCGAAAGCGTTTCTTCGCGATAGCGGCTTCAAGGTCGACATTCGTCGCCGCCAGCACCCGCACATCGACCGGAATCGGCTGACTGCCGCCCACCCGCTCAATGTGCTTTTCCTGGAGGAACCGCAGCAGATTGGCCTGCAACTCCAGCGGCAGGTCACCGATCTCGTCGAGAAACAGGGTGCCACCGTTAGCGGCTTCTATTCGTCCGACCTTGCGTTGATGTGCGCCGGTAAACGCACCTTTCTCATGACCGAACAACTCGGACTGGATCAAGTGTTCGGGAATCGCACCACAATTGATCGCGATGAAGGGTTTGCTGTGACGCTGGGACAGGCGATGCAGGGTTCGTGCGACCAATTCCTTGCCAGTGCCGCTTTCACCGCGAATCAATACCGGAGATTCGGTCGGGGCCAGTTTACTCAACAGTTTTCGCAGTTCACGCACAGGTTTACTGTCGCCGAGCAATTCGTGCTCGGACTGGTCAACATGCACCGTACCCTGCCCACGCAACCGCACCATGCCAAATGCCCGGCCCAGCGTTACCTGAACCCTGGACACATCGAATGGCAAGGTATGAAAGTCAAAAAACCACTCACAGACAAAGTCGCCGACATTTTTCAGTCGCAGCACTTCCTGGTTGAGTACGGCTATCCACTCTGCGCCACTGCGGCTGATCAACTCCTTGACGGGCTCCGGGTGCTCAAGGTGATACGGCTGCAGGCGTATCAAGCCCACGTCACAGGTTCGCTCAGCGGCGTGCTCCAGCGTGCAGCTGTCAACCTCCCAACCGATTTCGCGCAGTCCAGGGAGCAGACGATAGCAATCGTCACAGGGGTCCACCACTAATAGACGTCGTGAAGCTGGCGCATCGCTCATGACTGTTCCTTGACGCCAAATTTTAGAAAATTTATTAAAAACAATCATTTGGCGGACCTGACTGTAACGTTAGCAAGAACTTGACAGCCCCTTGTACCGTTTGACTATAGGACTGAAAGAAATACAGTTATAAAAAACGCCTTTGATAGTTACCTAACGACTCCTTCCTTTCATTCAGCTTTCAATGCCGGACTCATTCTTGAGCCAATGAAATAAAGTCGAAATTTCTTTTGATTGTGTGTGACCCGGACCCCGGTTGCGGGCATCAGTACAAGTAACCAGCCGAACGGTAAGCCCAACCGACGGCACATCACTTGATTGGGCATACAGAGAGAAGACCCTATGAACGCCCCGCTCCGTATCAACGAGGCACTTCTGATTGCCGACCGCGCATTCAAACCATTCAAATGCGTGGCCTGGGCTCCACAAGACGGTAATGGCGAACTCAGCCTGACCGTTATCGATCGCACCAGCACCCGCATTGGCCGCAAGCAGATCCCGAGCAGTGCTTATTCCGATCCTGCACAACTCGAACTGTTGCTGGAACAGGCCCGCGCCGAATTGAGCGAGGAAGGTTACACACTGCAGTCGTGGTCGATGCCGCACTAATCGTTTTGCGGATTACTCCGGAGTAATCCGCGCCCTCCCCCGTCTTTTAGTTGGGCTGATGGTTCTCGCCCATACGCACTCATTGCCCCGTTAGTTTGAGCTTTTGTGCGCCTGATACTTTGCAGGCTTGCCATTGGTTCGAAAAGACACTGTTGTGGCACACAGCGACTCTCCGTCTGTTAGTTCATACCGTTGTGCATCTCCCCATTCAGGGATTGAATATTCTTCTTATAAAGTCGCCACCCAAACTTCTGGATAAGGACGACTCGCAAGGAGATGCGGTTCATGCCAATCCAGTCCGCCATTGCCCGCCCCGCCGTCCGGAACACTGCCGGCACTCTCGATACGACGTTTGCAGGCAACGGTAAAACCCAGGTGTATTTCGCCGACAGCCTTTGCAGCATGGCCAACGACGTCGCAATCGATGCCCGGGGCCGTATGCTGGTGGCGGCAAAGGTCGTCATGGCCGAGGGCAGCCGCTTTGGTCTGGCCCGCTTGCTGGAGGATGGTTCGGCAGACCTTGCGTTCGGCAGGCAAGGCAGCGTCATCGGGCAATTCGAACCCGGATTCGAAGCCATGGGCGCCAGGGTTCTGGTCATGCCCGACGGCAATATCCTGTTGGCCGGCCTGCAATACGATAACGCACACCGCACGCTCCCGGGTCTGGCACTGTTCGATCAAGAGGGGCGCCTGGTTCGAAGCTTTGGCGATAATGGCCACCGCGTCGTGCGATTGCCTGGTGGTCTGTCCCTCGGTATGCGCGATATCTGGCTGCCTCCCGGTGTGCCGGGCGCTGAAGCCTGCGATGTGGGCGTACAGCGAGACGGCCGGATCCTGATTCTGGCCAACCATCACTTCGAACAGGCCGATCACGTGGGCCTGTTGATACGACTGGATGTCGAAGGCTCGCTGGACTGCTCGTTCAATGGCCGTGGCTTTGTGGTGGTCCGGCACCTGCTGATGAATACCTGGCTCAGCAGCCTGACGGTACAAGGTGACGGCCGGGTTCTGGTGGGTGGGTCGATCAACTTTCCTGAAGAAGGCTTGCTGGCGCGCTACCACGCCGACGGCCGCCTCGACGACAGTTTTGCCGTGGATGGATTCCTGACGTTCAAGGCGCGTGGGTATGGCGCCCGGGTCAGTCAGGTGGTCCAGCAAAGCAACGGTGACGTCTTGTGTTTTGGCAGCAGTCGCGAACCGATGCACTGCCTGACTTTCAAGATGCACAGCAACGGCCGCCCCGACAACCACTGCAACGCAGGCCAGCCGCAACGTCTGGTAATTGGCCACAAAGGCTGCCAGTGGAATACCGCGCAGTTACAGCCCGATGGCGGTGTGCTGACGGCGGGCGCAACCTTCGGCGGCATCGAAGCAGACTTCATTGTCGGGCGATACCTGCCCAACGGCCTTCCCGATCGCCGTTTCGGCAAAGGCAGCGGCTATACACGTACTCGCCTGGGCCCGAGCCTGGATACCGCCACCTGTGTCGCGGCGCAGGCCGACGGAAACATCGTCGTCGGCGGCTATTCACTGCATGGAAACTACAAGGCGGTCATCGCTCGCTATCAGGGGTAGGCACATGCATTTTTCCTGCGCTTGATCTTCTCACCCGCTTGCGGCAACTTGCGCGCTTCTTAAAACAAGGAGCAGCCGATGTCCGGTTCAATGGCCCAGGCGTTCGCGCACAACTTTCTCGGGCATTCGCCCCGTTGGTACAAGGCCTGCATCGTCGGCTTTCTGATTCTCAATGCCCTGGTAATGTGGACCGCAGGCCCGGTGGCGGCTGGCTGGCTGCTGGTGCTGGAGTTCATCTTCACCCTGGCCATGGCGCTCAAGTGTTATCCGTTGATGCCCGGCGGCCTGTTGTTGGTCGAAGCCCTGCTGCTGAAGATGACCACGCCCCAGGCGCTGTATGACGAGTTGCTGCACAACTTCCCGGTGATCCTGCTGCTGATGTTCATGGTGGCCGGTATCTACTTCATGAAGGACTTGCTGCTGTACCTGTTCTCGCGCCTGCTGTTGGGGGTTCGCTCCAAGGCCGCGCTGTCCCTGATGTTCTGCTTCCTGTCGGCCTTCCTGTCGGCGTTCCTCGATGCCTTGACCGTGACCGCCGTGATCATCAGTGCCGCCGTAGGCTTTTACTCGGTGTATCACCGCGTCGCCTCGGGTAACGACCCGCGCCAGGACAGCGAGTACAGCGACGACAAACATCTGCCCACCCTGCATCAGGGCGATCTCGAACAGTTCCGCGCCTTTTTGCGCAGCCTGCTGATGCACGGTGCCGTAGGCACCGCACTGGGCGGTGTGTGTACGCTGGTCGGCGAGCCGCAGAACCTGCTGATCGGCCATGAAATGGGTTGGCATTTCTACGAATTCTTCATCAAGGTTGCACCGGTATCCCTGCCGGTACTGGTTGCAGGCCTGGTGACATGCGTCCTGCTGGAAAAGCTGCGCTGGTTCGGATACGGCACGCTGCTGCCGGATAACGTCCGTGCGGTGCTGGCCAACTACGCCGCCGAAGACAATGCCGAGCGCACCGCCCGCCAACGTGCCGCGCTTCTGGTACAGGGCGCTGCCGCATTGATTCTGATCGCCGGGCTGGCGTTTCACATCGCCGAAGTGGGCTTGATCGGTTTGATGGTGATCGTATTGATCACCGCGTTTACCGGCATCACCGACGAACATCGCCTCGGCACCGCGTTCAAGGACGCCATGCCGTTTACCGCCTTGTTGGTGGTGTTTTTCGCCGTGGTCGCGGTGATTCACGACCAGCAATTGTTCTCGCCGTTGATCCAATGGGTACTCGCGCTGCCGGCGGACCAACAACCGGGCATGCTGTTCATTGCCAACGGCCTGCTGTCAGCCATCAGTGACAACGTGTTCGTCGCGACTATTTACATCACCGAAGTGAAGCGCGCATTCATGGCAGGTGAGATGACCCGCGAACATTTCGAGACGCTGGCCATTGCGATCAACACCGGCACCAACCTGCCAAGCGTGGCGACGCCCAACGGCCAGGCGGCGTTCCTGTTCTTGCTCACCTCGGCGATTGCACCGCTGGTGCGCCTGTCTTACGGTCGGATGGTCTGGATGGCGTTGCCCTACACCGTGGTCATGGGCTTGCTCGGGTGGTATGCGGTGAGCTACTGGCTGTAACCCCGCCAGCCCTGCGGGAGCGAGCTTGCTCGCGATGGCGTCGGCACATTCACATCCAAGTGCCTGACAGACCGCTTTCGCGAGCAAGCTCGCTCCCACATTACCCGAGTCGGTGCCAGACGCGACCGTCACGGGTGAGCAATTCTTCGCCGGCCTTCGGGCCGTTTTCCCCGGCAGCATAGCTCTGCACGCTGGCGTCCTGCTGCCAGGCATCGAGGAAGGGCTGCACGGCGCGCCAGCCGTTTTCGATGTTGTCGGCGCGCTGGAACAACGTCTGATCGCCGGTCAGGCAATCGTAGATCAGGGTTTCGTAGCCCGTGGACGGCTGCATCTCGAAAAAATCCTTGTAGGCAAACCCCAGTTCGATGTTGTCCATTTTCAGGGCCTGACCGGGACGCTTGGCCAACAGGTCGAACCACATGCCTTCGTTCGGCTGTATCTGAATGCGCAAATAAGTCGGCTGCAGTTCATCGACCTCGGTATCGCGAAACTGAGCATAGGGCGCCGGCTTGAAACAGATGACGATCTCGGTGTCACGCACGCTCATGCGCTTGCCAGTGCGCAGGTAGAACGGCACCCCGACCCAGCGCCAGTTATCGATCATGACCTTGAGGGCCACATAGGTTTCGGTATTGCTGTCGGGTGCGACCTTGTCTTCCTGGCGATAGCCCGGCAGCACCTTGCCGTCGATTTCACCCGCGGCGTATTGACCGCGCACCGAGTTGGCACGGGCCTCCTCGACCGTCCAGGGCCTGATCGCGCCGACGACCTTGGCCTTCTCGCCACGCACCGCATCGGCGCCAAACGCAGCGGGCGGCTCCATCGCCACCATCGCCAGCAACTGGAACAGGTGATTGGGCACCATGTCCCGCAGCGCGCCCGTGTGCTCATAAAAACTGCCACGGGTTTCCACGCCGACGGTTTCCGCGGCGGTGATCTGCACGTGGTCGATGTAGTGATTGTTCCAGAACGCTTCGAACAGGCTGTTGGAGAACCGGCTGACCAGAATGTTCTGTACGGTCTCTTTGCCCAGATAGTGATCGATCCGGTAGATCTGCTTTTCCGTCATCACCTTGAGCAGGCAGGCATTCAAGGCCTCAGCCGTTTGCAGGTCGGAGCCGAAGGGTTTTTCGATCACCACCCTTCTGAAGGCCTCGGGGGTCTCTTCCAGCAAGCCGGCGGCACCGAGTCGGCGCGCCACCTCACTGAAGAAACGCGGCGCGGTGGCCAGGTAAAACACCGCATTGCCGGTTCCGCTGTCGGCGATTTTCGCCGCCAGCGCTTGATAAGTGCTGTCGTCCAGGAAATCGCCCTGGACGTAGCTGATGCCTTTGGCAAGTCTGGACCAGACCGCTGGATCAAGGGTGTGATCGCCCTTGCCAGCCATCTCGTTGCGAATGAAGTCTTCGAGCTTTTGCGCAAAACCCTCATCGCTGATGGCGTTGTGGTCAACGCCGATGATCCGCAGTCCATCCCCGAGCAACCCGTTGCGCTTGAGGTTATACAGCGCCGGCACCAACAGACGCTTGACCAGGTCGCCATGGGCGCCAAACAGAAACAGCGTCGTCGCGGGTGCAGGCTCAGCCTTGGATTTCCTGCGGATCACGTGGGTCATTTTTTCGAGGTCTCCACGTGGCCGCCGAAGCCGAAGCGCTGGGCCGAGAGAACCTTGTCGCCAAAGGTGCCCTGGCCGCGCGAGCGGTAGCGGGAAAACAGCGAGTTCGACAGCACCGGCACCGGCACCGCTTGCTCCATTGCCGCCTCGATGGTCCAGCGGCCTTCACCGCTGTCGGCCACCGACCCGGAGAAACCGTCGAGCTTCGGATCACTGGCCAGGGCGTCGGCCGTCAGGTCGAGCAACCACGAGGACACCACGCTGCCACGACGCCAGACTTCGGCGATGTCGGCGACGTTCAGGTCGAAACGCTGGTCGGCTGGCAAGCTCTCGCTGTTTTTGGTTTGCAGGATGTCGAAGCCTTCAGCGAAGGCCTGCATCATTCCGTATTCGATGCCGTTGTGGATCATCTTCACGAAATGCCCGGCGCCGGCGGGACCGGCGTGAATGTAGCCACGCTCGGCACGATCGTCGTCGGACTTGCGGTCCTTGGTACGCGGGATGTCACCCATGCCCGGGGCCAGGGTTGCAAACAGCGGGTCGAGACGCTTAACGGTCGCGGCATCGCCGCCGATCATCATGCAGTAGCCACGCTCCAGGCCCCAGACGCCGCCGGATGTACCGACGTCGATGTAATGCAGGCCCTTTTCCGACAGGGTCCTGGCCCGGCGGATATCGTCCTTATAGAAGGTGTTGCCGCCGTCGATGATGGTGTCGCCGGCTTCGAGCAAATTGCTCAGGGTGTCGATGGTCTCTTCGGTCGGCGCGCCTGCCGGCAGCATGACCCACACCGCACGCGGCCTGGCCAGGCCAGCGACCAGCGCAGGCAGATCCGTGACGCCGGTGGAACCCTCAGCGGACAAGGCTTCGACAAAGGCGGTATTGCGGTCGTAAACAACGGTGGTGTGCCCGTTGAGCATCAGGCGCCGCGCAATATTGCCGCCCATGCGGCCCAGTCCAATAATCCCGAGTTGCATGTGCTGATGCTCCCTACTACAAATAAAAAGTGTGTCAAAGGTTATAGCCCAACGCGACTCATGAGGTTAGTCCAGAGCGTTGGCGTGAAGTTTCCGGGCATTGTGCCCGATCCTGATGGATAACGTCGGGAATCAACCCGAAGACACAACGACAATGAAAAATAAAAAAGTTCCCTTCGGGAGCAAAAGAAATCAAAATTGGCGCCGATAGTAGATCAGCCGTTGATTTCGACGCGGCTCTACAGTTGAGACACGCCATTTGCGAGGTGAGCAATGGGCACAGTACATACCGCACTGCCAGCACAAACCCTTTACGTCACTATCCGTCGCGATGAATTGCGTCAGTTGAAGGACGAACGCGATCAATTGAAACAGGAGCTGGCGCAGTTGCGACTGCTGCTGCAAACAGGTCAGACGCAACCCCTGGTTGCGGTGCAACGCGCCCCACTCGCCTGATTCCCCCGTCTCAAGCGGGAGCAGTCTGCACTGCTTCCGCACCGGCTCACGCCCTGCCGCCTCCGGCAACTCACGAAATTTTCACAATTGTCTCACGATAATTACAAGTTCCAGGCTGCCCGGTTCCGTGCGGCCCTCGTTCGTCGTCCGCGATCTCCAAGTCCCGGCGGTGTAGTGAATTCTCGGCTGGAGCGCTGAATGTCTTTGTTCGAACGCAGCAAAACGACTGCGGCAGGTTTTGATTGGGCCGGACTCGTCTGGCTGTTTGTATTCTTTTGGTACTTTTCCGGCATTACCCAACTGTTGATCCAGCTGACGGGCACCTCCGGGTTTTCCGGATTCCGCCAGGCCTTCGTCATGAGCGCGATCTGGCTGGCGCCGATGCTGCTGTTCCCCAAACAGACCCGTGTCATGGCCGCCGTGATCGGCATCGTGCTGTGGGCGTGTTCCATGGCGAGCCTGGGCTACTTCTTCATTTACCAGCAGGAATTTTCCCAGAGCGTCATCTTCATCATGTTCGAGTCGAACGTGGCTGAAGCCGGCGAGTACATGACCCAGTACTTTGCCTGGTGGATGATCCCGGCGTTCCTGGCCCACACCGCATTTGCCTATTTCCTTTGGACTCGCCTGCGCCCGGTGTACCTGCCCCGTGGCAAGGCTATCGTGGCGGCGCTGGGCATTGTCGTAGCGGTGGTCGGTTATCCGCTGATCAAGCAAACCTTGCGCACCGGCAGTTTCGCCGAAGGCTTCGACAAGTTCGAAACCCGCATCGAGCCGGCGGTGCCATGGCAGATGGCCGTGGCCTATCACCGTTATCTGGAAACCCTGGCCGGCATGCAGGACATGCTCAACAGCGCCAGCAGGATTGCACCGCTGCACAACCTCAAGGACGCCATGGCCAACACGCCTGCGACCCTGGTGCTGGTGATCGGCGAGTCCACCAACCGTCAGCGCATGAGCCTGTACGGTTACCCACGGCAAACCACGCCGGAACTGGACAAGCTCAAGGATCAACTGGACGTTTTCGACAACGTCATCACCCCGCGCCCCTACACCATTGAAGCGCTGCAACAGGTCCTGACCTTCGCCGACGAAGAAAACCCGGACCTGTACCTGTCGACGCCATCGCTGGTCAGCATGATGAAACAGGCCGGTTACAAAACCTTCTGGATCACCAACCAGCAGACCATGACCAAGCGCAACACCATGCTCACGACCTTCTCCGAACAGGCCGACGAGCAGGTGTACCTGAACAACAACCGCAACCAGAACGCCGCGCAGTACGACGGCGACGTGATCGAGCCGTTCAACAAGGCCCTGGCCGACGAGGCACCGCGCAAACTCATCGTCGTGCATCTGCTCGGCACGCACATGAGCTACCAGTACCGCTACCCGCAGGCATTCGACAGGTTCCAGGACCGCAATGGCGTACCGGCCGGCGTACGTGACGATCAGGTGCCGACGTACAACAGCTATGACAATGCTGTGCTGTACAACGACTTCGTGGTGTCCAGCCTGATCAAGGACTACGCCAGAACCGATCCGAACGGCTTTCTGCTGTACCTCTCCGACCATGGCGAAGACGTGTTCGATTCCGCAGGTCACAACACCCTGGGGCGTAACGAGAACAAGCCGACGGCACCGATGTACACCATTCCGTTCATGGCCTGGGCTTCGCCGAAATGGCGGGCAAGCCATGACTGGAACCTCGCCGGCGATCTGTCGCGTCCTTACAGCAGCTCGCACCTGATCCACACCTGGGCCGATCTGGCAGGCCTGAGCTTCGACGAACTCGATCGCAGCAAGAGTCTGGTCAGCGACGGTTTCAAGCCCCGGCCATTGATGATCGGCAACCCCTATGAGCGCGAGCAGCGCGCGTTGATCGACTTCAGCCTGATGAAGCCGAAAACGTCACCCGCGGTCGTTCAGCAGTAATCCTTTCAGGGGCCGCTTGCGGCCCCTTTTTCATGGTAAGGCCAGCGGTGAAGTTAATTCCCATTTAAGCGAATCGGCGGATAATGCCATTTCGACACTGCTTCATTGATTCATGGACGAAAGGCATCCGACATCTTTAGTGGGAGGCATACCATGAAACGCACCGCCGCGATCCTCGCCGGCCTGATGGCGCTGGGTTCGACCAGCGCATTCGCCGAAGGTGGAGCCGAACGCATGCGCTATTACTTCGAAAGTCTGCGACTGGCCCAGCAAGCAGCCCTCGGCCATCCGATCCAGAGCACCGAACTACGGGTGCCTGACGATCAAACCGCACAAATGACGGAAACCTACAGACCGAAATGATCCTCTGACTGCGGCTCTACAGTCGCAAAGGTCGGGCGTCCTGATGGACGCCCTTTTTTTGGGTTCTTCACGCATGCCAGCCTGCTGGCGATGAACTCAAATGCGCCGCGTTCATCCAGTCCAAACGCGTCATCGTTAACGACCATCGCTGGCAGGCCAGCTCCCACAAGGGGCTATACCCACGCTGAAACTGTAGGAGCCAGCCTGCTGGCGATGGACTCAAGCGCACCGCGTTCATCCGGTCCAAACGCGTAATCGTTAACGACCATCGCTGGCAGGCCAGCTCCCACAAGGGGCCATGCCCACGCTAAAACTGTAGGAGCCAGCTTGCTGGCGATGAACTCAAGTGCGCCGCGTTTAACCAGCCCAAACGCGTAATCGTTAACGACCATCGCTGGCAAGCCAGCTCCCACAAGGGGCCAAGCCCACGCTGAAACTGTAGGAGCCAGCCTGCTGGCGATGGACTCAAGCGCGCCGCGTTCATCCAGTCCAAACGCGTTATCGTTAACGACCATCGCTGGCAGGCCAGCTCCCACAAGGGAGTGCAACCAAAAAAACGCTCTGTCGAGTTAGAGGCTCTTGGTCCAGAACAGCATGCGTCCATGGGCCGGGTCGAACATGCCGGCGGCGAAACCGGCTTTTTCATACGAGCCCTGCGCCACTGCATTGCCTTCCAGCACTTCCAGGGTGAGCTTGCAGCAGCCACGCTGACGGGCGATGTCCTCGACCTTTTGCAGCATCTTCTGACTCAAGCCCAAGCCGCGAAATTTTTTCACCACCGACACGTCGTGCACATTGACCAACGGCCGGCAGGCAAAGGTCGAGAACCCCTCGAAGCAATTGACCAGCCCGGCCGGCTCGCCCCCGACAAAGGCCAGCACACTGAAAGCGTGGGGACGCCTGGCAAGCTCTGCCGGGAGTTGCTCCAGTACATGGGCCGGCAACGGCTGGCCGCCGCCCATCGGGTCCTCGGCGTAGTGGTTCAACACCAGACAAATAGCCTCGGCATGCACCGGATTGGTGTAGCTGGCCTGAAGCACAAGAATTTCTGCGGAGTCCATTTCCATCCTCGATCACACATGAAGTAGCCCCCAGCCTGTATTTCACGCTGAAGTACCGGCGGACCATAGCGCGAGCACCCGGGTATCTACAATCACCACCGCGCAATTCTTTGGCGTTCAAACGCCCCAGATCAATGCTTCCGTCCACCCCAGCTCGGCAAAATCCTCGGCCCGCAAGTGCGACTCGCCGGCGCAGAAAAACTCGTCGAGTTGCGGTGGCTTGACCGAAGTGCCGCTGAGCATGGCGTGAACCTGACCGCGATGATGGATCTGGTGTTCGAACAAATGGGACAGCAGGCGCAAACGGCTGTCGTGTTGCGGTGTGTCGCGGGCGATGGTCACGATTTTGCCAAGGCTGGCGTCGCGCAGCTGCTCGCAGTAAGCGATCAATCGGCGGTCGACATGGGCCTGTTCACGAACAAGGTCCGCCGCGATGAGGCAGGGTTCGTCTTCCTTGAAAAACACCCGGCAATCGGGATGCGGATCGTCGCCGCGCATTTCGCGCTCCAGCGCATCCACATAAAACCAGTCGCAAGTGAGGATGTGGTTGAGGGTTGCGCGGATGCTGGGGAAGAAGCTGACCCGGGCGGCGATCAACTCCTGCGGGCTCAACTGCCTCCAAGCCTTGGCCAGTCGGTGGTTGGCCCAGGCATTCTGATAAGCCATGGTCAGCAGGTGGTGCGACAGGGGCTGATTCATGTGTGCTGCTCCCGATCAGAGGTCGGCAAACCGTTGCAACTGCATTTCCTGCAATCGACTGAGGGTGCGGCGGAACGGGAATTCCAGATAACCCTCGGTATAAAGCGCTGCCATCGGCACTTGTGCCTCAAGGTACAGCGGCACCTTGCGGTCGTAGCACTCGTCCACCAGCGCGATGAAACGTCTTACGCCGTCGTCATGCACCGATAATTGTGGCAGCTCGCGGTCCCCCGCTTCCACCCGCTCGACACCGTCCTCGGTACCGCGGGCGATGCGCCCGGCACGTTTTTGCGCGCTGAGGTTGGGTACATCCCCCAACAGAATAGCGTCGTAGGTATCGCACAGGGCGATGAAATCCATGGCCGCGAAGGGTTGCTCGCACAGCGCGGCGTAGCGGGTCCAGAGCACGGTCGGGCTGGCCTTGACCACTTCCAGCGAGCGGTAACCGACCGGGACCGGCTCGCACGATGCCCACTGGCCGTCGCTCAACGTCTGGAACACCTCACCCAGCGCACCGGGCTTGCCTGGTTCAGCCACCCAATAGCGCTGCGAAACGGCCCCCGGATGCAGGCGATGGTCTTCTGCGCCATTCACCGCGATCACCTGCATGTGTTGCTTGATCGCGGCGATGGCGGGCATGAAACGGTCGCGATTGAAACCGTCGGCGTACAACTGGTCCGGCGGCAGGTTGGAGGTGCAGACCACCACCACACCCTGCTCGAACATCACCTGGAACAGGCGCCCGAGAATGATCGCGTCGCCGATGTCATTGACGAACAACTCGTCGAAACACAGCACGCGCACGGCTTCGGACAACTCGCGGGCCAACGCCTTGAGCGGGTCGGCGGTGCCGGTCAGTTGAAACGAACGCTGGTGCACCCAGCCCATGAAGTGGTGAAAGTGCTGGCGCCGCGCCGGTACTCGCAGGCTTTGGTAGAACTGGTCCATCAACCAGGTTTTACCCCGCCCCACCGGCCCCCACAGGTACACGCCGCAAACGGGAGAGCGGCCTTCATGCAGCGCTTCGTGGCATTTTTGCAGCGCCCACACGGCATGCTCCTGGGCCTCGTCCTGGACGAAGCCCTTTTGCTCGATCGCGTGCTGCCAGGCGCTTAAGGGGGATTCGAAAGTCATGGGCGGCAGTATGCCATTGCGCAGTGATGGCGTGACCGGCGATCGGCGGTTTTGTGCTGGAAAGAAATGCACCTTGACGACTTAAATGATTAGCATCATATTTTATACATGTCATGCATCATTTATAAATCCTGCCGTCATCCCTCTGGAGCTATCCCATGCATTACAAAGTATTCGGTCGTAAAACCGGCTTGAGAGTGTCCGAACTGGCCCTGGGCGCCGGCAATTTCGGTACCGGCTGGGGCCATGGTGCCGAGCGTGACGAAGCCAGGCGCATTTTTGATGGTTACCTGGAAGCCGGCGGCAACTTCATCGATACCGCCAATGGTTATCAGGGCGGGCAGTCCGAGGCCATGCTCAGCGAATTCATCAATAGCGAACGGGATAGCCTGGTCATCGCCACCAAATACACCCTGGGGACTACACCGGCGGCCGGTATTTCCCACACGGGCAACAGCCGCAAGAACATGGTGCGCGCCGTCGAAGAGAGCCTGAAACGGCTGAAGACCGATCACATCGACCTGTTCTGGGCCCACATGAGCGACGGCGTCACCCCCATGGAAGAGATCCTGCGCGGCTTCGACGACCTGGTCAGTGCCGGCAAGATCCACTATGCCGGGCTGTCGAACTTCCCCGCGTGGCGCATCGCCCGCGCCGACCTGCTGGCTGAAGTCCGTGGTTTTGCGCCGATCGCTGCGATCCAGGTCGAGTACAGCCTCGCCGAACGCACCGCCGAGCGCGAACAACTGCCGATGGCCGAAGCCCTTGGCCTGGCCGCGACGCTGTGGTCGCCGCTGGGTGGCGGCTTCCTGACCGGTAAATATCGCAACAGCGAAGGCGACAACCGCGCGAACAAGCTCGGCGTGCTGATTCATGCTGAAAAAAGCGCCCGCGAAACCGCCCTGCTCGACACCTTGATCGACGTCGCCGCAGAACTCGACGCCAGCCCGACCCACGTGGCGATTGCCTGGTTGCGAGAAAAGGCCAGCCGCTCGACCACGGCGCTGATTCCGATCCTGGGTTCGCGGACACGTGAACAACTGGACGCCACGTTGGGCGCGCTGAATGTGCAGTTGAGTGCTGAGCAGGTGGCACGGCTGGACGGTGTCAGCGAGGTGGCCCAAGGCGTGCCGCACGAATCCATTGCCGGTTCGTTCGCGCGGTTCAGTGGTGGTCAGGTCCTCGACCTGCCAATCGTTCCAGTCGCCTGACACCAATCCAAACTGTGGGAGCGGCGGTGCGGCGATCCGACTTGCTCGCGAAGGCGTCGTATCAGTCGACATGGTTGTTGAATGACACACCGCTTTCGCGAGCAAGCCCGCTCCCACATTTCGACCCTGTACTACTTATCGACCTTATGCCTGGCCGCATACAGACACAGCATCTCCATCGCCAATGTTGCCGCCGCCAGTGAGGTGATCTCCGCACTGTCATAGGCCGGCGCCACTTCCACCACGTCCATGCCCACCAGATTGATCCCGCGCAGGCCGCCGAGGATCTCCAGCGCCTGCACCGTGCTCAGGCCGCCGCACACCGGCGTTCCGGTACCCGGAGCGAATGCCGGATCGAGGCAGTCGATGTCGAAGGTCAGGTACACCGGGTTATCGCCGACCCGCGCGCGAATCGCCTCGACAATCGCTTCGCAGCCACGGCGATGCACCTGTCGCGCATCCAGCACTTGAAAGCCCTGGTGATCGTCATTGGTGGTGCGCAAGCCGATTTGCACCGAGCGCGACGGATCCACCAGCCCTTCCCTGGCCGCGTGCCAGAACATGGTGCCGTGGTCGATGCGCTTGCCCTCTTCGTCCGGCCAGGTGTCGCTGTGGGCGTCGAAGTGGATCAGCGACAATGCCCCGTGCTTGCGGGCATGGGCCTTGAGCAGCGGATAGGTGATGAAATGGTCGCCGCCAAAGGTCAGCATGGCCGTGCCGGCGTTTAGGATGTGCTCGGCGTGGGCCTCGATGCATTCCGGCGTCGATTGCGGCGAACCGTAATCGAATTTGCAATCGCCAAAATCGATCACCGCCAGATGGTCGAACGGATCAAAGGCCCACGGCCAGTGCCGTTCCCAGGCGATCCCGGCGGAGGCGGCGCGAATGCCCCGTGGTCCGAAGCGTGCGCCGGGGCGGTTGCTGGTGGCGGTGTCGAACGGCACACCGCTGACCGCCACGTCGACCCCGCGCAAGTCACGACTGTAGCGGCGACGCATGAAACTGGTGATACCGGCGTAAGTGCTTTCGGCGGCCGTGCCATAGAGGCTGTCACGGGTAAGGGCTTGATCGTTCTGCATCGGGACGTCCATTGAAGGCTCCTTTATTGTTATTGGCGACTACGGAAAGTGGTCCACAGGCGGGTGCGCTGACGCAGGTCCTTGAGGTTCATGCTGCGATCGGCGTACAGCCGCTCACGTACATCAGCCAGGGGGTAGATGTCCGGATCGGTGCGCACCGCTTCATCCACCAGCCGCGTGGCGGCCTGGTTCGCCGTGGCGAAGAACAGGGTGTTGGTCAGTGCCGCCACGGACTCGGGGCGCAACATGAACTCGATAAAGGCACGGGCGGCTTCGGGGTGCGGCGCGTCCATGGGAATCGCCAGGTTGTCCTGCCAGACGAGGGTGCCCTCCCTGGGAATCCGGTAGGCAATTTCATAGGGTTTGCTGGCCTTGCGTGCCTGGTCGGCGGCCATGCTCGCGTCTCCGTTGTAGGTCAATGCCAGGCACACGCTGCCATTGGCCAGGTCGCTGATCTGCCGCCCGGTGGCGACGTACAGCACGTTAGGCTGCAGCTGATGCAACAATGCCTCGGCGGCTGACAGATCGTTCTTGTCGGTGCTGTAGGGATCTTTACCCAGGTAATGCAGAGCGAGCCCGATCACCTCCTGGGGCGAATCGAGAATGGCGATGCCGCAATCCTTCAACTTGCTCGCGTACTCGGGCTTGAACAGCAGATCCAGGCTGTTGAGCGGTACGTCCGGCAAGCGCTGCTTGAGCGCCTCGACGTTCATGCCCAAACCCAGGGTGCCCCAGGTATAAGGCACACCGTAGCGGTTGCCGGGATCGACGGCGGCGAGCTTTTCCAGCAAATCCGGATCGAGGTTGGCGTAACCCTTGAGGCCTTCGTGGGGAATCGGTTTCAACGCCCCGGCCGCAAGCCCCCGCGCCAGTACGCTGGAGGACGGCACCACCACGTCATAACCGCTGCCGCCGGTGAGCAATTTGGTCTCCAGTACTTCCGAAGAGTCAAAGGTGTCGTAGCGCACATGGATGCCGGTTTCCTCCTCGAACCGTTGCAGGGTTTCGGGGGCGACGTAATCGGCCCAACTGTACAGATTGACCACCTTGTCCTCGGCCTGGGCCGATGCGGCCATGGCAAGGAATAACGCGGGTAAACACAGCTTGAACATGGGAGCCATGACGAACACCTGACCGGAGGAAGTGGTTGCAGGATGCGTCGTCGGTTACATTGGTGAAATATCAAGTTAATTAACCTGACTTTATGACGGAGTAATGTTTGATGCTCGGCCAACTGCATGATCTGGACCTGCACCTGTTGCGTCTGTTTGTCAGCGTGGTGGAGTGCGGCGGATTCAGCGCCGCCCAGGGCCAGCTGGGGTTGAGCCAGTCGAGCATCAGCCAGCAGATGGCCAAGCTGGAAACCCGCCTCGGCTATCGACTGTGCAGTCGCGGTAAAGGCGGGTTCAGGCTCACGCCCAAGGGCGAACAACTCCTCAGCGCGACCCGTGGCTTGTTCCAGTCCATCGAAGCCTTCCGCCATCAATCCAACGGCGTAGCCGGGCGCTTGATCGGCGAAGTGCGCCTGGGCCTGTCCGAGGCGCTGGATCAATCGGTGCTGCAGCGGGTGGCCGAGGCGATCCGGCGTTTTCGTGAACGGGACGAATCGGTGCGCATCGAGCTGATCAGCGCCATGCCCGGCGAGATGGAGCGCTTGCTGCTGCAACAGCGGCTGGACCTGGCCATCGGCTACTTCTCGCAGGTGCAAAGCGCGTTTGACTACCGCGAACTGTTCATTGAAACCCAGCACCTGTATTGCGCTCCCGGCCATCCGCTGTTCACCAACGCAAACCCGGACGATCAGGACCTGCAGGCCAGCGACCGGGTTGGTCACCCCTACCGTTTCCTGCGCAGTGACGAGCCCTTTCAGGGCGAGCGGTGTTCGGCCCGTTCGGAACAGGTCGAAGGCACCCTCGCCTTCATCCTGTCCGGCAAGCATATCGGTTATCTGCCCAGCCACTTTGCCCGCACCTGGGAAGACAAGGGATTGCTGCGGTCGGTGCGCAGCGACATGAGTTTCGACGTCGCGTTTCACCTGGCCCGGCACCGGGCGCAGGTGGCCGGGGATGCGCAGAAGGCCTTCGAAGAGGATCTGCTCGCGGCGTTTGTCTGAATCCACCGTGGTCTACGCTGTAACAATGCCGGACATCTACATGCAAAAATGCACAGATGACCTGCACTTATCCGGCTTGTACACGGCAAATTTGCACTGTTACGATCCGCCATCGCTCGCGCGCGAGCATCTCGATAAAGAACAATAAAAGCAGGGAGTTAGTGATGACTGCTCAGGTTACATCGAATGGGCCGCTGTCCATGGATGCCATGCAAAACGAAGTGCTGGCCGAGGTTCGCAACCACATCGGTCACCTGACCCTCAACCGCCCCGCCGGCCTCAATGCCCTGACCCTGGACATGGTGCGCAACCTGCACCGCCAGCTCGACGCCTGGGCCCACGACCCGCAAGTGTATGCCGTGGTCCTGCGCGGTGCCGGCGAAAAAGCCTTCTGCGCCGGCGGCGACATTCGTTCGCTGCATGACAGCTTCAAAAGCGGCGACACCCTGCACGAAGATTTCTTCGTCGAGGAATACGCCCTTGACCTGGCGATCCACCATTACCGCAAACCGGTGCTGGCCCTGATGGACGGTTTTGTCCTCGGCGGCGGCATGGGCCTGGTGCAAGGCGCGGACCTGCGGGTGGTCACCGAGAAAAGCCGCCTGGCCATGCCGGAAGTCGGTATCGGCTATTTCCCCGACGTCGGCGGCAGCTACTTCCTGCCGCGCATCCCCGGTGAACTGGGGATTTACCTGGGCGTCAGCGGCGTGCAGATTCGCGCCGCCGATGCGCTGTATTGCGGCCTGGCCGACTGGTACCTCGAAAGCGACAAACTGGGCACGCTGGACGAAAAACTCGACCAGCTCGAATGGCACGACACACCACTCAAGGATCTGCAAAGCTTGCTGGCAAAACTCGGCGTGCAGCAACTGCCTGATGCGCCACTGGCGACTTTGCGCCCGGCCATCGACCACTTCTTCGCCCAACCCGACGTGCCGAGTATTGTGGAGCAACTGCGCCAGGTCTCGGTCGCCGACAGCCATGCGTGGGCCGTCACCACCGCCGACCTGCTGGAAACCCGTTCGCCGCTGGCCATGGGCGTCACCCTGGAAATGCTCCGTCGCGGACGCGAACTGCCCCTTGAACAATGTTTCGCCCTTGAGCTGCACCTGGACCGCCAGTGGTTCGAGCGCGGTGACCTGATCGAAGGCGTGCGCGCCTTGCTGATCGACAAAGACAAGACACCACGCTGGAACCCGCCCACCCTCCAGGCGCTGGACGCCGAACACGTGGCGAGTTTCTTCAGCGGATTTGACCGGAACGAGGGCTGAGCCATGCACGATATCGAATTGAGCGAAGAGCAAGTGATGATCCGCGACATGGCCCGGGATTTTGCCCGTGGCGAAATCGCGCCCCATGCCCAGGCCTGGGAAAAGGCCGGCTGGATCGATGACGGTCTGGTGGCGAAGATGGGTGAGCTGGGCCTGCTGGGCATGGTGGTCCCCGAGGAATGGGGTGGCACCTATGTCGACTACGTGGCCTATGCACTGGCGGTAGAAGAGATTTCCGCCGGCGACGGCGCTACCGGCGCTTTCATGAGCATCCACAACTCCGTGGGCTGCGGGCCGGTGCTCAACTACGGCAGCGAAGAACAGAAACAGACCTGGCTGGCGGACCTGGCCAGCGGAAAGGTCATTGGCTGCTTCTGCCTGACCGAACCCCAGGCCGGTTCCGAAGCGCACAACCTGCGCACCCGCGCCGAACTGCGCAACGGCCAATGGGTGATCAACGGCGCCAAGCAATTCGTCAGCAACGGCAAGCGCGCCAAGCTGGCGATTGTATTTGCCGTGACCGATCCGGACCTGGGCAAACGTGGCATCTCGGCGTTCCTGGTACCGACCGATACCGCCGGTTTTATCGTTGACCGCACTGAACACAAAATGGGTATCCGCGCGTCCGACACCTGCGCCGTCACCCTGAACAACTGCGCCATCCCCGAAGCCAATCTGCTGGGTGAACGCGGCAAAGGCCTGGCCATCGCCCTGTCCAACCTCGAAGGCGGCCGCATCGGCATCGCCGCCCAGGCGCTGGGCATCGCCCGCGCGGCGTTCGAAGCGGCGCTGGCCTATTCCCGTGACCGGGTGCAATTTGGCAAGACGATCAATGAGCACCAGAGCATCGCCAACCTGCTGGCCGACATGCACATGCAACTGAACGCCGCACGGTTGATGATCCTGCACGCTGCGCGCCTGCGCACAGCTGGAAAGCCCTGCCTGTCGGAGGCATCACAGGCCAAGCTGTTTGCGTCGGAAATGGCGGAAAAGGTCTGTTCGTCCGCGATTCAGATTCATGGCGGGTACGGGTATCTGGAAGACTACCCGGTGGAGAAGTACTACCGGGATGCGCGGATCACGCAGATCTACGAAGGCTCGAGCGAGATTCAGCGGATGGTGATTGCCCGTGAACTGAAGAACTATCTGGTTTGACCCGGTAAAAATCAAAAGCTTCGCGAGCAAGCCCGCTCCCACACTGGATCCCGGCGTTTATGAGATCCCTTTGTGGGAGCGGGCTTGCTCGCGAAGGCGTCAGCAAATACGCCGCATTACTTACCGACGAACTGCGCCTCACGCTTGGCAATGAACGCCGCCATGCCTTCCTTCTGATCCTGCGTCGCAAACGCCGCATGGAACACCCGACGCTCAAAGCGCACGCCTTCGGACAGGCTCACTTCAAAGGCACGGTTGACGCTTTCCTTGACCATCATCGCAATCGGCAGCGACTTTTTGGCGATCAACGCCGCGACTTTCAGCGCTTCGTCCAGCAGCTCATCGCTTGGCACGATCCGCGCCACGATGCCGCAACGCTCCGCTTCCACGGCATCGATCAAACGCCCGCTCAGGCACATTTCCATGGCCTTGGCCTTGCCCACGGCGCGGGTCAGGCGTTGGGTGCCGCCCATGCCCGGCAACACGCCCAGGTTGATTTCCGGCTGGCCGAATCTGGCGTTGTCGCCGGCCAGAATGAAGTCGCACATCAGCGCCAGCTCACAACCGCCACCCAGGGCAAAACCGTTGACCGCCGCGATGATCGGCTTGCGGCGGTTGGCGACGCGGTCGCTGTCGCTGAACAGGTCGTCGAGGTAGATCTGCGGGTAGGTCAGCTCGGCCATTTCCTTGATGTCGGCACCCGCGGCAAACGCCTTTTTCGAACCGGTCAGGACGATACAGCCGATGTTCGCATCCGCCTCGAAACCATCAAGGGCCTGGTTCAGCTCGCTGACGATCTGCGCGTTCAACGCGTTCAACGCCTGAGGGCGGTTGAGGGTGATCAGGCCAACGCGGCCGTGGGTTTCCAGCAAAATCGTTTCGTAGTTCAGCTCTTTGTCGTTCACAGGGGACTCCTTCTTATAAATTGCGCGAGATGACCATGCGCTGAATGTCGCTGGTGCCTTCGTAGATCTGGCACACCCGCACGTCGCGGTAGATCCGCTCCAGCGGGAAGTCGTTGAGGTAACCATAACCGCCGAGGGTTTGCAGCGCCGAGGAGCATACCTTCTCGGCCATTTCCGAGGCGAACAACTTGGCCATCGATGCCTCGACCAGGGCCGGCTTGCCGCTGTCGCGCAGGGCCGCGGCGTAGTGCACCATTTGCCGCGCCACGGCGATCTGGGTGGCCATGTCCGCCAGGCGGAACGCCACGGCCTGATGCTCGATGATCGGCTTGCCGAAACTCTCGCGCTCACGGGCGTAGTCGCGAGCCGCTTCAAACGCGGCACGGGCCATGCCCACCGATTGCGAGGCGATGCCGACGCGGCCACCTTCCAGGTTGGCCAGGGCGATCCTGTAGCCTTCGCCCTCCTCACCCAAACGGTTGGCCACCGGCACCTTCACGTCTTCGAAGAGGATCTGGCAGGTGTCGGACGCGTGCTGGCCGAGCTTGTCCTCGACCCGCGCGACTTTATAACCCGGCGAATCGGTCGGTACGATAAACGCGCTGATGCCACGTTTGCCGGCGTTCGGATCGGTCACCGCAAACACGATCACTACCCCGGCATTCTGCCCGGAGGTGATGAACTGCTTGCAGCCGTTGAGCACGTAGTGATCGCCTTCCAGACGCGCACGGGTTTTCAGGCCGCTGGCGTCGGAACCCGCCTGGGGCTCGGTCAGGGCGAAAGCGCCGAGCATCGCGCCGCTGGCCAACGGCTTGAGGAAGCGCTCCTTCTGCTCGTCGTTGCCGTAGTTGAGGATCGGCACACAACCCACGGAGTTGTGCACGCTCATGATGGTCGAGCAGGCGCCATCGCCGGCGGCGATTTCTTCCAGCGCCATGGCGTAGGCCAGGTAACCGGTGTCGCACCCGCCCCACTGCTCCGGCACCAGCATGCCGAAGAAGCCCAAGCCGGCCATCTCGCCGATGGCTTCCTTGGGGAAGCGGTGTTCGCGGTCCCACTCGGCGGCGAAGGGTTTGAGCCGTTCCTGGGCAAAGTCCCGGGCCATGTCGCGGATTTGTTGTTGGTCGTCATTGGGGATCATGGTGAATCCTTGAATCTGGTTACGACGCAGCCCCCTGTGGGAGCGGGCTTGCTCGCGAAGAGGCCGTGTCAGTCGACATCATCGTCGGATGACACACCGCTTTCGCGAGCAAGCCCGCTCCCACATGGGATAGCGTCAGGTTCAGTACAGGCATTCCACGGCCATCGCCGTCGCTTCACCGCCACCGATGCAGATCGCCGCGACGCCGCGCTTCAGGCCTTTCTGGCGCAGGGCCGACAGCAAGGTCACGAGAATCCGCGCGCCAGACGCCCCGATCGGGTGGCCCAAGGCGCAAGCTCCGCCGTGCACATTGAGTTTCTCGTGAGGGATTTCCAGATGGGTCATCGCGGCCATGCCAACCACGGCGAAGGCTTCGTTGACTTCCACCAGATCGACGTCATTGATCGACCAGCCGGTTTTCTTCATCAGCTTCTTGATCGCACCAATCGGCGCCACCGGGAACAGGCCCGGGGTGTCGGCGAACGCAGCGTGGCCATGGATCACCGCCAGCGGCTTCAGGCCTTGTTTCTGTGCCTGGGACTGGCGCATCAGCACCAATGCCGCCGCACCGTCGGAAATCGAACTGGAGTTGGCCGCCGTCACCGTACCGCCTTCACGGAACGCCGGTTTCAACGAAGCGATCTTGTCCAGCTTGGCTTTTGGCGGCTGCTCGTCGTTGCTGATCACCACTTGCTCTTTGCCGACCGTCACGGTCAGCGGGACGATTTCGGCCTTGAAGCTGCCGTCCTTGATCGCCTGTTGCGCACGGGTGGTCGAGGCGATGGCGAACGCGTCCTGAGCTTCCCGGCTGAAGCTGTTGGTTTCGGCGCAGTCTTCGGCGAAGGTGCCCATCAGGCGGCCCTTGTCGTAGGCGTCTTCGAGGCCGTCCAGGAACATCGAGTCCTGCACCCGGCCATGGCCCATGCGGTAGCCGGCACGGGCACGGTCCAGCAGGTAAGGCGCGTTGGACATGCTTTCCATGCCACCGGCGACCACCACGTCGGCACTGCCAGCCACCAGCATGTCGTGGGCCAGAATCGCCGCTTCCATGCCCGAACCGCACATCTTGTTCAGGGTGGTGCAGCGGGTCGATTTATCCAGCCCGGCACCCAGTGCCGCCTGGCGCGCAGGGGCCTGGCCAAGGCCAGCCGGCAGTACGCAGCCAAACAGCACTTCGTCGATGCCGTCACTGGAAACGCCGGCACGTTCAACGGCGGCCTTGATAGCGGCGGCACCCAGTTGCGGCGCGGTCAGGCTTTTCAGTTCGCCCTGGAATCCACCCATGGGGGTGCGGACGGCGCTGACGATTACAATCGGATCGTTGGACATTGTCATGACAAATCCTCCTTATTTGGCGGCCATGCGCAAGGCACCGTCGAGACGGATCACCTCGCCGTTGAGCATGCTGTTTTCAATAATATGCCTGACCAGCCCGGCATACTCGCCCGGTTTGCCCAAACGCGGCGGGAATGGCACGCCAGCGGCCAGAGAATCGCGGACTTCCTGGGTCATGCCAGCCATCATCGGCGTCTCGAAAATGCCCGGTGCAATGGTCATTACACGGATGCCGAAGCGTGCCAGTTCACGGGCCGCCGGCAATGTCAGGCTGACGATAGCCCCTTTGGACGCCGAGTAGGCCGCCTGACCGATCTGACCGTCGTAAGCCGCGGCAGAAGCAGTGTTGATGATCACGCCGCGTTCGCCATCGGCATCCGCTTCGGTTTGCGCAATCGCCGCTGCCGCAAGGCGCAGCATGTTGAAGCTGCCGATCAGGTTGACGTTGATCACCTGGCTGAAACTGGACAGCAAGTGCGGACCGTTCTTGCCGAGAATCTTCTCGCCACGCACGATGCCGGCGCAATTGACCAGACCATTGAGGCCGCCAAAGGCTTCGACCGTCGCCTGCACGGCCGCTTCGGCCGCCGCTTCGTTGCTGATGTCCGCCACCACGCTGTGCGCGCCAAGGCGCTGGGCCTGGGCTGCAACGGCCTCGGCATTCATGTCCACCAGCATCACTTTCGCGCCTGCGGCGACCAGCACCTCGGCCGTCGCTGCGCCGAGGCCGGAAGCACCACCGGTGACGATAAAAATCTTGTTCTGGATCTGCATCATTGTTTCCCTTTCAAGCTGGAAGGTTCTTCGCCGCAGCCTCTTGAGCCTTGGCGATTTCCTGGTTGCGCAAGATAAAGCGCTGCAATTTGCCGCTTGGGGTTTTCGGCAACTCGCTGACAAATTCGATTTCACGGGGGTAGGAATGCGCCGCCAGGCGCTTGCGCACGTGCTGGCGCAGCTCTTCGGCCAACGCAGGTTCTGCGCGGTATTGCGCGCTGAGCACGACGAACGCCTTGACCAGTTCGGTGCGCTCCGGATCGGGTTTGCCAACCACGGCGGCCTCGACCACAGCCGGGTGTTCGATCAGCGCACTTTCCACGTCGAACGGGCCGACCCGGTAGCCGGAGGTGGTGATCACGTCATCGCTGCGACCGACGAAGCTGATGCTGCCGTCCGGGTTCCACTCGACGGTGTCGCCACTCAAGTAGTAGTTGCCGACAAAGGCCTTGGTCGGCCCGCCTTCGTAGCCGGCGAACCAGCACATCGGCGACTGGCTGCGGTCGATGGCCAGGATGCCGGGCTGGCCAACGCCGAGTTCCTTGTATTCGTCATCGAGGACCGCAATGCGGTGGCCCGGCGAGGTAAAACCGGCGGCGCCCATGTGAATCGGGTGTTCAAGGCCATGGTGGTTGCACAGCACCATGCCCAACTCGGTCTGGCCGTAGTGGTCGTGGATGACCACGCCGAGGTTGTCGGCGAACCAGCGGATCACTTCCGGGTTCAGCGGCTCGCCGGCGCTGCTGACGATGCGCAGCTTGCCCTTGATCGACCTGGCGAACTCATCGCCGCCGGCAATCAGCAAACGGTAGGCCGTCGGGGAGCCCGCGAGGTTGGTAATCCCGTACTTGTTGATCACCCGGCAGGTACTTTCGAGGGTGAACGGGCCATCGTAAAAGGTGATTGGATGCCCCATCGACATGGGCCCGGTGACACCGTAGTAAATGCCGTAGGCCCAACCCGGATCGGCGAGGTTCCAGAAGGCGTCTTCCGGGCGCAGGTCAACCGCGTCGCGGATGTAGCTCTGGAACGCAACGATGGCCTTGAGCGGCACCGACAGCGCTTTCGACGGGCCGGTGGTGCCCGAGGTGAACATCATCAGGAACGGATCTTCGCCAGTCAGCAGCACGGGTTCGCAGTGGGAAGAATAGTTGGCCAGTTCGGCCCAGAAACTGCAATCGCCACCCACCAGGCCCTGCCCTTTGGGGCCGGTGACGGTAACGATGGTCGGGCAGTCGGCGACCTCGGTAAGTTTTGGCCGGTTCACCGCATCGGTCACCACCACTTTGGCGCCAGAGCAGCTCAGGCGGTGCTCGATGGCTTTGGGGCCGAACGCGGTGAACAGCGGTTGATACACCGCGCCGATGCGCCAGGCGGCGAACACGGTGATCAGCAATTCGATGTTGCGTGGCAGCAGGCCGGCGACCTTGTCACCCTTCTTCACGCCCTGGGCCAACAGGTAATTGGCGAAACGCGCGGCCTTGTCCTGCAAATCAGTGAAGGTGTAGGTCGCACTGGCGCCGTCGCGCCCCTCCCAGAACAGCGCGATGCGACCCGGCAAGGCATGCCGGTCACAGCATTCGACACAGGCGTTGAGTGCCGTCAGATCGCCTGCGAGTGTGGCGTCGACGGTGTGCTGATAGTTGAACTGATCTGTAACAGACAAGTAATCGCGCATTGCCAGAATCCCTTTGTGTTTCTTATTAGGTTGGGGGGAACCGTAATCAACAGGGAAATACTCGCTCTGCCAGGGGTGGCGGGCAATGGTCAAAGTTATCAAGTTGCCTGACTGGTTTGGCCAAAGCCCTAAGGCATCAGGAAGTGAAGCGCACCCCCGGTTTAGCGCGCTCGTCCACGGTCAGATCGAACACATCCGGGCGAGCGTAGTGACCGACCACGTCATAGTCGTAGCGGGCGCGCACCAGGTCGTCAGTATCGATCTGCGCGGTCAGAAGACCAGCGCCATCTCGCATCGGTCCGGCGAGGATGTCGCCCATGGGTCCTACGATCACGCTGCCGCCGGCGATCAACGGCCGATCCGCCGGCCAGTTGGCGATGTCCAGTCCCAGGGCGTGGGGCGATGCCTGGACCTGACAGGCGCTGACCACGAAACAACGCCCCTCATGGGCGATGTGGCGCATGCTGACCTGCCACATCTCCCGTTCGTCCACGGTCGGCGCGCACCACACCTCCACGCCCTTGGCGTACATCGCCGTGCGCAGCAGCGGCATCATGTTTTCCCAGCACACCACCGCACCGATGCGCCCGACCTGGCTGTCGATCACCGGCAGCGTCGAACCATCGCCCTTGCCCCAGATCAGCCGTTCGGTCCCGGTGGGCATCAGTTTGCGGTGTTTGGCCACCAGCCCGGCCTGCGGATCAAAGTACAAGGCGGTGCAGTACAAGGTGCTGCCGGCGCGCTCGATGACGCCGATCACCAGATTCGCCCCGGTGCGTGCGGACAGCGCCGCCAGCGCCTCGGTTTCCGCGCCGGGCACGTCGATGGCGTTGGCAAAATAGCGCGCAAAGGCTTCGCGCCCTTCCGGCAGCCGATAACCGAGCTGCGTGCCAAAGCCCTCGCCTTTGGGATAACCACCCAGCAGCGCTTCCGGCATGACCACCAGCGCGGCGCCGGATTCGATGATCGCATGTTCATAGGACAGGATCTGTTCCAGGGTGTCGGCCTTGCCACCGGGCAAGGCGCCAATCTGCAAGGCCGCAACGATTGATTTGGGCATCACGAAAACTCCATTCGCATCAGGGATTGCTCATTCTCCGGCGCCACGTGATCATCAATAAAGACCGATTCACTGCTGAATGATATGAACCAAATGAATATCACCAACATCGACCTCAATCTGCTCAAAGTCTTCGAAGCGCTGCACGAAGAGTCCAGCGCCAGCCGGGCCGCCTTGCGCCTGGGGGTGACGCAATCGGCGGTTAGCGCGGCCTTGCGCCGGTTACGCGAGGTGTATGGCGATCAACTGTTCGTACGCACCGGACGCGGCCTGGCGCCCTCGCTCAAGGCCAATCAGCTCAAGCCAGTGGTCAGCGAGGCCCTGAACAAATGCCGACAGAGCCTGGCGATGGTCGATCCGGCTGCGCAGCAGTACGAAGGTCGCTCGGTCACCGTAGGAATGTCGGACGATTTCGAAATTGCCTACGGTCGACGACTTATCGAGGAAATCGCCCGGAGCGCGCCGCGGTTGCGGCTGATTTTCCGCCAGACCCACAGCCAGATCGTTGCCCAGGCGTTGATGGAGCGCAGCATTGACCTGGCGATCACCGCGGGCGGGTTTGCCGAGCGGCTGCTCAGCCGCCAGGTGCTGGGAGAAGGTGGTTATTTGTGCCTGGCGGACCCGTCGAGCCTGGTCGAGGGCCAGCACAGCATCGGTCTTGAGGAGTTTGTGGCCCGCGAGCACATTCTGGTGTCTTCCGGCGGTTTTATCGGGATTACCGATGAAGGATTGGCGGCGCTGGGCCTGAGTCGGCGGGTGTGCGCCTCGACCACGCATTTTGCCGCGCTGCCGCATTTGCTCAAGGGCAGCCAGGCCGTGGCGACCATTCCGGCCCATGCCGCCCGAAGCATCGCGACGCTCAGCGGCCTGGCACTGCTGCCCTGCCCTTTGGCCTTGCCGCGCTACCCGATCGAACTGGGCTGGCGCACCAGCACCCAGCTTGACCCGGTCGTGTTGAAGGTGCGCGAAGCGATTGTCGCGAGTTTCGCCTGACAGCCGATGTTATTTGTTGGCCGCCATCAGGCGATTGACTTCGCTGCGCACCATGTTGGCGTATTCCGGGGGCGACATGCCGTCCAGTTCGGCGCGTACCCATTCGGCCCACTTGCCTTTGCGCTTGGCCCGTTCACCAAACAACCGTGCGGCCTCGCCCTTGGCTTTGCCCAGGTTGTTTTGCCAGAGTTCGAACAGACGGGATTTCTCGTCTTCAAGCGCAGCGCGCTCGGCGAGGGGTTTGTCGGCCAGATTGAAGCTCATGGGAATTTCCTGCTGCGTAAAATTGGCGACATCTTACACTGTAGGGCGAAATGTCCTGCGCCGGTTTTTCAGCAAGATGACCTTCCCGGGCAAAATAGCTGCAACTTTTCCGACGGCCGCAGACTCCATTGTTCACTGTCCACTTACCCGCAAGGAGTACTTCAATGGCCCGCAAAACCGCCGCGCAAGCTGCCGAAGATCAAATCAAGGATCAAGCGTTCAGCGAACTTCAATCGTTGATCGAAGAGTCGGAAAAACTGCTGAAAAGCAGCGCCTCACTGGTCGGGGAAGAAGCGGACACCCTTCGCGGACAAATCGCCCTGAAACTCCAGCAGGCCAGGGATTCGGTGACCAACGTGCGCAACCGCACCCTGCCCGCGGTCGAGGCCACTGAAACCTATATCGGCGGGCATCCATGGCAAACCGTGGCGATTTCCGCCGGGTTTGGTCTGGTGGTGGGGTTGTTGCTGGGGCGTCGGTAACCACAGACACACACTGAACCCTGTGGGAGCGGGCTTGCTCGCGAAGGCGGTGTGTCAGCAACTTGGATATTGGCTGACACGACGTCTTCGCGAGCAAGCCCGCTCCCACAGGTTCTATCGCACCTGCCGAGAGGATCAATCCCCCGCCAGCTCCCGCAGGTTCGCCAGCGTCCGGGCATCCAGTTCAATGCCATTGGCCAGCGACCTGGCGCGCTGAAGATGACGCCGGTCACCCGGCAAACGCTTCAGGCCGACACCGTGCATTTGCCGCACCAGTTCCTGGCTGCGTTCGGCAAAACTTTGCCCCGCGGCCTTGTCCGGATCAATCACGATCAGCAATTGGCCCGTCCAGGGCGTCTTGGCGCCTGGGTGGTTGTTCCAGTCGAACTCGAAGGAAAAATTGCCGCCGGTCAGTGCCGCCGCGAGCAACTCGACCATCATCGACAACGCCGAGCCCTTGTGTCCGCCAAAAGGCAGCAACGCGCCGCCCTCAAGAATCGCTTTCGGGTCGGTCGTCGGCTGGCCGAGGCTGTCCACACCCATCCCTTGCGGCAAGCGTTCACCCTGGCGTGCGGCAATTTGCACGTCGCCATGGGCAATGGCACTGGTGGCGAGGTCAAAGACAATCGGTTCGCCGCCAGCCCGTGGCGCGGCGAAGGCAATCGGATTGGTACCGAACAGTGGTCGGTCGGCACCGTGGGGCACCACGCAGGTCATGCTGTTGACCACGCTCAACGCTACCAGCCCTTCATACGCGAAGGGTTCGACATCTGGCCACAAGGCCGCGAAATGGTGCGAATTACGGATCGCCAGCACTGCAATGCCGGCACTTCGGGCTTTCTGCACCAGTAATTCGCGTGCCGCCGCCAGGGCCGGTTGCGCAAAACCGTTATTGGCGTCGACCCGCACAAACCCCGAAGCCACATCTTCGACCACCGGAACGGCCTGGCCATTGACCCAGCCGCTTTGCAGCGTCGAAACATAACCCGGGATCCGGAACACCCCGTGACTGTGGGCGCCATCGCGCTCGGCACCGGCGCAGTTTTGCGCCAGCACCCTGGCAACCTCGGCGGAGGTGCCATGACGCAGAAAAATCTTTTCCAGCAAAGCGCTCAGCGCTTCGAGTGACAGGTGTGACGAGACGGCAGTAGAGGCGTGATCGTGTGGCGCAGACATCTGAAGCTCCAGAATGATTATTGGAGGGAACAACAGCGTACAAAGACCCGCCGATTAACAACGCGCGACGAGCGACCTGTCAACCTTTCGCTCAGGGGGCGATGAGGTATATCCGTGTCACCAATGCCCACGCCCCGTGCGTTATCTATTTACCACCTGCGTCAACGCACTGGCTTTTAGTCTCGATGCTCAACCCACAGGCGCCCTTGAGTGGCCCCTTGAACGAGACTCGACGATGTCTACACCCGTAACTCCGCTGTTTTTCCCCGAAGCACTGACGTTGCCCGGTCTCTGGCGAGAGCTGGGCCAAACCCACGGGCTGACGCAAAAGGATTTCGAATGGTTGCGCCACATCGAACTGGCCAGCCAGGTACTGCGCGATGAGCAGACGCCGCCCATGCTGGCGAAAAAAATCCTTTTGAAGGTCCCTGGCCAGGAACCCCTGGCGCTGGCCGGCAGTTTTTTGCTGACCGCGACACCGGATGACAACGGCGTGATTCTCTACACCCCGTACGCCGGTATACAGAAACTCGCCAGCCGCTCGGTCCTGACCGAACATCTGGCAGCACAACTCAAAGCAGCCGACGAAGACGATGAACTGCTGGCCCTCATGGCGCTGTCACAACGCAAGACGGTGGTGGCTGCCGACGATATCGGGCTGGAATATCAGACCATTGAGGGCGACGTGTTCGAGGACCAGCGCACCACCCTTTCCCGCCATCAACAACTCAACGACCAGGCCCTGCTCGACGAACTCAAGGCGCTACCGTCCCTGACGTCGCTGCTCGATGCTTTGCTGGCTGAACAACTGACCGCGTCTTTTCCCGGCGTGGATCAGAGCCAGACCCGGGTGAATTTCTATCTGGCAGCGACTGCAGGGAACGAGGACGCAAGTCATCCGGCGCGACCTTGGGTCAATTCCCTGTCGCTGAGTGACGCCGTGCTCCTGCACTATCGCCATCAGCGTTGGCCCTCCGGGCAGACCCATGAATTTTCCCACCCGAAAAAGTCCCTGGCAAACGCAGACCAGGGACACTGGGAAACGGCGGTCACGACTGTCTCGCGCAAACTGCTCAGCCTGCTGATCGGGCAGCTCGAACAATACTGGAACGCGGCGAGCGCCAATGGCCCCTCGCGTCGCGCACTCTTCGGCCGGGCCATCGCCGATCAGGCGCGCGTGCAACTGCTGCTCAAGCGCGAAGCCGGGATCATCACTGCGGAGCAAAGCCAGGACCTGCACGCGTTGATCTCGACGGCCAGCCGGACGAACACATCGATGACGGTCGAAACCGTGCGCCTGTGGGAGTACCAGGCCAACTATGTTGAGTTGGCCGGTTCACTGATGGTCAGCGCCAGTCATGCGTTTCTCTACACGCCCACCGAAGGTTTGCAGGTGCTCAAGGACTATCAGGACTTGCGCGATACCGTGCGGAGCAAGTTCGGCGCGGCCGGTCACGAGGACGAACTCTATGGCCTGCTGAGCCTGGACGAACGCCAGCGATTCATTGGTTTTGACCGGCCGAATGTGACCGGGGAAGCGATCTCCGGCGCGATCTTCAGCAAGCTCTTCGACGCCATCGTCACCAAGCAACTGCAGAACACGGAATACAGCCTGCAGGTGTTCCGCCACAGTGACGGTGCCGTCGACATCCACGCCCTGTTCGACAAGGCGCTGGATATCCGTTCGATGATCAACGAGCGGCTGCTGAAGCTGGAGACTGACGGACGCTGGAGCACGCGGCCGGTGTTGTCTGGCGACCAGCATCCGTCCATGGTGCTGGCCGATACGGCGGCAGCGTTCATCAAGAGCTTCAGTGACATCGAAACGCTGATCAACGCCGACTTCGCCGCACAACCGATCGCTTCACTGGCGCTGCAGCGGGTCTACCTGGAAAACCTGCAGCCACGCCTGGCCCATGCACTTTCCGTCGGCATCCGCGGCGAGGCAAGCCTGCGCACCCTCAGCACGACATTGACGGATGCGGACCGGGCCATAGTCGATACAGTGTTCAACCCGGATCAGGCCGAAAGGCATAACCGTCGCTCCTTGAAGGGCTTCCGGCCCGATGCCTATTCACTGACCCTTGAGTGCTCCGGTGTGCGGGATGTCCTGCCGCTCGCCCATTGCCTGCTCCTGACCGAGCGCGGCGGACTCGACCCCTCGCATTCCGGCCGAACGATCCTGTGGACGCCCGCCGAGGGGCTGGAGGTGTTTGACAACATCAGCCGTGCCAGGCAAGAACTGAACCGGCGCCTGCTCGACCCGCAACAACGCATGGCGCTACTGGAAAACCTCACCCCGAGCCAACGCCAATTCCACCAAAGCTACTCACTGGGTGCGCTGCGGCTGATTGAAGGATCAGTACTGGAGCAAGTCGCACGCTCATCCATCGATCACTTTCTGGCTCGCTGCGAACACGCGCGCAGCCTGGAACTGAGCGACACGAAGCAGAAAAAGGCGCTGAAAGCGCTGACCACCGCCGGGATCAACACCCATTTGCGCAGAGCCACCTCGATCGCCCGGGCGATCACCCTGCAACAGTCACTGCCCACATGGCTTGGCATGGCCCCGCTTGAAGATCAGCGGCTGCACGTTGAACTGCTGGAGCAATACCGCAACAGCGTCGAGGAGGACAAAGACTACCTGCACGGGATCACTCCCCTCAGGTCGTATGTGCATGAACGGCTGACGACCTTGCTCGGCAATCGCTTCCCGGCCATTACGCTGGACCCCGACGATATTCAAATCATCCCCGACCTCAACCTGACCGGTCCCGCCCGCAGCCTTACCGAGTTCGCCCTGAACCATGTCAATGCCGCGCAAGGCTCCGGATTCCAGGTTTCCCCGACAACCTCCCAGGCGCTGCCCGAGGGGCTGGACCAGGCCGCGGTCCGTCAACTGCTGCAGTCATTGAACATTGTGCAAAGCTACGCAGCACAGGTAACGCAGACATTGTCCAGTGCAACGGCCGATGCTCAAAGCCGGATGCAGCGCTTCGTCAAGCAACTGCCCTGGCAACTGCTGCAACACGCCCACGAACTGAAGCTGCTGCAAAGGCTATCCGGCAGCGCGTTCGATTTGCTTCGACAGGTGCTCGACATGCCGGACGCCACGGCCCGGGCAGCCGTGCAGGGAGCACACGCGATTGCCCGACCTCTGGAGCTGATCAAGACCACCGGCGCCGCCGCGGTCAAAGCGTTGGGCCTGTACCTGGTGAGCCCCGGCAACGCAAAGGCCGGGCCGCAGGTCCTGTATGCCCCTTACCACCCTGGCGGCTCGCCTTTTATCGAATTCGACACTGAGGCCAGCGTTGTCTCGGCGCTGAACACACCGGGGCCCTTGCAGGACATGTTGCTACGGCGCCTGCCGGACAGCGAGCAGTCCGCCTTCCGCAACCTGTTCAGCTCGACCGTTGGGCAATCGAGTGAGATCACCCTCGGGTCCAACCCCATCGACGGCAACTTGCTCACCCAGCTGTTCCACGACAACACCCGACTGCTGTCGCAAATGCTTGGCAGCCAGTTACACACGGCAAGCCAGGCGGACTGGGAGGCCGTCAAACATCTGTTCGGCGCCAACATCCACCGCATACTTGGCCTGTTGCCGGGCAAACTCGCTTATGCGCAGTTTCTCTGGAACGCCTACAAGGATGCCCTCAACTCCGCAGAAGCCCTGCAGGATCATCACTGGAAAGTTGCGCTGGAGGAGTTCATCGCCGGTGCGGCGCAACTCATCTCATTGGGCAGGCTGTCGCTCGAAGGATGGACCGACACGGCCCAGGCAACCCAGGAAAACCCTGGCGCACCGATCGCCACACCGATCATCGCGCCAAAGTGGTCCGAGATCGATTCGACGGCACCGCTGCGCACACGGCTGCAACCGTTCGAAACCACGGTCGAACTCAAGAACCTGACGAAAAACAGCGCTGACGGCACCTACCTCGATGCGGCGAGCAAAAAAACCTACGCCCCCATCGCCGGTAAGGTCTACGGCGTAGACAAGACCGGGCCGGCCTGGCGAATGATCAAGGACAAGGAACAAGGCCCCGTATTGCTGACGGCGCCAGACAAGCAACTGGTGATCGACCCGGACATCCATACGGTGCACTTCGGCAAGGCCATGTCGAAAATGCACAACCAGTTTGCTCATGCCCGTATCGCCGGGGAGGTGCTGAACATCGAGGCCCGGGGGATGGAAGACATTCGCGCCAGGCATCCCGAAAAAGCCCGAATGATCGTGCAGGCCATCGACATGGCGCGCTATTACGCGTTCAACAGCCTGCACAACATGACGCAACTGCGCAGATTCGCCCCCGGTACCCGGCTGGACACCTTCCTCAAAGATTTCTTTGGTGTCGGCGAGGTCAACGCAGCGCTGCTCGACAAGATCAAGGACGCCATCCTCCCCATCTGCAACGCGCTGGTCGACCCTGATGAAGACTGGATGAACTCCCATCGTTTTGTCGTGGGTTCAAACCGGGCCCCGCAGGACAACCTCATCGCGTTTGTCCTGGACAAGGACCGACAGCGCCACGTGCATTTCACCGAAAGGTTCTTCGATCAACAACTCGACTGGTACAAATCCTGTCTGACCGAGCCCTTCAACGTCGACGGCCACAGCCAGGCCGCCACGCTGATACACGAATTCGCTCACCTGTTTTCCGCGGCCGTGGACATTGCATACCTTGAAGCCCGGCGCCCTTTCAGCGACCTGGTAGCGCCGATCACGGCCTACGGTGAAGCCATGAAACAGTCCCAACTGAAATTCCAGCGCGAAGCCTTGTCGCTGGACACGCCGAAGGAGGAACTGTTTGCGCGTTGGAACAGCAGCCTGCAATCGTGGATCAGCCTGGATTCGATCCCGGAGTCTTATCACGTCGGCAAGGCCATTCTGAGGTTAACGGGCAGCAGGACCATGGAGAGGGCAAGGGATGCATTCCTGGACGGGCAAAATGCGAACTTCAGGGCTGACGTCATTTTGCACAATGCCGATTCGCTCGCGTTCCTGATCTGCGAAATGGGCCGGCAACTGGACCCGGTGCCGGTCACACCGGCCTCTTGAACCTGACTCTGACATCACAAAGCGCAGATCCCGGATCTGCGCAGCACATCGGCCGCAATGGCACTGTGATGATTTTTTTGATCTTTTTTCACGCGCCCTATGGATACTGCAAGCCGACAACAGGCTATCCAGGGGCGGAGCGTTGAAAAAAAGTTACACATTGATAGTTAAATGCCATGACTGATGTTCTCGCAGACTGCCCCCAAGGTTAGAATGCACGAAATCAGGATGAGCCAATGACCGAACACACGCTCTCGGAAGCCGACTACGACGCCATCACCGATGCCGCTGCGCATTGGTGCATGCGTCTGCACGCCAATGACTGCACAGAGCAGGAGCGCCACGCGTTCGAACAATGGCGTGATGCACATCCGCTCCATGCCTTCGAGTACGAAGCGATGCTGGAAATATGGGATGTGGCCGGCGACCTGCCCCGCCCCGCACCCGTCCTGCCGCTGGTTCGCCCCCAGCCCGAAGCTCCGTGGCGCCGCCTGGCCATTGCCGCGGCAGTCTGTGCCCTGGCGCTGCCTTTGGCCGGATATGGCGGCTGGCACCTGGGCTGGGTACCGAACGCGTACCAGCATTTCCAAGCCACCGACAATGTTCGTACGGTCACCTTGAAAGATGGCAGCCAGGTGGAGCTGAACCTGGGCAGCGAGCTGACGTACAGCAACTATAAGGATCAGCGGCAAGTCACGCTGAAAAAAGGCGAAGCGTTCTTCAGGGTCAGCCATGACACCCGCCACCCTTTTGTGGTCAAGGCCGCCGAAGGACGGATTCGCGTGACCGGCACCCAATTCAACGTCTGGATGTATGAAGACCAGGTCAAGGTCAATCTGATCCAGGGTTCGGTACTGGTCAGCAGCAACACCGACCTGCCCGGCGACGGTTTGCGTCTCGACCCGGCGATGCAGGCCAGTTATCGTCGCGGCGACTTCACTCCCCGCATCAGCCAGACCTATGACAATGACAGTTCGCTGGCCTGGCGCCAGGGCAAGCTGGTGCTCGACGATCTGGCACTGAGCGATGCGCTGCCATTGATCAATCGCTACCTGGACAAACCGTTGATGGTCGCCGACAACAGCACCGGCTCGATCCATATCGGCGGCATCTACAACATCAAGGATATCAACGGCCTGGTGAAGTCCCTGCCGCGGGTCCTGCCGGTCTACCTGACCCGCAATGACAACGGCAATCTGGTGGTCAACGCGATCCCGCAAAAGCCCCCGAAAAGCTGAAAAGGCCGCCACCCGTGCGGGGTGCGGCCTACAGTGCTCCCGTAAAACTCCACTACCTCAATGCGCGACGACCTTGGCATCCTGCTGGCGGATCGTCTGTACCTGATACTGCGGATCGGACGTGATCTGTTGCTCGGTGAAGGGCAGCACGCTCCATTGCTTCTGCGAAAAGGCCTGCGTCTGATCCCGTGAAAATTTCGAAGCGGGGTCACTCGACAACGAAAACGCCAGCAGCCCCTTGGCTTGCGGTCCTTTTTCGTCAAAGGTCACCACTTGCAGGTAACTCGTACCACTGACCACCTCGCGCTTGCCATCGCTGCGCGGCACGCTCTGGATAGCGTTGTAGACCCCCAACGTACCCGGCCCGCCATGGATCGGCGTCTGTTGCCCGCCGCTGCTGACCACCTGGATGTCGCCCCAGCGAGTGTCCGGCTTGAGGCCTGACGCCTTGACCTGCTCAGCCGAAGCCAGCATCGCTGTGCGCAGCGCCTTGGCCACTGGCGGGTGATCGACGGCGAGTCCACTCGGGGTGTGTTGCGGGTCCTGCGGATCGAACGCCACGCGCCATACGTCCGGCACCGACTCCAGTGCCTCCATGACATTCTGGAAGTGCACAAAACCCAGACCACTGGCCAGGTTGGCCTTGCGGTCCCAAGCCTTGAGGCTGGCGCACAGTGGCGCGAGGGTTTTGGCATCGGCACCGAGACCCGCGGCGCAGAATTGCAGCAGGTCCGGCATCACTTGAGCCGCCTGATAGACCTGATCATCCATGACCATGTGCTGCAAGTCCGCCACCGCGACCTTGCCGCCCCCGGTCAGCGCACTCAAACGGTCCAGGGCAAAGCGTGAACGCAGGCCCAAAGGTTGGCCATCCTGGCTGATCAGCGGCGAATAGCCGGTCAGCGGTTGCGCCGGATTGGCCATCCACGCCGAATCGTTGGAATGCTGGACAAAATCCTTGCGCAGCAGTTGCGGCAACTTGTCCGCTGCATAGATGCCCTGTTGTGGCGCCTGCGGATCGATGTCCCAGGCACAGGCGCTGTTGGAACCGTCGAGAATGATCATCTGCAGGCCGACTCGCGGATCGCTGCATTGTGCCAGCTTGTCGACGCTGACGTTGGGCACCACCGAGAGGTTCATGTACAGCGTCTGCCCCTGATCGTCCGCCGCCAGCGTGTTGACCCACGGAATGCCCTGGATCTTGTGCACCGAGTCCTGGAAATCCTTGAGGTTTTCGGCGCGGTTCATCGCGTACCACTGCTGCAGGACGCGATCGTTATCCAGATTGGCATCGCGCAGGCTGAAGGCGTACTGATGATCCCAATCCAGTTTTCCCGGCCATTGCACCACCGGACCGAACTTCGAGCTGTAGACCACACGGGAAATCGCCTTGACCTGCCCGTCCGCCTGCCTGACGTTGACGGTCACAGTCTGCTGGTCCATCGGCAAGGACTGGCCGTCGAGCAGATAACGGGTCGAATCCTTGGGATCGAGTTGCAGGCGGTACAGTGTGAAATGCCTGGACGAATCCACGGTGTGGGTCCAGGCCAGATGTTGATTGAAACCGATGTTGATCAGCGGCAGGCCGGGCAACGCCGCGCCCATCACGTCCAGTTTGCCGGGAATGGTCAGGTGCATCTGATAAAAACGCATGCCGCCCACCCACGGGAAGTGCGGATTGGCCAACAACATGCCGCGTCCGTTAAAGGAACGTTCGCTGCCGATCGCGACAGCATTGCTGCCGCGGTCCAGGGCAAACCTTTGCAGGCGCGTGGCGGCCACCTGGAACGCTGCCTGGGCGCTCGCCCCCCGGGCCACGGCTTGGGGTGGCGTGGCACCGGCCAGGGCTTCGGCGAACTGGCCGACGCCACCTTCGACCAACAGGCGCCGGGTCAGTTTGACCAGATCCATTGCCGTGATGTCCCGCACCCAATCGCCCTGGCACTGTTGCGGCAGACCCTGGGCACGACGTTCGCTCAGGAAACGGTTGTACCCCGCTACATAACCTTCAACCAACTCACGCACTGGCGGAGTCTGGGCCTGCCAGAAACCGGCGACGGCTTGCGGGGTGTTGAGCCAGGTGAAGAACAGATCGCTGACCAGATTCTCGCGCGCCTCGACGGTGAACTGATCCGGTCCGAAATAGCGCGAACGCTCGCCGTTCACTGTAGTGATCTCGTTCGCCAGCAGGCACAGGTTGTCCTGGGCGTAGGCATAGCCGATGCCGTAACCCAGCCCGCGCTCGTTGTCGGCGCGGATGTGCGGCACACCGAAACTGGTTCGGCGGATGTCCGCGCTCGTTGGCGCAGACGTATCGCTTGCGCTCGCCGCAAGGCTCAACCCCAGGCTCACCCCCAGAGTCACACCCGCCAGGCTCAACCTGGTTAACTGGCTGGAAATAATCACGCTCGCTCCTGATCGAAAAAACGATGGCCGCTGTTGCGCGCACCCACGCGCGCAGTGCCTCCCTGTAGGGACGAAGCTCACATCAATAATTTAGGGTTTTGCCGCACATTGGCGTGCGAACTGACAGGCTGATCACACGACGTCGACAAAATTTCTACATTCGCGCCTTCATGATTTGGGCAGCTCATACGTCTAATCTTGTAAGAGCGCCCCATTTTTCCTGATCAGGCTCTGAAAAGGAGTTTTGCAATGTACAACTCGCAACTGCCAACGGACGGTAGCAACGCGCCAAAGGGTACTTCCATGGGAGTCGGCGTGTTCGAGCCGCGTACCGATCGCCACGGTAACGAGCGGATCCGGATCCTGCTCAAAAGCTATGGCCTGCGCACCAGCCTGATCCGCCTGAAAGTCATCGATGCCCTGCTGACGGCCGCCGAAAGCGACCGCAGTCTTGGCGTGCGTGGCGTGCACAGCCAATTGCTGGACCTGGACATTCCCCTGTCCTTTCTCAGCGTGCGCGAAGTGCTCAAGCGCTTGTGCAGTGAAGGCGTGATTGTCCTGAACCCCGACAAAAGCTACAGCCTGCATCCACAGGCTGCCGCCATCCTGCGCAACCAGTGAGCGAAGGATCAGGTCTTGACCTTGCGGCGCATCACGCCATTGATGACTACCACAATCACCGCCACGCCAATGGCGATGTACTGGAACATTTTTTCGCTGATGACGCCGGTGTTCTGCAACCAGGAAAGGCCAAACATGATCCCCAGCACCACCAGGGAGATCAGAATCGAGTATTTCAAACGTTGCGACTGAGTCATTGCGGGTTCCTGAATCTGAAAATGTATCCGGTTTGTATCAAGACGCTTGCCAGGCACTTACCCTGTTCCCGGGATAAGCGGCCACAAGCGGGGTCACATGTTACAGCCGATGAAGAGTTTTAGCTTCATTGCGGCGATAACCATCAGGCGCTGGAGTCGGTCTTTGCGGCGAATGCCACCGCTGGCCTGCGTTATCCGGAGGAAGTCATGAAACTGCTCGACCGCTGAGATAACGAAATATCTGCAGGAGTGAGCCTGCTCCGGGCGGCGTTCCGACGAAAAACCTGAGAGCACCGCGGGGTGTCAGGCTCCCCACATCATCGTTGACCTCCATCGCGAGCAAGCTCGCTCCTACAGGTATGCGTGAAGAGCCTTTTTTGACCCGAGGATCACGTAAACACGCGCCTGCGCCATTTCAACCTGACGATTTTGTAATGTCCCCATCATCTGCCTGACAGCACTGATCTACCATCATCGAATAGCGGATCTTTGTAGTATTTCGAAACACTCCTTGAATGCCTGACCGGAAAAAAGGGTCAGAATGCGTTTTTTTGCCCGTTAGCCGAGACGAATCCCATGCGAAACCCTCTGCGTCTGATCGCCCTGAGCGCCCTGTTCATGTCCTCCCTGGTCCAGGCCGCCGACCTCATTCCGATCGAGGTTCATCGCGACGCCAATTGTGGTTGCTGCAAAAAATGGATCAGCCACCTTGAAGCCAATGGTTTCAAGGTCGAAGACCACGTCGAAGCCAACATGAGCGAGTTCAAGCAACAGCACGGCGTGCCGCCACGCCTGGCGTCGTGCCACACCGCGTTGATCAACGGCAAATTCGTCGAAGGACACGTCCCGGCCGACCAGGTCCTGGCCTTGAGCAAGCGCGACGATCTGTTGGGCGTCGCGGCCCCTGGCATGCCCATGGGTTCGCCCGGCATGGAAATGGACGGCATGAGCGATGCCTACCAGGTCATCGGCCTGAAAAAGGACGGCACTGACCTGGTGGTCGCGGACTACCCCGCCCATTGATGCCAGGCGCGTACCTCGGGCTGTTTTTCGCGGCATTCGGTGCCGCCACGCTGCTGCCGTTGCAATCCGAAGCCGTGTTGGTGGGGCTGCTGCTCAGCGACCGCTACTGGCTCTGGGCACTGCTGGCGATGGCGACGTTCGGCAACGTTCTGGGGTCGCTGCTCAACTGGTGGCTGGGGCGCGGGATCGAACGGTTCCGAGAGCGGCGCTGGTTTCCGGTAAGCCCCCGGCACCTGGAAAAAGCCCGGCTGCATTACCAGCGCTACGGCCATTGGTCATTGCTGCTCAGTTGGCTACCGGTGATCGGCGATCCGCTGACACTGGTCGCCGGGGTCATGCGCGAGCCATTGGGGCGCTTCCTGCTGATCGTCACCCTGGCCAAAGGTGCCCGCTACGGCGCGTTGGCCGTAGCGACGCTGGGCTGGATGGGTTGAACCATCGAGGGCGGCGATTGCCTGTGTTTAATGCCGCCCTAATCGAGCCGATCCAGCATCGGCGGATTTTCCATGGAGCTCACCCATGTCGCGCCACTTCCCCCGCTGGTTACCCGGCCTGTTGTTGACTGCCGCCCTGCCCGCCATCGCCCACGCCGAAGCCCAAGCCCAAGCGCCGGAATACGGCCCTGAGCTGCAAGGGTTCGACTATCCCTACACACTCAAGCATTTCGCCTTTGAATCCCAGGGCCAGTCCCTGCAAATGGGCTATATGGACGTCGCCGCCCACGGCAAGGCCAATGGTCGCAGCGTGGTGCTGATGCACGGCAAGAATTTCTGCGGCGCCACTTGGGACAGCTCGATCAAAGCCCTCAGCGACGCCGGCTATCGGGTCATCGCCCCGGACCAGATCGGCTTCTGCAGCTCCAGCAAGCCGGCGCACTATCAGTACACATTCCAGCAACTGGCGACGAACACCCAGCAATTGCTCAAGGCATTGGGCATACAGAAAGCCACCCTGCTGGGACACTCCACCGGCGGCATGCTCGCCACTCGCTATGCCTTGCAATACCCCGAACAGGTCGAGCAACTGGCACTGGTCAACCCCATCGGCCTGGAAGACTGGAAAGCCCTCGGCGTGCCCTATCGCACGGTAGACCAATGGTACGAACGCGAACTCAAGCTCAGCGCCGACGGTATCCGCAACTACGAACGCACCACCTATTACGGCGGGCGCTGGAAGCCGGAATTCGAGCGCTGGGTCGACATGCTCGCCGGCCTCAACAAAGGCCCGGGGCATACGCAAGTCGCGTGGAACTCGGCGCTGATCTACGACATGATCTTCACCCAGCATGCAGCAATGTGGGGATTATCGTATCCACCCCGCGACAGGCCGTCAATTCAAGACACCATCCAAGCCATGGACGCGCCTGATTGCGGCCCCCGGTTATCCGCGTGGGATCATCTGACCTTATCAACCAACGTCCATTTCATAGCTGAGTTGTCCTGCTAGTACATTCCCGCCCCTGACTATATCCACACCCAACCAACCGCCATAGCCCCACCCTATCAGCACATCAATCAACAATTAATATAAAGATGTTGACTACATAATGCATTCTGTGCTTGACAAAATGGATATCCGTGCTATACTAATAGCAGATAGGGATAAAACGTTTTAGAACTCTTCAGAACTGCCCCCTCCTTCCAGAATTCCAAATTTGCTGACACCTCCAGTCTTAGCAAGTTGTACTGTTCTTCAGTACATCTGAGCAACGCATATCCTTCCTTATATGCACCTCCAGTCTCCCCCGGCAGACGCTCGCCAGCCGGGACATATTCTTAGATTCCAGTATGGTGTTTTCAATTTCACCATACGGGTTCCTCCGCAAAGGCTCTCCATAAGCCTCAAGCAGTACCCCATGTTGCTGGCGACCACATGGAACAAATTCAAAGTTGTCATCTGGTGTGGTGGCGTAAAGGGCAGACCTAAGAAATCTGCCCTTTCTCTTGCCTCCAGATTCTTATTCTCACAAATCAACTCTAACTCACATCACAGGAGGCCATTATGGCAAACACTGTTGTATGTCCGTGCGTGGTCTGCGGTAAACCTGTAGAGACACGTCGAGCAACTGCAAAAAGAACCTGTAGCCATACGTGCTACATGAAACTACACAGAGCCAATAAGCGAAAGCTCGTTGTGCTACCAGAGCAACCGCAACCAGAAACACCAACTCAATAACAGGAGACACCATACCAATGAACATAAACATCAACGTGAACATCACAGTGCAGCCAGTTCCAGAGATTGCACCTACAGCACCAGAGCAACTCACCCGAGAATCAGCTACAGAGAATATGCGTGGTGCACGCCACAAGCTTGCTGTTGCCAAACTGGCTAACGCTGAAGCTGCTCTAGCTAAGAAGGCAATGATTATTAAACGTCTTGCATACCGCCAACGTATTGCAGACAAGATGCGCAGTATGTTTGGTGATGATACTGCCAATCAATTCTTGGCAGGAGAGTTCTAATGGACCTCTTCATTTGGATGATCAGCAGCAGTGCATCACTCGGCTTGCTATTCGCAGCCACACAACATTACACCACCCACACAATTTAATAAAACGGAGAATAAAAATATGAAACTGGAAATTCGCAAATCTAACAAAGCAGAAAAAGCAGCCTATGTTGAACAAGCTATTCAGGCAGCAAGAATTGGCTTACCTCAACATGAAGGGAGCAGGCAGCCAACAGGACGAACAATCTACTATGTTCAGACAACACATGAAGCCCTAGAGCGTTTCGCACAGCTTAAAGCAGAAGGCTGGGAACTTTGTAACAGCTCCACAGCCTTGGTAGTCGCTCCTCAAGTTCCACTATCGTTTGTGGCTATTGCCCCCGACCATGTATTTGAAACATATATTCCTTTGATCACAGCATCCGCTGAAGCTGCATATGAGAAGGAGATTATTCAACACAACGAGCTGTTTAAGAAACAAGAACAACGAGCAAAGGAAGTGCTTGAAGAGTTTGAACGTCGTGAATCGGAACGTAAAGCTGCTCTAATGGCTGAAATCGAACTAGAAGTTGAAGCCCGCCACAACCCACGCTTTGAACGTGCAGACCGTACCAAGCTTCACGCTTAATACAGTGTAGTGGTAAGACCGGGGCGAGCAATTCGCCCTTTAGTTACAACCTGCACACAACACAACCAATTCCCGCCTAACAAGGTATATCCAATTTATGGAGCTATAAACACGTGCTTAATAAAGACACACTGAAGCTGCACCTAACAGTAATGACGGATACAGGGACGCATTTCAGTGTGTTCCTTGTAACACCAACCAACATTATCAAATTCACTCGTTACCTTCGTAGATTCTTCCAACAGCGTCTTGGATACATTCCTGATTATCATTTGTTCTGGTTTGCAACCCCGGAAGGATTTGTTGTAACCCTAAGCGCTGGTTTGATTGTACGCCGTAGCATTGAAGAATTTTACAGAATGGCTGTAGAACGCAACTACATCACAACTGCATCACCACTCTACATTGGCAGCAGTGTAAAGACCCTAACCAAAACCCTGAATGGACTGGCAGAAAGTCACACACCACTTCCAAACAAACATTCGTATGGCGGTAGTGCTCTAACAGGAGATAACAAATGACAGTCCATACAGAAGAGATTGCAAAACTAGTTGGCAAGCTAGTTTTCCAAGTAAATCCAGCACAGTTGCAACGATTCAACCAGTTGATGCAGGCCGCCTCACAAAAGATGGCCAAGCTTGGGCAAGATTATACAAAGCTTGCCAACCAGATGACGAAAGGTCTGAAGTTAAAAATTGATGTTAGTGATGCAGAGAGGGCCAGACAGAAACTTGATGCAGCATTGAAACTACAAGCCCGCACAGAAGCTGCCCTTAGTAACCAACAACGACAAACATTCAGAGCAGAGTTAACTCAACAGAAGTTGAAGTATGCAGGTACAAAGCAACAAGCTCAGGCTGCATCCAGTGTACTCAAAGCACAGCAAGACGCCGCTGTAATCGCTGCTAAGGCTCATGCTGCACAAATGAATAGCGCAGGCGTCACTAAACAACAACTCGCCTCCCAGAACGCTGTAACGGCTTCTGTAGCCAAACAAACAAGGCTGGCTGCTCTCCACCAGAAGTTGCAAGCTGCTACACAGAAGGCAAACGATGCACACTTGGCCTCGATGACCAAACTGCAACGCCTGCAACAGCAAATGAACCATGCTAAACAACAGGCTCATATCCGTGCACAACAAGCTGCTAACAAAACAGCAGCACAACAACAGACAGCCCAGAATAGAACACAGAACGCTAATCAGAGTGCAGCACGCTTTCAGATGGCACAACAACGCCATGCAGCTTGGCAAGCTCGACAGAATGCTCCAGCTCCTAGAGGCGGTATGTTTGGTGGTTTTGGTGGTATGGGTATGTCTGGCGGAATGCTCGCCCTTGGTGGTCTTGGTGCAGCCCTAACAGGCTTGACGCTGGCACTTGGCAGCATGAATGAACGTATTCAACAGCGTAAAGCTGGTGTAGTTGATGCTGAAGCTTTTGAAGGGGTATTTACACCTCTGGGTAAGACTCCTGAAACTCGCAAGATGTGGCGTGACGAATATATCAAACTCTCCAACAAAACTGGTGCACCAATCGACAACGACTCTGCTAAAGAGTTTTCCAGTTTCGTGCAGATGCAGTCTAGTAAGAAGACTCCTGACCAAATCCTAGCCGAATACGAACGTCGTAGAACAGCAATGACAATCTCAGGCTTAAACAGAGAGCAGGGCCAAAGACTTAACCGCCAACTTAACCAAATGTCTGGCGGCGATCAGCGAGGCGACAAGGCCGACTGGAATGAAATTTCTGAGAACGATACTCTCCTAGCCAAGTATGTAATGAAGGCTTACGGCGAAAAGGCAGGCATTAAAGACGATGATAAATCGGCTGCTGAGTTCAACAGAAAGCTCAAGAAGGGTGAAGGTTTTAGTAACGATTTGGTAGTACGCGCTCAAGAAATGATGATTGCTGAAAACCAAGAAACTCTAGCCGCGAAGAAGAAGGGTGTAGCCTATTCTCAAACTCTTGCTGATAGTCAATCCTTCTTAAATGAAGTTGGTATTAACAATAGTGCTGAACTTAACGAGGCAATGCGGGACAACATCCAAGCTCATAAAGAACTGAACGAGGCTCTACAGCCAACCAAACAACTTCTAAGCGATTTTGACGAAGGCTTAACCCAAGCTCAGACAGGTTTGATTAGATTCGCCCTTGGTCTAAACATGGATGGGAGTAAGAAGTCTCAGAACCAACAAACTCAAGATCGAATGACAACGGCAGATATGCCAGTGTCGTTAGACATGGTTGGCACACACGACTACTCCAATGTTGATGGCAACACACAACATCAGGGCGGCCCTATTGGTGGCTTGTGGAACTGGCTATTCAACGTCAAGGACAAACGTGAAGAGTATAAGCAACAGGCAAGGGATTTGGCTCCTGACACTTTGGGACAAACTGGAGCAATGCCGGGAATCACTCCACAGTTCCAAATCAGTGCAGACACCATCAAACAGATGGCAGGGTTTTACAACAGGTACGAATCCTCTTCTATCTCTCCTATGTCTGGTGCCGCTACATCTGGTGCGTCTGCTGGCACACAGATTAACGCTCCAGTAACGGTAGAAGGCTCCAACATCCATATCGAACTTCACGGTAGCGCCACAGATGAAGACAGAGCCAAGATTATGGATGCAGTTACATCAAAACTTGGAGAGCAAACTGCTGCACTCACACTGCAAATGCCCGGAATTGCTAAAGAAGCTATTAACAACGCATTTGGTCAAGCAAGAGCATTGCAGGCTGAACGCCGCTAACTGCCAAGAGGCTCCACAAGAGCCTCTAAGGCATTCTAATTAACATCCCTACAGGAATACCGACATGACCAATAGAACAGCCATAACAGCCCTTATAGGAGCTTTTATTCTGGCTTTAATACTGATGTTTGGTTACTCGGTAAACAGCTATAGCGAATTGCGTAGAAACGATATGCAAGTGCTAGAAGACTCTAAACGTTATACCGACACACGCATCATTGAGAAGCAAGCCAACATGGTAGCCGCAATCTCTGATGTTACCAAAACCACAAAACTACTCACCCGGATTATCTGCCTATCACAATTTGATAAGAACGAATGTGAACAGGAGTTAGGACCACTCTACAAGGAAAACTAATGGAACAACGAGAACCAAAAGCAAGACTGACACTCCGCAAAAACATCCCCATTTCAAACCCCGCTCCTACGCCAATTCTGCAAGAACAACACCCACAAGACTTTACAGAATTCAATGTAGAGCGCTTTCCTGAATGGGATATTCCAGAGATTGCAGACGTAGAACCTAAAAGACGTAAACGTCGTAAAGACAAACATGTCGAACAATACCGCAAAGAATCAAGGTGGCAATAATGAGATTAGAGTATGACAAGATTAAAAGACAAGTACCAATAGATGTAGCTGCATTTCAGTATCTATCTGATTGGTGGAACCCATCCATTCCATATCTGAATCCAGCATTGGTTAGATACCTTGTCTGGTGCGTACAGAACGGAGTAGATGAGAAAGAGTTTAAACAATACGTCAAGAAAAACTACTACACATGACAGGAGCAACCCCAATGCATGACCTGATTACAAAAACACGCACACATCTGATTTCCACTCTCTTTTCTGAAGAAGAAGTTGTTTCTGCAATTATGAAAGCAGCAGACAACTTCACTAGCGAACAGTTTATTGAACTGTACAAATTCCTAATGATTGAGCATACCAACCTCAACAAGATTTTCGAGGAGGGGTTAGAGCAGAACAAGCCAAAGAGCGGCAATAGCGCTGATATGACAATGAATATCCTGAAAGCCAAATATGGAGTCAAAAATTGAAACTATGTACCTGCAAGCAATGCGGCCATGTATTCGCAGTAACAAAGGTTAAACCCTTCTGTTCTGGTGCATGTCGTCGCAACCACCTAGAACACCAAACCCTATCCCCAGCTATCCTTGTCGGAGCACAAATTAATGAAACCAAACACCACAGCAGCCGTTAAACAAAAACCTGTAAAACTATCTGATGGTCGCCATCGCTGCCTTCTGGATACATGCAAGAAGCCCTTCACACCGAATCGCTCTGATCAATGCTACTGCAAGAATGACAAGCGTGATTGTAAATCCCTTGTACGCAAGGTTGATCGTTCCAAAACACGTTCCAAGAAGCCTTACAGCATTCCTCTTGATGCTCACCAACGTTATCGTATTCTTGACGCTGTACGTGCAGCAGGGACTGTACAAGTGCTAACAACATGGAGAAACGACGTAGACGAAGCAACAGCTACAATCAATGTCCTGACAGCCACCAACACAGCCAACTTGAAGACAGGCAAGAACACATTCCACACTTGCCACGTTGATGCAGTCAATAACAAGTACCGTATGGGGCTTCTGTCCTCCAAGAATCTATTCGTTGGCCTTGGAACTCGTAACCGTGCAACAGGAGCATTCAGCTCTGGTATGGGCGAATGTATCAGCCGCCTAGAACTTAAAGCCAAATGGCTTGTTGCTGAGAATATGAGCAACGCTGACATCTGGACAATGATTGAAGAGTTTGTTGGCGTGGACACACTGACTGAAGCTTGCCGCAAAGCTGGCCTTAAACCATCTGCCAAAGCTCAGGCACTCGCCAACCTTGAAATGTTGATTGATTCTGAAAACCCTGATCATGATCGTTTCGCCAAGGTGCTGAAGAGTCCAAAGAGTACAACTGTAGAATTGCAAATGGCCTGTGCTGAGATTCAAGGCAAACGTGTATTCAGCATGAAACTCAACGCCACTTCAGAACAAGAAATCCTCTTCTCTGAAATCCGTCGCCACTCTGCTTTCCGTCCTGAACTGGAATTCCTTCTGACTCCAATCAACCAGATGTACACCGTGTACACTGACGACGAAGGCAAGAGCCATAAGCGCCTTGTTGGTCTTCTTGATGGTGATCATCTGCAAACCCTGTTCAACCTTCTGCAAGGTCATGATGCTGATGATATGCAAGATGAAGTTGAAGAGCTGGTGTTTGGTTTCAACTTTGCTTCTCGCAAGATGGATGATGAAGCTGCTGAGCATGCTGCTTATAAAGCCCGTATGGAAGCGCACAACGCTTACTACGCTCTTAGCCGTGATGAGCGTGCAATCGTTGACGCACAACGTCGGGACGACGCTGATAGGCTCTCTGGCCTCATCTATGAGGAAGATGGTATTGAGTATCGTGTTACAGACCCAAACAAACCAATGTGGCACCTTCCGGGGTGGGCGCCTTTCTAATCATTTGCAAAAAGCAGCGTATAGCTGCTGTACTGTTTTGACACCTTTTAGAGTACCTCTTCTGACAGTCTAAGCCTTGATTTATAAGGCTTACAGACGACTTACCACTGTCAGAAAGTGTGTCCATTTCAAGTCATATTCCCGTACAGCAGCGTACATCCTGACAAGTGTATTACCGTGAACGGACGTTCACAGTGTTACTTACCCCCCGGCCTAACAGCCGAATGTTTGCACGGACAGCAGGATGCGGGAGGGTATGTGTTAGAGAAGTATGAATATAATTAAAGTTGCTCATACTTGTTGCTTGCAACATGAGAATGATTCGTTTGACAGATTTCAGCACTGAAGAGATAATGCTTTAAGCAAAACCGTTAGGTTTGAATCGTACAGCTCCTGAACGTAGTTCAAAGTGTTATAAAATAAAATACAACCAACATACCAGAACAAGAAGAGTTAACGCTCTTATAGTCGGTACGACTGAATTGTACTGACGTACAGTTGTACTCATCGTCAGGTGTACACTCTCCAAGAACGTCAGTTCTTAGGGTACTGGATTATCTGTTTTGTTTTATCAGGGTACACTCCCAATCTGGAACACTGGCAGTTTGTCACCTTCTGAACGTCCGTTCAGGCTTGTACACACTGTCAGTTGTACTCTCCTTGGGCTTCCTGCCCGGTTGTCACCCTTCGATGCGCAGCATCCATGTCCCTGCTTTGTATTATGCAACGGAAATGGAAACGCCCACCCTGAACGCCAGTGAAGCACCCTTCCGCAAGCGTCAGCGATGCTCTCTTCATTGTGCAACGGAATCAAATTCTTGGCCCTTGGCCGATGGTGGTGTGTCCTTTTGTATAGTGCGTCGGATTCACAATCCTCCTGTATGTATTACTGCGACGGAATCAGAACGTGTGCCTCTTGTATAATGCGACACTTTCAAATTGATCAAAAAACAACCAATTAACCCAGCCTAAACCCTGTAGTAACTATATGGTACATATTGGTGTCTTGGCAGGGGCTGGATGAGCGTTAGCGAGCAACCCCCTTGATTTCATTGGCCTTCAGGCGATACGGACAGATTTATCCATAGTGGGTTTATTAGTTTAATTACTCTAAAACCCCTTTTCTCTCCCAGTATTGCTAAGCGCGATGCTTTCTCTCTCGTCGCGGCGGAATTTGAAAAAATTGAGAAAAACGGAATCGAAAGATACCGCTACACTCACAAATCTCTGGCCAGTGCAAGAAATGATGATCGAAACGCAATCGAAGCTGACGAATGGTCATTTCAGGTTTTGGCTAATGGAATCCCATAAAAGTCAAGCCCTTTAGTTTTTGTCATTATCATTTGCACAGACGTTCGTCTCCCCTAATGACAACTCCCAGAATCCGCTGTAGAATCGTCACAACAGAACAGCCGTAAGGCACACAATGTTGGAGACTGGTAATGGACGTAGTGGCGTATTACAGAGTGAGCACAAAGAGTCAGGGTGATTCAGGACTTGGGTTGGAAGCTCAACAGGAGTACGTCCAACGTGCAGCCAAACAAAACAACTGGAACATCATTGGCGAATTCACTGATGTTGTATCTGGCAAGCTCGCCATTGAAGGCCGTCCAGAAGGATCGAAGGCTTTGGCAATGTGCAAGGAGCATGGCGCTCAACTGGTAGTTGCAAAGCTGGACCGCCTGTCTCGCTCGGTCCTTCATATTGCGCAATTGATGGAGCTGATTGATTTCAAAGTTGCCACCATGCCTCAAGCTCAGACATTCGAACTGCACCTATATGCAGCCTTGGCCCAACAGGAACGAGAATTCATTTCAAGCCGCACCCGTGAAACTCTGGCCGCACTGAAGAGCAAGGCTGATGCTGGTGATGCAGAGAGTATCCAGAAGGTGAAGAATCGTTCTGATGCTCAGGCTAAAGGTCGTGCAGTCGCTGACATCACAACAGCTAATAACATCCGTATGGCTAACGTCAGCACGTATCAAACAACCCTAGAGCCACACCTAAAGGCTTGCCTGTACAACAAGGTGAAGACGCTTCAGTCAGTAGCTGATTGCCTCAACGCTAAGGGGCTTCGTACAGCCCGTGGTAGCGAGTTCACACCAACGGCAGTACGTCGGTTGATGATCGCTCTCAACGTCTCGTTCTGAGGCTTACAGGGACTTACAGGGGCACAACTTATTTTAGAATTACGAACGTTTCCCATTGGGACGCTCGCACACCGCTTAACACCTCTCGCACAAAACCCAGTTTCCAAACGCCCACCGTCTATTACTTTTCGGGCCAGGAATTCAGCCAACATCAAAGTTGGTCACTGCTCGCGGCGCGGGATTTGAAATCCGTACAGAAAACGCCCCGTCTTATTTCCCAGCGTAGAAACCTGCTCACATCCTGAAATGTCGTTCCTGTCTGGCGGCGGATTTGGATTTTGGTGCAGAAGTGGTCCCCTGCTCCCGGTGGGGATTTGGGAAAATTTTTAGGCAAAAAGCTCTTCAGCCAATCTCATAGCAAAATCTTCAGATTTCTTTGCGAAATGGACACCGATATTAGTTATTACCTCAATGTATGTTTCATCTTCAGTTAACACATCAAAGAAATTGACTTTAATTGAGGTTGGGTGGACTAGCTTTGATGATAACTTATAAACGAAGTCATGGTGTAATTCGTACCCATATTTTGTAGCACATGTTTTGATATTAAATTGGCCCTTGGATGTATATTGGCTGGATGAGAGCGCTGCATCTGAAAGCGCTTGAGCCTTATCAATTTCGCTTGTGTCTAAACCTCGATTTGTTAGTAGAGCCTTGAAAGACTTGTTTATTTCTAATAAGTCCTTATGCATTTGGCCGTACCAGCATTTAAGTGCATCTTGGTCAGAATATATGTGGAGTGAGATTATATAAATCTCAAAAATGTTTCTTACGTTCAGACTTGTCTGTGCTAGGTCGTCTCTTTTTTCGGAAAATTGATTAATTTCCCTTAGCGATTGCTTGAAGAGATTTGTCAAAGCGCCATTCAGTTCGTTGAATGGCAAGGCGCCAAGCCTTTCTACAAAGGACCTAATTACCTCAATTGACGTTGATACGTTCTCTTGAGTGGTAAGATATTGCAGAGTCGAATCGCTCATGATTTTCCTGATGGCAAGTTGTTGGACGGGCTCATTATTCCGTGTACCTAACGTCTCGACCGCATTCTCAAGTGCGTGAGCTTTGTTTTCTAATCATTCCTGACAACAACATTGTACACACCGCTCTTAGGAGAGGTTTTACTCCGACCGATCCGCACGCAAGCTATACACTATAAGGCTCACAGCCATTTTTAGTGTGCAGGAATCGTTATTTGTTGCAAGGGTACGCATCTTTAAGTGCAGACCACACCAAGCCCGTCCTAGTTAAATTCAATTGCTTTGGATTATCTTTCAGATATTTGACCACGATACGTACAAGCTGGCCATTTGTCACACCGTTAGGCACACAAAACTTGGCATCATTTGCTAGATCATCACTGTAAAAACCTACCGTACTTTCAACCCCTTGCACATAGCCAGCACACACACCAGCGTCGACTTGATTAAAACTTGCTTCTCCATCTGCTGCCCTGATGTACTGTTGGCACTGCCCTAGCAACTCATTACCATCATACCTAGGCGTTGCTGCAATCACAGCCCCACTCCCCAGCATCCCTACCACTGCAACCGCCATCAACAGTGCTTTCATGGTGTGCGCGTCCTATCCTGTAATTTTTATTTGATTGTAATCTTAACCCGCTTCGCGGCTATTCCATCCAGTGTAGCTTTAATTTTATCAGCAGTTCCACTTCCACTTTTACTTGGTTTACGCTCTACGCCTAGACGGTGGATAGGCAGCTTTATTAGCTTTCCTTCAGGTGTAACGACCTTGTGTACGTCTTCAGCCCTACCCCAGCCTTCATACTTGAAAGTGCCTGACTCACTCACCACTGTAGAATCCTTGTTGCACACAATCCTATACCCAACAGACTGTAGCATTGCGTTAGCTTTGGCAGGATCGAGGTTGAACTTGGTAACATCGACAATCTTGTCATACACGGAGACAGCAGATTCTGTTAACCCCTCCTTCTCAGCTAGCAACTCCTTACGGCGAGCCTTCAAGCTTCTTAACGTCACGATCATATCATCGTGTTCATCATCATCTTCAAACTCAAGAATGACTTTGTTTGCAATCTTGATTTTCTTGTTAAGTTCTGCCACTTCACCATCAATCTCAACTTCACGCTTTTGTGAGGCAGATAACACCTGGCCCTGCAAAGCTCTCAGAGCGCCTTTGCTAAACGACAGAGAGTAGACAAGGGCAATCACAGATTCAGGAATCCCTTTACTGTTAGAGCAAGCTGTGGAGCCTCTACGGGCACGTGTAGAACACTCCATCACAGCAGGCGGCGTAACTCCTTTCTTTCTTACGCCGTAAGCCTTGGTGTTGAAGTTCTTGCCACACTCGCCACACACCACCAATCCAGTGTACTTATGTTTGGTCGGTGCTCCCCTAGGAGCAAATTTAGCCTCCATACGTTTCTGTACCCGATAGAACAACTCAGGCTCTACAACGCGAGGATAAATCTCTGGGATACCCTGCCATTCTCCTATGGCTGTTCTGTTGCTCATCCAACGCTTAACAGTGCTTGGGGCCATTCTTACAAAATATGCACGAACTTTATCACTCTCTTCATCATTAGGGAGAGTGCGCACTTTCTCCATTATACGTTCGTAGATTCGACGTTCGCCCAATCCCGCTGCAAAGTCTTCAAATGCTTGTACAACGAATGGCTTGATTTCATCCCTGAGTTCACCCTTTGAAGTCAGCCACACAGGTGTATTACGTTTTGGTGGAGTTCCTTCCAAGGCGAGTTTGTTACGACTCTTGTAACTGGCCTTCATGCGCACGCTCAAGGCTTCTGAGTAGTTGAAAGCTGCCTGCACCTTACCTGCCAGAATGTAGACGTTACCGCCTTGCAGCGACTCACTTGTGTAAACAGCCTTGTCATCCAGAGTGATGATAGTGACGCCCTTCAACAGGATGCCCGTCAGGATGTGCAGCATCATGGCCGGTTCCATCCGTCCTGCCCGGTCGATAGCTTCAACCAGTACAACGTCCCCGGCGCCAATATCACCCTGCTCAACCGCCTCCAGCAGCTTGCCAAACCCATTCTTGAGGTGCTTTCCGCTACGGCCAGAGATACCCAAGTCTTTGAACGTCAGCTCACGATTCAGGGTGTAAGCGGGGTTGTCTTCAGCCCATTCATCCAACATGGCTTGCTGGCGCTCAAGGCTGCTACCCTTGAGCTGCTTACCGGTTGAGAAGCGAATGTATGAGTAGGCGTTGTTCACGATGACCTCTGTATCTATTGGGCTTGCGGCCTATGGAAGTGAGTTTATCACTCTTCTACACATTGCCGCTTCCTTCACTCAACCGGTGTACTACGAGTTCCAGAACCTGAAGATGCCGACCCTGCTGTTGATCGGGACGTCCGATACCACTGCCATCGGCAGTGACATCGCCCCGCCCGAGGTCAAGGCGAAGATCGGGCACTACGACGTCCTCGGCAAACAAGTGGCCAAGCTCATTCCCCGGTCCACGCTGGTTGAATTCCCCGGCATGGGCCACGCGCCACAAATGGAAGAACCGGCACAATTCCACCAGGCCCTGCTCGCCTGGCTGAACAAGACCAACCCCGTGCGTTGAAGAGGAAAGGCTGATGCCTGTGCAGATTGCAGTGCTTGATGATTGGCAGGATGTGGCGCGGGATGTGGTGGACTGGTCGGCGCTGGACAGCGTCGGCCAGGTGAGTTTCCTCCATGACTATCCCGCCGACAACCAGACGCTGGCCGAGCGTCTGGCCGGGTTCGAGGTGATCTGCGTCATGCGCGAGCGCACCCGCTTCGATGAAGACCTGCTGCGCCGCCTGCCCAGGCTCAAACTGCTGGTGACCGGCGGCATGCGCAACGCCGCCCTGGACCTGAAAGCTGCCGCCGCGCTGGGCATCCAGGTCAGCGGCACCGACAGCTACAAACACGCGGCGCCGGAGCTGACCTGGGCGCTGATCATGGCTGCCACCCGCAATCTGGTGGCCGAAGCCAATGCCTTGCGTGCCGGCCAGTGGCAACAAGGCCTGGGCGGCGACCTGCACGGCAAGACGCTGGCGATCCTCGGCCTTGGCAGCATCGGCCAGCGTGTCGCGCAATTCGGCCAGGTGTTCGGCATGCGCGTCATCGCCTGGAGCGAAAACCTCACCGCCGAACGTGCGGCACAAGCCGGTGTGACCCGTGTCAGCAAGCAGGAGCTGTTCGAACAGGCCGACGTGCTGTCGGTGCACCTGGTGCTCAGCGACCGCAGTCGGGGCCTGGTGGACGCACAAGCCCTGGGCTGGATGAAGCCCACGGCATTGCTGGTAAACACCGCCCGCGGACCGATCGTCGATGAAGCGGCGCTGATCAAGGCACTGCAGAAGCAACGACTGGCCGGTGCCGCACTGGACGTCTTCGAGCATGAGCCGCTGCCCGCGCACCATCCGTTCCGAACCCTGGATAATGTATTGGCGACGCCCCATGTCGGGTACGTGAGCCAACAGAACTACCGGCTGTTTTTCTCGCAGATGATCGAGGACATCCAGGCCTGGGCGGCGGGTACACCGATTCGTTTGCTGAGTTGAACGAGAACCCCATGTGGGAGCGGGCTTGCTCGCGAAAGCGGTGGATCAATCAACATTGATGCTGCCTGACACTCCGCCTTCGCGAGCAAGCCCGCTCCCACAGTGATCTTCAGCGCACACAAAACCGTGCCCGTTCGCAATCGGCCGCCAGAACATAATGAATAATTGTTCATGCTGCGGTGTTCTCATCACATCAACCTTGCACTGCGTCTGGCGGGACGCGTCCTGATCTGAACCCCATGAAGCTCTGGAGCAAAGCCCATGAATATTCGTTGTGCAGTTCTGATGACCCCGCTTTTGCTGACCGTTGCGTTGTCCGGTTCCCTCGCCCTGGCCAACGGCGGCGATGACGAGCCGCCCGCCAGACCCAACTGCCCGAAAGGACAGGTGCTCGATACCCGGTCGCAGCGGTGCGTCAAACAGACCAGCAGCCTGGTGCCTGACGAAGACCGCACCAATTATGCCTATCAACTGGCCAAGGACGGACGTTACGAAGAGGCCCTGGCCCTGCTCGACACGCTGAAACAGCCAAATACCGCAAAAGCGCTGAACTATCGCGGCTACGCCACGCGTAAACTGGGACGCACCGACGAAGGTATCGGTTATTACCTGCAATCGGTAAAACTCGACCCGCAATACGCGCAAGTCCGCGAATACCTGGGCGAGGCCTATGTGGTCAAGGGCCGGCTGGACCTTGCACAGGAGCAACTGCAGCAGATCAAATCCATCTGCGGCAATACCCAGTGCGAGGAGTACCAGGACCTGGCCGAAGCCATCAACGGATCATCGAAAACCTGACAACCCGAGCGGACGGAGGTCGCCATCGCCAGCGATCAGGCAATACGAACGGAACTGAACCAGCATCTGGCGCGTTTATGGCGCTACGGCCTGCTGTTGTCCCGGCAACGGCATATCGCCGATGACCTGGTGCAGGCCACCTGCGTGCGGGCGCTGGAGCGGGCCGGGCAATACGAGTCGGGGACGCGCATGGACCGCTGGCTGCTGAGCATCCTGCACTCGATCTGGCTCAATGAAGTCCGTGCCCAGCGGGTGCGGCAAGGCCAGGGCCAGGTGGATGCCGACCAGGCCTTGTCGTTCGATGGAGAGTCCGTGGCCCAGACCCACGTGTTGGCGGCACAGGTCATCCGCCGCGTCGATGCATTGCCCGAGGCCCAGCGTGAAACGGTATTTCTCGCCTACGTCGAAGGGTTGTCCTACCGCGAAGTCGCCGACGTGCTGCAAGTGCCCATCGGTACGGTCATGAGTCGCCTGGCCGCCGCCCGGGCGAAACTGGCCGAATATCCTCCGTTGCACACGGTGCCCCACCCTTACCGAGGAGAACATTGATGAACGCGAAACCCTCGGACGAACAACTGGTGGCTTATCTCGACAACCAGCTCGATGCCGAGCAGCGCTCGCGCATCGACGCGGCCATCAACGCCGACCCGATGCTGGGCCTGCGCCTGCAATGGCTGGATCGCAGCAGCCTGCCGTTCAAGGACGCCTACGATGAACTGGCCCGGCAGGCGCCGGTGGATCGCCTGCAAGCCATGCTCGCCACACTGCCCTCACCCGCC
>NZ_JBYSYZ010000012.1:0-177974 GCF_058783925.1 Pseudomonas sp. FW305-70
GCTTGCTCGCGAAGGCGTCGTGTCAGTCGACATTAATGTTGTCTGACCCACCGCCTTCGCGAGCAAGCCCGCTCCCACAGATCATGTCCTGCTACCCTTGCGCAAAATTCCCGACCGAGAGGCCCCATGGCCCTGCCAAGCCGCCATTCACTCTTCCCATTCCTCAGCTGGCTACCTCGGCAAACCCGCGCCAGCGTCGGTCGTGACCTGATTGTCGGCCTCAGCGGCGCGATTCTGGCGTTGCCGCAATCCATTGCCTACGCGCTCATCGCTGGTCTCCCACCGGAATACGGCCTGTACGCCGCAATCATCCCGGTGCTGATCGCCTGCCTCTGGGGTTCGTCGTGGCATTTGATCTGCGGTCCTACAGCGGCCATCTCGATTGTCCTGTATGCCAGCGTCAGTCCTCTGGCCGTTCCGGCGACGCAGGACTACGTCACCGTGATCCTGTTGCTCACCTTACTGGCCGGCATCTTTCAATGGCTGCTGGGTTTGCTGCGATTTGGCGCGCTGGTGAATTTCGTCTCGCACTCGGTGGTACTCGGCTTCACCCTGGGGGCTGCCGTGGTGATTGCCATCGGTCAGTTGCCTAACCTGCTGGGACTGGACTTGCCCAGCCAAGCCACCGCGCTGGATAGTTTCATCACGTTATTGCGCCATCTCGGCGAAATGGACAAAGCTTCGCTGGCGCTGGGGCTGGCAACGGTGGTGGTGGGCGTGACCCTCAAACTGTGGTTGCCACGCTGGCCGACGCTACTGATCACCCTGATCCTTGGCGGATTGCTGGTCTGGCTTTGGCCGTCGATGTTCGGCCATGTGCAACTGGTCAGCGCCTTCACCGGCAAGCTGCCGCCTTTCAGTCCGTTGCCGCTGGATCTCGATTTGATCCTGCGCCTGCTGCCCAGCGCCGTGGCGGTTGGCATGCTCGGGCTGGTCACCAGCCTGTCGATTGCCCGCTCGATCTCGGCACGTTCGCAGCAATTACTCGACGCCAACCAGGAAGTTCGCGCCCAGGGCTTGTCGAACATGGTCGGCGCGTTTTTTTCCGGATCGCTGTCGGCCGGCTCTTTCACTCGCTCAGGCCTGAGCTATGAAGCGGGCGCCTGTTCGCCACTGGCCGGGATTTTTTCGGCATTGTGGGTTGCGCTGTTCGCGATCTTCGGCGCGAGCCTGATCGCGCATATCCCGATTCCGGCCATGGCCGGCAGCATTCTGTTGATCGCCTGGGGCCTGGTGGACCATCGCGGCATTCGCGCGTTGTTGCGGGTCAGCCGCGCCGAGTTCGTGGTCATGGCGCTGACCTGCGTCGCTACGCTGCTGCTGGAATTGCAGACGGCGATCTACGCCGGCGTACTGGCCTCGCTTTTTTTCTATCTCAAACGCACATCCCAGCCACGGGTGCAGCATGTACGTGATGGCGATGAGGACATTCTGCGGGTCGGCGGTTCGATCTTTTTCGGTGCCAGCCACTACCTGCAAGTACGCCTGCAACGCATGCACGGCGCGCGCGTGGTGATCGAGGCGCAGCAGATCAACTTCATCGATTACTCTGGGGTGGAAATGCTGCACCAGGAGGCGCGACGATTGCTGCGCCAGGACCGCAGCCTGACCTTGCGCCGGGCCCGGCCGCAGGTGGTGGAAGAGCTGAGGAAGCTGGAAGGGGCGGAGAAATGCCCGATCCGGTTTGAGGATTGAGCCGAAATCGGTGTCGCGCCATTCGCGAGCAGGCTCGCTCCCACAGGTTCTTGGTGACCCCCTGTGGGAACGAGCCTGCTCGCGAAGCTTTTAAAGGGCCAACTGCCGACGCAACTCAGCCAGCACCGGCGCTGTATCCGGTCGCACGCCGCGCCACAGGAAAAACGCTTCCGCGGCCTGCTCGGCCAGCATCCCCAAGCCATCCATAACCACCGCAGCCCCGTGTTCGCTGGCCCAGTGGCAGAACGAGGTCGGCTCCTTGCCGTACATCATGTCGTAGCACACCGTTTTGCCCGGTTCGATCAGGCTCGGCGCAATCGGCGGCACATCGCCCGTGAGGCTCGCGGAAGTCGCGTTGATGATCAGGTCCACCGACTCTTGCAACCAGTCGTAGCCACTGGCCGAGACCGGCCCCAGATCGCAGAACAGTTCAGCCAGCAACTCGGCCTTGTCCACCGTACGGTTGGCGATGATCACCGAAGCCGGTTGCTCGGCCAGCAGCGGCTCCAGGGCACCGCGCACCGCGCCGCCAGCACCAAGCAACAGGATGCGTTTGCCCTTGAGGCTGAATCCGGCGTTGACCGTCAGGTCCCGCACCAGCCCGGCACCGTCGGTGTTGTCGCCCAACAGACTGCCATCGGCCAGTTTGCTCAAGGTATTGACCGCACCGGCGCGCTGCGCCCGCGCCGTCAGGCTGTTCGCCAGCCGGTAGGCCTCTTCCTTGAACGGCACCGTCACATTGGCGCCGCGTCCTTCAAGGAAAAACGTCCGGGCACAGGTGGAAAAGTCGTCGAGTGGCGCCAGCATTGTGTTGTAGTCCAGCTTTTGCGCGGTCTGCTCGGCGAACAGGCGGTGGATCAACGGTGATTTGCTGTGGCCAATCGGGTTACCGAATACGACATAACGGTCCATCAGGATTCCTCGTTCAAGCTTCGGCCAACCAATCGCGGTCCTGCAGGAAGTACTCGGTCAGGCGCGCTTCTTCGCTGCCAGGCTCGGCCTTCCAGTCGTAGCCCCAGCGCACTTGCGGTGGCAGCGACATCAAGATCGACTCGGTACGCCCGCCCGATTGCAGGCCGAACAACGTGCCGCGGTCGTAGACCAGATTGAATTCAACGTAGCGGCCACGGCGGAACTCCTGGAACTCGCGCTGTTTAGCCGTGAACGCGTCGTTCTTGCGACGCTGCACGATCGGCAGGTAAGCATCGATGTAGGCGTCACCGATGGCACGCATGAAGGCGAAACTGGTGTCGAAATCCCACTCGTTCAGGTCGTCGAAAAACAGCCCGCCGATGCCACGCGGCTCGTGACGATGCTTGATGTGGAAGTAGCTGTCGCACCAGGCCTTGTAACGCGGGTAGACGTCCGGGCCGAACGGCGCACAGGCCTGCTCGGCGATGCGATGCCAGTGGATGCAGTCTTCTTCGTTACCGTAATACGGGGTCAGGTCGAAGCCGCCGCCAAACCACCAGACCGGTTCTTCACCTTCTTTTTCAGCGATGAAAAAGCGCACGTTGGCGTGGGAAGTCGGCACATGGGGGTTGTGCGGGTGAATCACCAGCGACACGCCCAAGGCTTCAAAACCACGACCCGCCAGTTCCGGCCGGTGGGCGCTGGCTGAGGGTGGGAGACCGCTGCCAAAGACATGGGAAAAGTTCACGCCACCCTTTTCAATCACCGTGCCGTTTTCAATCACGCGGGTGCGACCGCCACCGCCGGCCGGCCTGGTCCAGGCGTCTTCAACGAATTGCGTGCCACCGTCTTCGGCCTCCAGGGCGGCGCAGATACGGTCTTGCAGGTCGAGCAGGTAGGCTTTTACGGCCTCGGTGCGGGTCGTCATGTCATCACCTTGAATCGGGCAAAACTACGCGGCGCTCCATTGGAGCGGGGGGCAGCGCAAATGGGCCCGTAGCATACCATCGCAAGTCCACCCGTCGCAGTTGACGAAGATCAAGCTTAGGAGTCCGATAGGGCGCTTGGTAAAACGACCTATGGAGAGTTCCGATGGCAAAGCGTATCCAGTTCCGCGCCCATGGCGGCCCCGAAATGCTCGAGTATGTGGATTACCAACCCGCCGAGCCAGGTCCGAAGGAAGTGCGCGTAACCAACAAGGCCATCGGCCTGAACTTCATCGACACCTATTACCGTAGCGGCCTGTACCCGCCGCCATCCCTGCCATCGGGCCTCGGCTCGGAGGGTGCAGGCGTGGTCGAGGCGGTCGGCAGCGACGTGTCCCGCTTCAAGATCGGCGATCGCGTGGCCTATGGCAGCGGCCCTCTGGGCGCCTATAGCGAAGTTCATGTGTTGCCCGAGGCCAATCTGGTGAAACTGCCGGACGCCATCAGCTTCGAACAGGCCGCTGGCGTGATGCTCAAGGGCCTGACCGTGCAGTACCTGCTGCGTCAGACTTATGAACTCAAGGGTGGCGAAACCATCCTGTTCCACGCCGCAGCCGGCGGGGTAGGCTCACTGGCCTGCCAATGGGCGAAGGCCTTGGGCGTGAAGCTGATCGGTACGGTCAGTTCGGCCGAGAAAGCCGCACTGGCCAAGGCCAACGGTGCTTGGGCGACCATCGACTACAGCCATGAAAACGTCGCCCAGCGCGTGCTGGAATTGACCGACGGCAAAAAAGTCCCGGTGGTGTACGACGGCGTTGGCAAGGACACCTGGCTGACGTCACTCGACAGCGCCGCACCGCGTGGCCTGGTGGTGAGTTTCGGCAATGCGTCCGGCGCGGTCGACGGCGTGAACCTGGGGATCCTGGCGGGGAAAGGCTCGCTGTACGTGACTCGGCCGACCCTGGGCACTTATGCGAACAACGCCGAGAACCTGCAACGCATGGCCGACGAGTTGTTCGAGATGATCATCAGCGGCAAGCTGACCGTGGACATCAGTCAGCGTTTTCCACTGGCTGACGCGGCGAAGGCGCAGACCGAGTTGTCGGCACGGCGTACGACGGGTTCGGTTGTTCTGTTGCCCTGAATGGGTAGTTGACTGGTAGGGCCCCTTCGCGAGCAAGCCCGCTCCCACACTGGATTTGTGAACGACAAAGATCCAGTGTGGGAGCGGGCTTGCTCGCGAATGAGGTCAACCCGGTCTCAATCCGGGCGCACAACCTTGCCGGTCGCCAGATCGCGAATCACGCTCGGGTTCTTGCGCCCGCCCAGATTGCCACCCAGTACCAGATCCAACTGCCCACGGAAGTACTGCTCGACGCGAAGCCGCGTGCGTGCCGCCGGGCGTCCCTGCGGGTTGGCTGACGTCGACACCAGCGGCCCGACCAGTGCGCACAAGTCCCGCACCAGTGGGTGATCGCTGACCCGCAGCGCCACGGTTTCATGCACACCGGTTATCCACTGCGGCAGCAGGTTCTGGTGCGGCACCAGCCAGGTGTTCGGTCCCGGCCAGGTACTGGCCATGCGGTCCATCCACAATTCGGGGAAGTCTTCGAAGAGGAAATCGAACTGACGGATGTTGTCGGCGACCAGGATCAGCCCTTTATCCTCAGACCGCCCCTTGATCAGCAGCAGACGCTCCACCGCTTCCTCGTCCCACGGGTCACAACCCAGGCCCCAGACTGCTTCGGTTGGGTAGGCAATCACCGCCCCGGCGCGAATTGCTTGCGCGGCTTGTTGCACACGCCAACTGTTGACCATGAAAAACTCTCCAGAATAAGGCTCTGCGCAGTTTACCGATCTTGTTTATAAAACCTAGCTCACCCGTGCAAACCAGCGCCCGCTTTCGCAAATAGCGCGACCGTCCATTTCCAGTTCCGTCAACGCCGCCAGCACTTTCGGTAAGGCCCAGCCGCTTGCGTCGGCCAACGCTTCACTGGTCAGAGGTGCGGCATGCAGCAACTTCAACAGGGGGTGAGTCGTTTCAGGGGTAAAGGATTCTGTGGATAACGGCAGTCGTTGCCAGCCGCGCAAGGCTTCGAGGATATGTTCGATGGTTTCCACCAGCACCGCACCGTCACGGATCAACTGATGGCAGCCGCGGGCACCGGGATGATGGATCGACCCGGGCATCGCAAACACCTCGCGCCCCTGTTCCGCCGCCAGCCTCGCGGTGATCAGTGAACCGCTGGCGACACTGGCTTCGACCACCAGCACCCCGAGGGACAAACCGCTGATGATCCGGTTGCGCCGGGGGAAGTTGCCGGCGCTGGGGCCTGCATCCAGCGGAAACTCCGAAAGTACCGCGCTGCCCGAGGCGATCATGGCGTCCGCCAGGCGTCTATTGCGCTGTGGATAAAACTTCTCGAGCCCCGTGCCGAGCACACCCACCGTTTGCCCGCCGACGTCGAGCGCGGCCTGGTGTGCGGCAGCGTCAATGCCCAGGGCCAGGCCGCTGGTAATGACAAAACCAGCACCCGCCAGGCTGCGGGAAAACGCAGCAGCGGTGTCCATCCCCGGCCGGGAAGCGCGACGGCTGCCAACCATCGCCAGTTGTGGTTTTTCCAGAATGCCGGGATCGCCGGCGACAAATAACAGCGGTGGTGCATCGCTGATTTGTGCCAGCAGCGCCGGGTAGTCCGGTTGGTCCCACATCAGCAAATGCTGGGCCGGATGCTCCAGCCAGGCCAATGCATGACTAGCGCCGTCACGGATCTCAGCGCTACGCCTGGCCTCGGAACAGGCCAGTGGCAAACCCAGCGCGCGCCAGGCACTGGCCGGTGCACTGAGGGCTTTGGATGCCGAGCCGAAGGCTTCGAGCAATTTCCTGAAACGCGCCGGGCCGAGTTCCGGCAAACGGTGCAGACGTAAACGAGCTTCCAGTTCCGCGGGGGAAACCGGTGTAACGGCAGGCAGCGACATGGATCATCCTTGATCGTTATGAGCACCCGTACAAACGGGAATAAGCTGTGGATAACTCTGTTGGTAACTTGTGAAACACTCTTACGGATTTCGTACCTTATCCATCACCGACAGCGAGCGCGAAGCGCTGAGCACCAACCCATAACTGAGTTTGTCGTAGGTACGGAAAACCATCAGCAGACCGGCGCGTTCATCGGGAATTTTCAACGGCTGACCGGTGATCCGGTCCCGCACTGTTTCGCCGGTTTTCATCACTGCCAGCAGATTGCCTTCGACCAGACCGTCGCGCTGCCCCTTGTTCAGCGTAACCACGTCCAACTCGCCGATCTGCGTGACCCCGCGCGGAACATCGATAATCAGACCGTTGATTTCGTGGCTCGGCGCCCTAGGCGTGAAGGTCGAGTTGATCGCGTGCTCTTCACCGCTGAACAAACGATCGCCGAGGCGGACCTCCTGGGTCGTGCGTTGCAACTCCAGAGTGGCGACGTCACCTTCGATGGCCACGACATCGCCGCCGCCGATGTCGTCGGCGTTGATCCCCAGGATTTCCTTGCTCTGCGGATCGGTGTAGACCTTGCCTTGGCGGAAGATACCGTACGCCGGTTGCGCCGGATCGAAATGGCCACGGGCAAAGATGCGGTCACCCGCGCCGCTGAGCACCCGTTCGGAATCACCAGCGACGATGTAAGGCGCCTGGGTGAAATCCTCGGCCTTGTCGACGATGCGGTTGCTCAGCAGAAAGCTGTTGATCGATTTCAGCGCAATGCCGGGGATAACCTCGGTCACCGGGCTGCTGCGAACCTGAGGCGACAGCTTTATGGTGGGAATATCTTCCCGAAGTTGCACCTGCCCGTACGCCCAACCTGCCGAAGCCAGGAGCAGCAGGGCGAGTAGTGATTTCCTCATGCGGTGAATCCCTTTATTATGTGCATTCGCGTGAAACGCCAGAGCCGTCAGTGGCTCGCTCCCGGCATGCTTGTCAAAACTTGCTTGTCAACAGAAGGGAGCTACGTTTTACAACGGTAGCCTGCATTTCTTCGGACCCGCCAGGCCATCGACCCGACCTTACTTCACACGTGCACTGATCAAGCTTATGGCCATTTTAAACATCCTCGAATTCCCTGATCCGCGTCTGCGCACTATCGCCAAGCCAGTGGCCGTAGTGGACGACGAAGTGCGTCAGTTGGTCGACGACATGTTTGAAACAATGTATGAAGCGCCTGGCATCGGCCTCGCCGCTACCCAGGTCAACGTGCACAAACGTATCGTCGTGATGGACCTCTCCGAAGACCGCACCGAGCCTCGAGTGTTCATCAACCCCGAGCTCGAACCGCTGACCGACGACATGGGCCAGTACCAGGAAGGCTGTCTGTCGGTGCCGGGCTTCTACGAAAACGTCGATCGCCCGCAACGGGTCAAGGTCAAGGCGCTGGACCGCGACGGCAAGCCCTACGAACTGATCGCCGAAGATTTGCTCGCGGTGTGCATCCAGCACGAATGCGACCACCTCAATGGCAAATTGTTCGTCGATTACCTGTCCACGCTCAAACGCGACCGCATCAAGAAGAAACTGGAAAAGCTTCATCGCCAGAACGCCTGATGCCCATCTTCAAAGGCTTGCTGCGGCAAGCCTTTTTCTTTTCAAGAGACGTCACCCATGACTGAGCCACTGCGCATTGTCTTTGCCGGCACCCCGGAATTCGCCGCCGAACACCTCAAGGCCCTGCTGCACAGCCCTTACGAGATCGTCGCGGTCTACACCCAACCGGATCGTCCGGCCGGTCGCGGGCAAAAACTGATGCCGAGCCCGGTCAAGCAGCTTGCTCTGGAGAACAACATCCCGGTGCTGCAGCCGCCAACCCTGCGCAACGAAGACGCACAAGCCGAACTGGCCGCGCTGGAACCGGACTTGATGGTAGTGGTCGCCTACGGCCTGATCCTGCCGCAAGTGGTGCTGGATATTCCGCGCCTGGGTTGCATCAACAGTCACGCCTCGCTGTTGCCGCGCTGGCGCGGTGCGGCGCCGATCCAGCGTGCCGTGCAAGCAGGTGATGCCGAAAGCGGCGTGACCGTGATGCGCATGGAAGCCGGCCTCGACACCGGGCCGATGCTGCTTAAAGTCACCACGCCGATCAGTGCCGAAGACACTGGCGGCAGCCTTCACGACCGTCTGGCCGAAATGGGTCCACCGGCCGTGGTTCAGGCGATTGCCGGCCTCGCCGCGGGTACGCTGGAAGGCCAAGTGCAGGACGACAGCCTGGCCACCTACGCGCACAAATTGAACAAGGACGAAGCTCGCATCGACTGGACTCGTCCGGCGCTTGAACTGGAGCGTCTGGTGCGTGCCTTCAACCCGTGGCCGATCACCCACAGCACCTTGAATGGCGAAGCACTGAAGGTGCTGGCTGCCAACCTCGCCGAAGGCAAGGGCGCCCCGGGTGAAATCCTCAGCGCCAGCAAGGACGGTCTGATCGTCGCGTGCGGCGAGCAGGCCTTGTGCCTGACCCGTCTGCAATTGCCCGGCGGCAAGGCGCTGAACTTCAGCGACCTGTTCAACAGCCGCCGCGAGAAATTCGCCACCGGCACCGTCCTCGGTCAAGCGGCGGACGCTCAATGAATCCGCGTCTGGCCGCCGCCAAGGCACTTGCCGCTGTCCTGAACGGAAAAGCCTCGCTCAACAGTTCGCTGCCGACGCAGTTAGACAAGGTCGAGGACCGTGATCGCGGCTTCACCCAGGACCTGGCGTTCGGCACCGCACGCTGGCAGCCACGTTTGTCGGCGCTGGCGGCCAAGTTGCTGCAAAAGCCATTCAAGGCTGCCGATGCCGATGTTGAGGCGCTGCTGTTGGTCGGCCTCTATCAGTTGCTCTACACCCGCGTCCCGGCCCATGCCGCGATTGGCGAGACGGTCGGTTGCGCCGACAAGTTGAAAAAGCCGTGGGCCAAGGCCTTGCTCAATGCGGTTCTGCGTAACGCTCAGCGTGAAAGCGAAACGATTTTCGCCGAACTGGAACGCGATCCGGTGGTGCGCACCGCCCACCCGCGTTGGCTGCAGAAATCCCTGAAAGCGTTCTGGCCAGAGCAATGGGAAGCCATCTGCGCCGCCAACAATGCGCATCCGCCAATGATCCTGCGGGTCAACCGTCGCCATCACAGCCGGGATGCCTACCTCGGTTTGCTGACCGATGCCGGTATCGCCGCCACACCCTGTGTGTACAGCCGCGACGGTATCGTGCTCGAAGCCGCCGCCGACGTGCGCAGCCTGCCGGGTTTCGCCGAGGGCTGGATCAGCGTGCAGGACGAAGCGGCGCAACTGGCCGCTGATCTGCTCGATCTGGCACCGGGCCAACGGGTACTTGACGCCTGCTGCGCTCCCGGCGGCAAGACCTGCCATATTCTCGAAGCCGAGCCAAAACTGTCCGGGGTGGTGGCGGTAGACTTGGAAGCCAAGCGTCTGGTGCGAGTGCGGGAAAACCTCGAACGCCTGAAACTGAGCGCCGAACTGATTGCCGCCGACGGCCGCGACACGCAGGCGTGGTGGGACGGCAAGCCGTTCCAGCGCATTCTGCTGGACGCACCATGCTCGGCAACGGGCGTGATCCGTCGTCATCCGGACATCAAGCTGACCCGCCAGCCCGACGACATCGCCGCGCTGGCGCTGCTGCAAGGCGAGCTGCTCGACGCCATGTGGAACACCCTGGAAGTCGGCGGCATTCTGCTATACGCCACCTGCTCAACGCTGCCGACCGAGAACACCGAAGTCATCGAAGCGTTCCTCGCCCGCACGCCGGGCGCCCGTGAACTGGACCTCGCCACGACGGCCGGCATCAAGCAGCCCCATGGTCGCCAGTTGCTCGCCCAGGAAGGCGGCCACGACGGGTTCTACTACGCCAAGCTGATCAAGATCGCCGCCGCACGCGGTTAAACGGATTCAATGGAGTGACTGGATGAAAATCATCATCCTCGGCGCAGGGCAGGTCGGCGGTTCGCTGGCGGAACACCTGGCCAGCGAAGCCAACGACATCACCGTGGTCGACACCGATGGCGAACGCCTGCGCGACCTTGGCGACCGCCTGGACATCCGCACGGTGCAGGGCCGCGGTTCGTTTCCGACCGTGCTGCGTCAGGCCGGCGCCGACGACGCCGACATGCTGGTCGCCGTGACCAACAGCGACGAAACCAACATGGTCGCCTGCCAGGTCGCCCATACCCTGTTCCACACCCCGACCAAGATCGCCCGGGTTCGTGAGGCCGCGTACCTGACCCGCGAAGAGCAGTTGTTCCAGAATGAAGCGATTCCGGTGGACGTGCTGATCAGCCCGGAACAAGTGGTGACCAACTACATCAAGCGCCTGATCCAGCATCCCGGCGCCCTGCAGGTAATCGACTTCGCCGAAGGCAAGGCGCAACTGGTGGCGGTGCGGGCGTACTACGGCGGGCCGCTGGTGGGCCAGCAACTGCGACAGTTGCGTGAACACATGCCGAACGTCGAAACCCGCGTGGCCGCCATTTTCCGTCGCGACCGGCCGATCCTGCCCCAGGGCGATACCGTGATCGAGGCCGACGACGAGGTGTTTTTCATTGCCGCCAAAGCGAACATTCGCGCGGTCATGAGCGAAATGCGCCGTCTCGACGAAACCTACAAGCGCATTGTCATCGCCGGTGGCGGGCAGATCGGCGAGCGTCTGGCCGAGGCCATCGAAAGCCGTTATCAGGTAAAGATCATCGAGATGAACCCGGCACGTTGCCGTCACCTCTCGGACCACCTCGACAGCACCGTGGTGTTGCAGGGCAGCGCCTCGGACCGCGACCTGCTGATGGAAGAGAACATTGCCGACGCCGACCTGTTCCTCGCCCTGACCAACGACGACGAAGCCAATATCATGTCTTCGCTGCTGGCCAAGCGCCTCGGTGCGAAGAAGGTGATGACCATCATCAACAACCCGGCCTATGTCGACCTGATCCAGGGCGGCGACATCGACATCGCTATCAGCCCGCAACTGGCCACCATCGGCACCTTGCTGGCCCACGTACGCCGTGGCGACATCGTCAGCGTGCACTCGCTGCGCCGTGGCGCGGCAGAGGCCATCGAGGCGATTGCCCATGGCGATGCGAAATCAAGCAAGGTGATCGGCAAGGCCATCGAGAACATCGGCCTGCCGCCGGGCACCACCATCGGTGCGATTATCCGCGACGAAGAAGTGATCATCGCCCACGATGACACCGTGATCGAAGCGGGCGACCATGTGATTCTGTTCCTTGTGGATAAAAAACATATTCGCGATGTGGAGAAGTTGTTCCATGTGGGGTTGAGCTTCTTCTGACCCGGATTTAGCGCTGGCCTGCCTTTGTAGGAGCGAGCTTGCTCGCGAAGAACCCGAGAGCGACGCGCGGGGTGTCTGGTTTCCTGCATTATCGTTGACGACCATCGCGAGCAAGCTCGCTCCTACAACAAATCAACGCCTGAAATGCTTCAGGCAAGGAATCCACCGATGATCGAATCCCTGGAAAAAATGCTCGCCAAGGGTGTGGATAACTCATTGCTGCGCTTCGGCCTGGGCAAGGGTTATCTGGATCTGGGGGAGAACGCCAAGGCGGCGAAGCATTTTCAGCGCTGCGTCGAATTCGATCCGAAGTATTCGGCGGCGTGGAAACTGCTGGGCAAGGCCCATCTGGCGCTGGCGGACTTTGCAGCCGCGCGGCAGGCCTGGGAACAAGGCCTGGAAGCCGCTCGCAACCATGGCGACAAGCAGGCAGAAAAGGAAATGACGGTGTTTCTGAAAAAGCTGGATCGCTCCGTTCAGAGATAGCGCAAGCCAATCCCTTCGGCATCCACCAACACCACTTCCATGCGTACCCGCGGTGCGCCTGTGGGTAAGTCTTGCACCCGCCCGTAGACCACCGCGCCCCGGGGCAACGCCGACAGTTTCGGATGCTTGACGTAAACCCCGGTGGTCGACAGGTTGCGCGTCTGGCCCAGGCATTCGCCGATGTTTTCGTGACTGATCTTGATGCGGAATGACTTGCGGTGTTCGGACATCTTCTGCGCCCTTTGATGAACGGTTGTGGATAACCCCCGATCCCAGGGTTATCCACAGATCATGCCAATTGAATCAATACCAGCGCTCTTCACCCGGTGGCCGCTTCTTGAAGCGCTTCATGCTCCACATGTACTGGCTCGGATAGGCCCCGACATAACGCTCGACCACTTTACTCATGGCCGCACAGGACTCCGCCGTATCGGTGCTGTACATGGCCTCTGGCGCGGCTTCGAGGATCACTTTGTAGCCTGAACCGTCGGGCAGGCGCAGGGCATGCAGGAACACGCCGACCGCTTTGCCACCGGCGAGCATGTTCGGCACGAATTTGCTGGTCAGTGCCTGGGTGGCGAAGAACGGCACGAAGATCCCGGCGGATTCGGCCGGTTCCGGGTCAGCGGGAATGCCCACTGCACCACCTTTGCGCACTTCCTTGATGACGCTGAGGATGCCTTCCTTGGTGGAAGCAGCGACCTTGTTACCCAGTTGCACCCGTTGCTTTTGCAGCAACTCGTCCACCGCCTTCAATTTTGGCGGGCGGTAGAAAATGATCGGTTTGCACTGGCTGCAATAGAAGTGGTTGAGCACCTCCCAGTTACCCAGGTGGCTGGTGATGCCAACCACGCCTTTGCCGGAGGCGAGGGCGTCCTTCAAAATGTCGAGGCCTTCGACCTCGCGCACCAGGTCGATGGAGCGCTGGGCCGGCCAGATCCAGGCGCAGGCGCTTTCGGTCAGGGACTTGCCGATGTCTTTAAGGCTCTGTCCGACTAAACGTTCGCGCTCGGCGGGGTCCATGTCCGGAAAGCACTTGGACAGGTTGATCCGTACCACGTCGCGGGAACGGTTCGGGGTTTTCCACATGACCCAGCCAATCGCCGAGCCCACGGCCTGCACGGACCGCCACGGAAGCAAGGCAAACAGCCGCAGAGCGCCTACCAGCAAGGCGCCTTTCAACTTATCCACAGGTCACTCCTGATCTTGTGCTGTGCGCGAGGCGGCCATTCTAACCGCCGTTCGCCAACTGCGCGTAGCGGTCGCAGTCCCGAGTGTGATCCATGACCATGCCCGAGGCCTGCATCAGCGCGTAGCAAATGGTCGGCCCGACGAACGTGAAACCGGCTTTTTTCAGGCCTTTGCTCATTTCCACGGCGGTTGGCGTCACAGCCGGGACTTCGCTGCGGTCCTTGAAATGATTGATCACAGGCGTGCCACCGACGAACGACCAGAGAAACGCCACCGGGTCCTCAAGCGCCAGCCAGGCCTGGGCATTGCGCCGGGCCGCGTTGAGCTTGAGGCGGTTGCGGATGATGCCCGGATCGAGCATCAGTTCGTCGATTTCGGCATCGCTCATCTGCGCCACGCGCTGGACATCAAAACCAAACATCACCTGACGATAATGCTCGCGTTTGCGCAGCACGGTGATCCAGGAAAGCCCGGCCTGGAACCCTTCGAGCAAAAGCAACTCGAACAATCCCTGCGCATCGCGTAGCGGCGTGCCCCACTCCTGATCGTGATAAGCCATGTACAGCGGATCTTCGGAACACCAAAAGCAGCGTGGCATAAGGCTCCAGGGGGCGTGCGCAGCAATGAATCGGGTATACTCCCGCTCTTTAAATCGCAGCCCAAGAAACAGGTGAATTTCGTGAGCCAGCCTACGCCAGCCGTGCGTACCTTCCAAGACTTGATCCTCGCCCTCCAGCAATACTGGGCCGAGCAAGGTTGTGTGGTACTTCAGCCCTACGATATGGAAGTAGGCGCCGGCACTTTCCACACCGCTACATTCCTGCGCGCCATTGGCCCGGAAACCTGGAACGCCGCCTACGTGCAGCCAAGCCGCCGCCCGACTGACGGCCGCTACGGCGAAAACCCGAACCGTCTGCAGCACTACTACCAGTTCCAGGTGGTCCTGAAGCCGAACCCGGACAACTTCCAGGAACTGTACCTGGGCTCCCTCAAGCACGTCGGCCTGGACCCGCTGGTCCACGACATCCGCTTCGTCGAAGACAACTGGGAATCGCCGACCCTCGGCGCCTGGGGTCTGGGCTGGGAAGTCTGGCTCAACGGCATGGAAGTGACGCAGTTCACTTACTTCCAGCAAGCGGGCGGCATCGAGTGCTACCCGGTGACCGGCGAGATCACCTACGGCCTCGAGCGTCTGGCCATGTACCTGCAAGGCGTGGACTCGGTCTACGACCTGGTCTGGGCTGACGGTCCGTTCGGCAAAGTGACCTACGGCGACGTGTTCCACCAGAACGAAGTGGAGCAATCGACCTACAACTTCGAACACGCCAATGTCGACAAGCTGTTCGAACTGTTCGATTTCTACGAAAGCGAAGCCAAGCGCCTGATCGAGCTCGACCAGCCGCTGCCGTTGCCGAGCTACGAAATGGTGTTGAAGGCTTCCCACACCTTCAACCTGCTGGATGCGCGCCGGGCAATCTCGGTGACCGCGCGTCAGCAATACATCCTGCGTGTACGCACCCTGGCGCGTTCCGTTGCGCAAGCCTACCTGCTGGCTCGTGCCAAGCTGGGCTTCCCGATGGCGACCCCGGACCTGCGTGACGAAGTACTGGCCAAGCTGGAGGCTGCACAATGAGTGCTCTGGATTTTCTGGTTGAACTGGGCACTGAAGAACTGCCACCCAAAGCCCTGAACACCCTGGCCGAGGCGTTTCTTGCCGGTATCGACAAGGGCCTGCAAGCTGCCGGCCTGAACTACGAGACCAAAACCGTTTATGCCGCGCCACGCCGCCTGGCTGTGCTGATCACCTCGCTGGCCACCCAGCAGCCGGATCGCAGCATCAACCTCGATGGCCCGCCACGTCAGGCTGCATTCGATGCCGAAGGCAACCCGACCCAGGCAGCACTGGGTTTTGCCAAAAAGTGCGGCGTCGAGCTGAGCGAAATCGATCAGAGCGGCCCGAAACTGCGCTACAGCCAGAGCATCGCCGGCAAGCCGACCGCGAGCCTGCTGCCGACCATCGTCGAAGATTCCCTGAACGACCTGCCGATCCCGAAACGCATGCGTTGGGGTGCGCGCAAGGAAGAGTTCGTGCGTCCGACCCAATGGCTGGTGATGCTGCTCGGTGACCAGGTCATCGACTGCACCATCCTCGCCCAGAAAGCCGGTCGCGATTCCCGTGGTCACCGCTTCCATCACCCGGAAAGCGTGCGTATCGGTTCGCCGTCCAGCTACCTGGCCGACCTGCGTGCCGCCTACGTGCTGGCCGATGCCAACGAGCGTCGCGAGATCATCAGCAAGCGCACCGAAGAGCTGGCCACCCGTCAGGAAGGCACGGCAATCGTTCCGCCGGCCCTGCTCGATGAAGTGACTGCGCTGGTCGAGTGGCCGGTGCCGCTGGTGTGCTCGTTCGAGGAACGCTTCCTCGACGTGCCGCAGGAAGCCCTGATCACCACCATGCAGGACAACCAGAAGTACTTCTGCCTGCTGGATGCCGACGGCAAGTTGCTGCCACGCTTCATCACCGTGGCCAACATCGAAAGCAAAGACCCGCAGCAGATCATCGCCGGTAACGAGAAAGTGGTTCGCCCACGCCTGACCGACGCCGAGTTCTTCTTCAAGCAAGACAAGAAGCAGAAGCTCGAAGACTTCAACCAGCGCCTGCAGAACGTGGTGTTCCAGGAAAAACTCGGCAGCGTCTACGACAAGGCCGAGCGTGTTTCCAGACTGGCTGCGTTCATCGCTCAACGCATCGGCGGCAACGCCGCGTGGGCCGCTCGTGCCGGCCTGCTGTCCAAGTGCGACCTGTCGACCGAAATGGTCGGCGAGTTCCCGGAGATGCAAGGTGTCGCCGGTTACTACTACGCCCTCAACGATGGCGAGCCGGAAGATGTCGCCCTGGCCCTGAACGAGCAGTACATGCCGCGTGGTGCCGGCGCTGAATTGCCGTCCACCCTGACCGGTGCGGCCGTGGCCATCGCCGACAAGCTCGATACGCTGGTCGGTATTTTCGGCATCGGCATGCTGCCGACCGGTAGCAAGGACCCGTATGCCCTGCGCCGAGCGGCACTGGGCGTGTTGCGCATCCTGATCGAGAAACAACTGGACCTGGACCTGACCGAGGCCGTGGCTTTCGCCGTGGATGCGTTCGGTACCAAGGTCAAGGCTGCCGGCCTCAATGACTCGGTGCTGGAGTTCATCTTCGACCGTCTGCGTGCCCGTTACGAAGACGAAGGCGTCGATGTCGCCACCTACCTGTCGGTGCGTGCCCTGAAGCCAGGCTCGGCCCTGGACTTCGACCAGCGCGTGCAAGCGGTAGAGGCCTTCCGCAAATTGCCGGAAGCCGCTGCCCTGGCCGCGGTGAACAAGCGTGTGTCGAACCTGCTGAGCAAGGTCGAAGGTTCGGTGCCTACAGTCGTGGAAGCCAAGTACTTCGACAATGCCAACGAGTTCTCCCTGTACTCGGCGATCCAGCAGGCTGACCAGGCTGTACAGCCAATGGCCGCCTCGCGTCAGTACAGCGAATCCCTGGCACGCCTGGCTGCATTGCGCGAGCCGGTGGATGCGTTCTTCGAAGCCGTGATGGTCAACGCGGAAGACGCAAAAGTCCGCGCCAACCGTTATGCATTGCTGGCGCGTCTGCGTGGGTTGTTCCTCGGCGTCGCCGATATTTCGTTGCTGGGGTAAGACTGTTTGAAACTGCTGATTCTCGATCGGGACGGGGTGATCAATTACGACTCCGACGCTTACATCAAGTCGGTGGAGGAGTGGATTCCACTCCCCGGTTCGATCGAAGCCATCGCGCAGTTGAGCAAGGCCGGCTGGACGGTAGCAGTCGCTACCAACCAGTCGGGCATCGCTCGCGGCTACTACGACCTCGCTACCCTGGATGCCATGCACGAGCGCTTGCGCGCGTTGGTGGCGGAGCAGGGTGGTGAAGTCGGCCTGATCGTCTACTGCCCCCACGGGCCGGACGAAGGCTGCGAATGCCGCAAGCCGAAACCCGGGATGTTGAAAAGCATCGCCGCACATTACAACGTATCGCTGACTGATCTATGGTTCGTCGGCGATAGCCTTGGTGACCTGGAAGCCGCTAAAGCCGTCGATTCACAGCCAGTTTTGGTTAAGACCGGAAAAGGCGAAAAAACCTTGGGCAAGACCTTACCGGCAGGCACCTTGATTTTTGACGATCTGGCGGCGATTGCCGCAGAACTTATCCACAATTAGAGCGTTTTCGAGACTCCTGACCAGGGAGTGATCGGAAGTGCGCTTTATATAGACGGGCAAAGCCCGCACGGTAACCGTCACCATGTCGATACTGCAGGCCATCAGAACCTTCCTCTTTTACCTGCTGCTGGGCACCAGCTCCTTGCTGTGGTGCAGCCTGAGTTTTTTTATCGCGCCGTTTCTGCCGTTCAAGGCGCGCTATCGCTTCATCAACGTGTACTGGTGCCGCTGCGCCTTGTGGCTGAGCAAAGCGTTTCTGGGTATCCGCTACGAAGTGAAGGGTGCCGAGAACGTCCCTAAACGGCCTTGCGTCATTCAGTCGAACCACCAGAGCACGTGGGAGACGTTCTTTCTCTCTGCCTACTTCTCGCCGCTGAGCCAGGTGCTCAAACGCGAATTGCTCTATGTGCCGTTCTTCGGTTGGGCCATGGCCATGCTGCGACCGATCGCCATCGATCGCGACAACCCGAAAGCCGCACTCAAGCATGTGGCGCAGAAGGGCGATGAGTTGCTCAAGGACAATGTCTGGGTGCTGATCTTCCCCGAAGGCACGCGCGTTCCTTACGGCACCATCGGAAAGTTCTCGCGAGGTGGCAGTGCATTGGCGGTCAACGCCGAATTGCCCGTGCTGCCGATTGCGCACAACGCCGGCAAGTTCTGGCCGAAAACTGGTTGGGCGAAGAAGCAGGGCGTCATCACCGTGATCATTGGCACACCGATGTATGCCGAAGGCACCGGACCACGAGCCATTGCTGAATTGAACGACCGGGTCCAGGCCTGGAACGAGCAGATGCAACGGGAAATGGGCTCACTGCCACCGGCTCCGCAAGCACCGGTTTCAAACGACCAGGTGGCTGTCTGAGATTCTGTGGATAACCTGTGTACCGTTTCCTTTAAAACCGTCGTTATTTGTACGTAACTTTATGATTTTTTTACATATTTCTTAGAATGATAAATCCCATAAAAACGTGCATAAGTTTTTTTTGGACGTAAAAAAACCGGCTGATATAGCCGGTTTTTTTATGCCTGTAATGTGGATGTTTCAGGCGGTGTACAAAACGAGTCGAGAGTGAAACAGGTGGGGAAAAATCAAAAGATCGCAGCCTTCGGCAGCTCCTACAGGGATATCAATTTCTGCCTGTAGGAGCTGCCGAAAGCTACGATCTTTTGACCTCAACAAATAAAAAGGCCAACGCAAGAGCGTTGGCCTTTTGTATGGCGGGGCGACCGGAATCAGAAGTCCAGGTTAGACACCGCCAGGGCGTTGCTTTCGATGAAGTCACGACGAGGTTCGACCGCATCACCCATCAGGGTGTTGAAGATCTGGTCCGCGCCAATGGCGTCTTCGATGGTCACTTTGAGCATGCGGCGCGAGCCCGGGTCCATGGTGGTTTCCCACAGCTGATCCGGGTTCATCTCGCCCAGACCTTTGTATCGCTGGATGGTGTGACGCTTGGTGCTTTCGGCCATCAACCACTCAAGGGCTTCCTTGAACTCGGTGACCTGCTTCTTGCGCTCGCCACGCTGGATGTACGCGCCGTCGTCCAGCAAGGTGCTCAGTTGAGCGCCCAGGGAAACCACGGTCTTGTAGTCGTTGCTGCCGAAGAAGTCGCGGTTGAAGGTGACGTAGTTCGACAGGCCGTGAGAGATCAGTTCGACCTCTGGCAGCCAGACGTTACGTTCACGATCTTCACGCAGGCTGGCCTTGTAGACCAGGCCCGACTTCTCGACGGTGCGCAGACGCACTTCGTACTGGGCCAGCCAATCCTGCATCGCTGCGTGATCGGACAGTTGATCCATGCTGACCGCCGGCAGGTAGATGAAGTGCTCGGTCAGTTCCTGTGGGTACAGGCGCGACAGACGCTTGAGGGTCTTCATGACCAGACGGAAGTCGTTCACCAGACGCTCAAGGGCTTCGCCGGAGATACCCGGTGCTTCCTCGTTCAGGTGCAGGCTCGCATCTTCCAGGGCCGACTGCGTCATGTACTCTTCCATGGCGTCGTCGTCTTTGATGTATTGCTCTTGCTTGCCTTTCTTCACTTTGTACAGCGGCGGCTGGGCGATGTAGATGTAGCCACGCTCGATCAGCTCCGGCAACTGACGGAAGAAGAAGGTCAGCAGCAAGGTACGGATGTGCGAACCGTCGACGTCAGCATCGGTCATGATGATGATGTTGTGATAGCGCAGCTTGTCGATGTTGTACTCTTCGCGACCGATGCCGCAGCCGAGCGCGGTGATCAAGGTGCCTACTTCCTGGGAAGAGATCATCTTGTCGAAGCGAGCCTTCTCGACGTTCAGGATCTTACCCTTGAGGGGCAGAATCGCCTGGGTCCTGCGGTTACGTCCCTGCTTGGCAGAGCCGCCCGCGGAGTCACCTTCCACGAGGTACAGTTCGGACAGGGCAGGGTCCTTTTCCTGGCAGTCCGCCAGTTTGCCCGGCAAGCCGGCGATGTCCAGTGCGCCTTTGCGACGGGTCATCTCGCGGGCCTTACGTGCCGCTTCACGGGCACGGGCCGCGTCGATCATCTTGCCGACGACCAGCTTGGCTTCGTTCGGGTTTTCCAGCAGGAAGTCGGAGAAGTACTTGCCCATTTCCTGTTCGACCGCGGTCTTCACTTCGGAAGACACCAGCTTGTCTTTGGTCTGGGAGCTGAACTTCGGATCCGGTACCTTCACCGAAATGATCGCGGTCAGGCCTTCACGGGCATCGTCACCGGTAGTGGCGACCTTGTGCTTCTTCGCCAGGCCTTCTGCTTCGATGTAGGTGTTCAGGTTACGCGTCAGTGCGGAACGGAAACCCACCAGGTGAGTGCCGCCGTCGCGCTGTGGAATGTTGTTGGTGAAGCACAACAGGTTCTCGTTGAAGCTGTCGTTCCACTGCAAGGCGATTTCCACGCCGATGCCGTCTTCACGCTGGATGTTGAAGTGGAACACCTGATTGACCGGGGTCTTGTTGGTGTTCAGGTATTCAACGAACGCACGCAGGCCACCTTCATACTTGAACAGCTCTTCCTTGCCGCTGCGCTCATCCTTGAGGACGATACCGACACCGGAGTTGAGGAAGGACAGTTCACGAATCCGCTTGGCCAGGATGTCCCAGCTGAAGTGGATGTTCTTGAAGGTTTCGCTGGAAGCCTTGAAGTGGATCTGCGTACCGGTGGTTTCGGAGTCGCCAACGATTTTCATCGGCTCTTGCGGAACACCGTGGACGTAAGTTTGTTCCCAGATCTTGCCACTACGGCGAACGGTCAGGACCAGCTCTTCCGACAGGGCGTTAACGACCGACACACCCACACCGTGCAGGCCGCCGGAAACCTTATAGGAGTTGTCGTCGAATTTACCGCCGGCGTGCAGCACGGTCATGATGACCTCGGCTGCCGAAACGCCTTCTTCTTTGTGTACGTCTACCGGGATGCCACGGCCGTTGTCGCGAACGGTGATGGACTCATCCGGGTGGATGATGATGCTGATGTCGTCGCAGTAGCCGGCGAGCGCTTCGTCGATCGAGTTATCGACCACCTCGAACACCATGTGGTGCAGACCGCTGCCATCGTCGGTATCACCAATGTACATACCGGGACGTTTGCGTACGGCATCCAGGCCTTTCAGCACTTTAATGCTCGTTGAGTCGTACGTATTTTCTTCGCTCAATGCCTTCACTCCCGATGGTCGTGGGTCTGGGTGATACGGCCCTGTTCCACTTGGAACAGAGCGACTGGCGTTTCCGTCTGCCAGCCTTCCCTCAATAATTCGTGATCTACACAGGTGATAAATACCTGGCAGCGTAAGTCTTCCAACAAGCGGCAAAGCGCGCGACGGTGGTGCTCGTCCAGCTCGGACGGCAAGTCATCCACCAGATAAATACACTGACCGCGTCGAGCCTGGCTGACCAGGTGCCCCTGGGCAATCCGCAATGCGCAAACCACCAACTTCTGCTGGCCACGGGACAAGATGTCCGCGGCGTTGTGTGCGCCCAGTCTGAGACGCAAATCAGCACGTTGTGGTCCGGCCTGGGTATGCCCCATCTGCTGGTCCCGCTGCAGAGACCCGGCGAGCACAGCACTCAGTTCACGGTCCTTGTCCCAGCCGCGGTAATAGCTGAGCGTCAAGCCTTCAAGCTCAACCAGTTCGCTCAAGGTTTGTTCAAAGACTGGTTTCAAGGCTTTGATATAAGCGCGGCGGTATTCATCAATTTCAGCGCTGGCCTGGCACAGTTCCCTGTCCCAAACCGCTTGCGAAACGGCGTCAAGTGTACCATGCCGCAGCCAAGAGTTTCTCTGGCGCAGGGCCTTCTGCAGGCGCTGCCAGGTTGACATGAAGCGCGGTTCCACGTGGAACACGCCCCAGTCGAGAAACTGTCGGCGAATCTTCGGCGCACCTTCCAGCAATCGAAAGCTGTCAGGATTGATCAGTTGCAATGGCAGGATTTCCGCCAGTTGCGCGGCGCTGCGCGCGTTCTGTCCATCGATACGGATCTGGAATTCGCCTTGGCGATCCCGCGAAATGCCCAGGGCGCTGTGCCCACCCTCCGCCAGTTCAACCTGGCCAAAGACCGTGCATGCCAGTTGCTCGTATTGAATGACCGGCAATAGCCGGGTGCTGCGAAACGAACGGGCAAGCCCCAGCAGATGGATGGCTTCCAGAACACTGGTTTTGCCGCTGCCGTTGGCGCCGTAAAGGATATTGATGCGGGGGGAGGGGGAGAAGGTCACCGGGTGCAGATTGCGCACCGCGGTGACCGAGACGCGACTTAAGGACATCTAGCTTCTGCTGGGCATGATTACAGACGCATCGGCATGACAACGTAGGCCGAGTCGTCGTTATCCGATTCCTGCACCAGCGCACTGCTGTTGGAGTCGGACAGGATCAGACGAACCTGCTCGGTGGTCATCACGCCCAGCACGTCGAGCAGGTAGCTCACGTTGAAGCCGATTTCCAGAGAGCCACCGTTGTATTCGACGCCCACTTCCTCTTCCGCTTCTTCCTGCTCCGGGTTGTTCGCCTGGATCTTCAACTGACCGCTGGCCAGTTGCAGACGGATACCACGGTACTTCTCGTTGGACAGGATCGCGGTACGGCTGAACGCTTCGCGCAGCGCCTGGCGATCGCCCAGTACCAGCTTGTCGCCGCCTTTTGGCAGAACGCGTTCGTAGTCCGGGAATTTGCCGTCGACCAGTTTCGAGGTGAAGGTGAACTCACCGGTGGTGGCGCGGATGTGGTGCTGACCCAGAACGATGCTGACATTGCCATCCGGCTCGGTGAGCAGGCGTGCCAGTTCGAGGATACCTTTGCGCGGTACGATCACCTGGTGACGATCCGGTTGACCGATATCGGCCTGCATCGAGCACATGGCCAGGCGGTGACCGTCGGTGGCCACGGCGCGGATCACACCAGCGGAAACTTCCAGCAACATGCCGTTGAGGTAGTAACGCACGTCCTGCTGGGCCATGGCGAAGCTGGTGCGCTCGATCAGACGGCGCAGCTTGCTTTGCTCCAGGCTGCAGGTCAGCGAGCCCGGGCCTTCTTCCACGGTTGGGAAGTCGTTGGCCGGCAGCGTCGACAAGGTGAAGCGGCTACGGCCGGCCTTGACCACAAGCTTCTGCTCATCGACCTTGATGTCGATCAGCGCATCGTTTGGCAGGCTCTTGCAGATGTCCATCAGCTTGCGCGCAGGCACGGTGATGGAACCCGGATCCGCCGGCTCTTCGAGTTGAACACGACCAACCAGCTCGACTTCCAGGTCGGTACCGGTCAGCGACAATTGCTGGCCTTCGACAACCAGCAGCACGTTGGAGAGCACCGGCAAGGTCTGGCGGCGTTCGACGACGCCTGCGACCAGTTGCAGGGGTTTCAACAGGGCTTCGCGTTGAATGGTGAAATGCATGGTCTAGTCCCTTGCCTTAATTAGCTGCGCTGGTGTTCATCAAGTGGTCAGTGTACGCAGCAGGTTCTTGTAGTCCTCGCGGATGTCCGCGTCGGATTCCTTAAGTTCGTTGATCTTGCGGCAGGCGTGCAAAACAGTCGTATGGTCGCGGCCGCCAAACACGTCGCCGATTTCCGGCAGGCTGTGGTTAGTCAACTCTTTGGACAAAGCCATTGCAACCTGACGCGGACGTGCGACCGAGCGAGAACGACGCTTGGACAGCAAGTCGGAGATCTTGATCTTGTAGTACTCGGCGACGGTCCGCTGAATGTTATCCACAGAGACCAGTTTATCCTGCAACGCCAACAAGTCCTTCAGGGATTCGCGAATCAACTCGATGGTGATATCGCGCCCCATGAAGTGCGAGTGGGCGATCACGCGTTTGAGCGCGCCTTCCAGCTCACGGACGTTGGAGCGAATACGCTGGGCAATGAAGAACGCGGCGTCATGCGGCAGCTCGACTTTGGCCTGATCGGCCTTCTTCATCAGGATCGCCACGCGGGTTTCCAGCTCCGGTGGCTCGACCGCTACGGTCAGGCCCCAGCCAAAGCGGGATTTGAGGCGTTCTTCAAGGCCTTCGATTTCTTTCGGGTAGCGGTCACTGGTGAGAATGACCTGCTGGCCACCTTCGAGCAGGGCGTTGAAGGTGTGGAAAAACTCTTCCTGGGAACGCTCTTTACGGGCGAAGAACTGAATGTCATCGATCAGCAACGCATCCACCGAACGGTAGAAGCGTTTGAATTCGTTGATCGCATTCAGTTGCAGGGCCTTGACCATGTCCGCCACGAAACGCTCGGAATGCAGGTACACCACCTTGGCGTTCGGGTTCTTCTTTAATAGGTGGTTACCCACAGCGTGCATCAAGTGGGTTTTACCCAGGCCAACGCCACCATAAAGGAAGAGCGGGTTGTAACCGTGCTTGGGGTTGTCAGCCACCTGCCAGGCGGCGGCGCGTGCCAACTGGTTGGATTTACCTTCGACGAAATTCTCGAAGGTAAAGGTGCGGTTCAGGTAACTGGTGTGCTTGAGCGCACCTTCGACTTGCACGGTACGTTGCTCGGCACGAACCGGGGCCTGTTGCGAACTGGCGCCGGCCATCGGATCGAAGCTGTCACGGGAAGGTTCTTCCTCGGTGACCTCGGCCATTTTTTGCGTGGTGCGCTTGGTCGAAGCCGCAGCAGGTGCTGGCGGCGGCGGACTGGCGGGTGTTTGAGCAGCCTGGGCCTGGGAAGCGGCGGCTGCCAGGGGAGCATTTGGCGCGGCACGCGGTGCCGAACTGCGTTTGCTGCCTATTAATAAGGAAAGCGCAGGCGCCATGCCATTGCCGTGCTCATCGAGCAATTCGAGAACACGCCCCAGGTACTTTTCGTTGACCCAGTCCAGAACAAAACGATTGGGTGCATAGACACGCAACTCGTCGCCTTCGGCTTCGACCTGTAGTGGACGGATCCAAGTGTTGAATTGTTGGGCAGGCAGCTCATCGCGCAGAAGCTCCACGCACTGCTGCCAAAGTTCCACTGACACGGATATCCCCTAAGTTGAAAGCCGGTGAGGCAAAAACAAGCGGCCATTGTAGCGACCAGACGCCGACTTATCCACACGAAGGTGGTTCATCGACCAAGAAGAATCGCCGTTTCATACGCAAAAAAGACGACCAGTGGTCTGTGCATAAGCTCTGTGGATAACCGGGGTTAAGGTCATTGCACAAGTGGGGGCGAAACTCGGTGGATAACCGGCCTGTGGATAAGCCGGCATTCCACACACAGGTTATCCGACAGCGCAGCACAGGCTGAACACGGTTTTTCACTGTAGTTGTCATTCTCTGTACAGCAGGTAAAACAAGGCCTGAAAGCACTTATCCACAGAAGGATGCGGGCCTAGCTTTTATAAGCTTTACAGAAAAGCTTTAAATACTTTCCTTTCTTATTTTTATATTTACCCGCGGTTCGTTCAGCGCAAAACGCCTGGAGATCTATTTATAAGGAAACGCTGGTTGGAAATTGACCTGAAGGCTTGCTTTCTCTAGAATCCCCGGTCTCTTAAAACGGGGGCCATTCCGGCCCGTTGTGGACGAACCAGGTAACACGACAATGAAACGTACTTTCCAACCAAGCACTATCAAACGCGCTCGTACCCACGGTTTCCGTGCTCGCATGGCTACCAAGAACGGTCGTGCCGTACTGTCGCGTCGTCGCGCCAAAGGTCGTGCGCGTCTGGCAGTTTGATAAGCCGGCACTGGAGGTGAGTCAGGACTTCAGTCGGGAAAAGCGTCTGCTTACTCCCCGGCATTTCAAGGCAGTCTTTGACTCCCCTACCGGCAAGGTTCCGGGGAAAAATCTCCTGCTCCTTGCGCGCAACAACGATCTTGATCACCCCCGTCTCGGGTTGGTTATCGGGAAAAAGAGCGTAAAGCTCTCCGTCGAGCGCAATCGCCTCAAACGTCTGATGCGCGAATCGTTTCGTCTGAACCAGGATTCACTGGTCGGCTGGGACATTGTTATCGTCGCGCGCAAAGGTTTGGGTGACGTAGAAAACCCCGAATTGATTCAGCATTTCGGCAAACTCTGGAAACGCCTGGCTCGCAGTTCGCCGGTACCAGCAGTCAAAACCGAAACTGTAGGGGTAGACAGTCCAGATGCGTAAACTGGCACTCGTTCCGATCCAGTTTTATCGCTATGCCATTAGTCCCCTGATGGCCAGTCACTGTCGTTTCTACCCCAGTTGTTCCTGCTACGCGTTAGAAGCCATCGAAAATCATGGCCTTCTTCGCGGTGGCTGGCTGACCTTTCGTCGTTTAGGTCGCTGTCATCCGTGGAATCCCGGTGGTTATGACCCGGTTCCACCTATCCCTACCTCCCGTTCTTCTTCGATGGCCGAGTAATCATGGATATCAAACGCACGATCCTGATCGTCGCCCTGGCAATCGTGTCCTACGTTATGGTTCTTAAATGGAACCAGGACTATGGCCAGGCTGCCCTGCCGACTCAGAATGTTGCCACCAATACGACTGCATCGAGCCTGCCGGATACGGCATCTGGCTCCAACGCTTCCGCCAGTGACGACATTCCACGTGCTGCTAGCGACACCAGCGCACCTGCCGAAACACCGGTGGCTGTGAGCAAGGACCTCATCCAGATCAAAACGGATGTACTGGACCTGGCTATCGACCCACAAGGTGGTGATGTTGCTCAGTTGACCCTGCCGCTGTATCCGCGTCGTCAGGATCACCCGGAAATTCCGTTCCAGCTGTTCGATAACGGCGGCGAACGTACTTATCTGGCACAAAGCGGTCTGATCGGCACCAACGGTCCGGATGCAAATCCGGCCGGTCGTCCGGTTTATTCCTCGGAGAAGAAGGTTTATCAGCTGGCTGACGGTCAGGACCAATTGGTCGTGGACCTGAAGTTCAGCAAGGACGGCGTCAACTACATCAAGCGTTTCACCCTGAAACGCGGCTTGTATGACGTAACCGTTTCCTACCTGATCGACAACCAGAGCGCCCAGCCCTGGACTGGTGCGATGTTCGCCCAGTTGAAGCGTGACGCCAGCGCCGATCCTTCGTCGACCACAGCCACCGGCACCGCGACTTACCTGGGCGCCGCCCTGTGGACAAGTTCGGAGCCGTACAAAAAAGTGTCCATGAAGGACATGGACAAGTCGCCGCTGAAAGAAACCGTCACTGGCGGTTGGGTTGCCTGGTTGCAGCACTACTTCGTGACCGCATGGATTCCGGCCAAGGGCGAAAACAACGTCGTCCAGACCCGTAAAGACAGCAAAGGCAACTACATCATCGGCTACACCGGCCCATCGATGAGTGTTGCCCCGGGCGCCAAGGCCGAGACCAGCGCTGTTCTGTACGCCGGCCCGAAAAGCCAGGCCGTGCTGAAAGAGTTGTCCCCAGGTCTGGAACTGACCGTCGACTACGGCATTCTGTGGTTCATTGCCCAGCCAATCTTCTGGTTGCTGCAACATATCCACGCGCTGGTCGGTAACTGGGGCTGGTCGATCATCTTCCTGACCATGCTGATCAAGGGGATCTTCTTCCCGTTGTCGGCTGCCAGCTACAAATCCATGGCGCGCATGCGTGCAGTGGCACCAAAACTGGCCGCGCTGAAAGAGCAACATGGCGATGACCGGCAGAAAATGTCGCAAGCCATGATGGAGCTGTACAAGAAAGAGAAGATCAATCCGCTGGGTGGTTGCTTGCCAATCCTCGTGCAGATGCCGGTTTTCCTCTCGCTGTACTGGGTTCTGCTTGAAAGCGTTGAAATGCGCCAGGCGCCGTTCATGCTGTGGATTACTGACCTGTCGATCAAGGATCCGTTCTTCATTCTGCCGATCATCATGGGTGCAACCATGTTCATCCAGCAGCAGCTGAACCCGACGCCTCCGGATCCGATGCAGGCCAAGGTGATGAAGCTGATGCCGATCATCTTCACCTTCTTCTTCCTGTGGTTCCCGGCGGGTCTGGTGCTGTACTGGGTAGTGAACAACGTATTGTCGATCGCCCAACAGTGGTACATCACTCGTAAGATCGAAGCGGCTGCCAAAGCAGCTGCCTGATTTACACTGTGGATAACCACTCAAGACGCCCCCCTAGTGGGGCGTTTTGCTATCTGTCACTTTTGTCTGGATACCGGTTTATGAGCGTTCCTCGTGAAACCATCGCCGCCGTCGCCACCGCTCAAGGTCGTGGTGGTGTAGGCATCGTGCGTATTTCCGGGCCGTTGGCCAGCGTTGCGGCCAAGGCTTTCAGTGGTCGCGAGCTCAAGCCGCGATTTGCCCACTACGGTCCCTTTTTTGGTGAACACGACGAGGTGCTGGACCAGGGCATCGCGCTGTATTTTCCGGGGCCAAACTCGTTTACCGGCGAAGATGTACTGGAACTCCAGGGACATGGTGGCCCGATTGTTCTGGATATGTTGCTCCAGCGCTGCCTGGAACTGGGTTGCCGGCTTGCCCGGCCGGGGGAATTCAGCGAGCGTGCGTTCCTCAACGACAAGCTTGACCTGGCCCAGGCGGAGGCAATTGCCGACCTGATTGAAGCCAGTTCTGCCCAGGCTGCGCGAAATGCGTTGCGCTCCCTGCAAGGTGCTTTCTCGTCACGTGTGCATAACCTCACCGAGCAATTGATCGGCCTGCGCATCTACGTCGAAGCGGCCATCGATTTCCCGGAAGAGGAAATCGACTTCCTCGCCGATGGCCATGTCCTGAGCATGCTCGACAACGTGCGTGACGAGTTATCCACTGTCATGCGTGAAGCCGGGCAGGGTGCCTTGCTGCGAGACGGCATGACAGTGGTCATTGCCGGTCGTCCGAATGCCGGTAAATCCAGCCTGCTCAATGCACTGGCCGGGCGCGAAGCGGCCATCGTGACTGAAATCGCCGGCACTACCCGTGACGTACTGCGTGAACATATCCACATCGATGGCATGCCGCTGCATGTGGTGGATACTGCCGGTCTGCGCGATACCGATGACCATGTGGAAAAAATCGGCGTGGAACGTGCCCTGAAAGCCATCGGTGAAGCGGATCGGGTACTGCTGGTGGTCGATGCCACCGCACCGGAAGCCCTCGATCCGTTCGCACTGTGGCCGGAATTTCTCGAAACCCGTCCCGATCCCGCGAAAGTTACCCTGATCCGCAACAAGGCCGACCTTACGGGCGAAGCCATTGCCATGGAGATCAGCGACGACGGCCACGTCACCATCAGCTTGAGCGCCAGGTCCGGAGGTGTCGGTCTGGAGCTGCTGCGTGATCACCTCAAGGCCTGCATGGGCTACGAGCAAACGTCCGAAAGCAGCTTCAGTGCTCGCCGGCGACACCTTGAAGCGTTACGTCATGCCAGTGCTGCCCTTGAACATGGTCGTGCCCAGTTGACCCTGGCCGGTGCTGGCGAGTTGTTGGCCGAAGATCTGCGCCAGGCTCAGCAGTCGCTGGGAGAAATCACCGGCGCCTTCAGCTCTGACGATCTGTTGGGGCGAATTTTCTCCAGTTTCTGTATCGGCAAGTAGCCCTCCTGGTATTCACAGACAGGCCGTTCGTGCCTGTCTGCTCTCTCTTTTTCTGAATAAACCCTCCAGTGCCGAGCGGACTTTGCCTGCTTGAGCGGAATTCTCGTGCCTGAATTTCGGGCAAACGACACTTTTCTGTGGATTAAGCCCTGTGAATAACCGCCGCTAAGGTCAGTTGATAACAGGGCCTGAAAACTGAACATAACCGCCTCTGTGGATAACCAGCCCTTTCATCCACAGGCTTACACCGGTTATCCAAGGGCCTCATTGGCACATGAACACAGGGTTTTGAATCGCTGTACATATTGAAAATAAAGGCCTGTAGAGATCTATCCACAGAAAGGCAGGTGCATAGAAATAAACATAAAAACAAAGATTTAATAAATTTCTCTCTTTTTAATTTCTATAACTCCGACTTTTCCACAGCTGGTTAAATTTTGTGCAAAGGGTTCTTTAGGGAGGGCGAAGTCCCTATACTTGTCGACCAGGTCCGAAAACCTGAGCTCAAACTATTCCTGAATTACCTACTTAAGCAGGCACGAGGTGCGTGGTGGATTTCCCTTCCCGTTTTGAAGTGATCGTCATCGGCGGCGGTCATGCCGGTACCGAGGCAGCACTGGCCTCAGCACGTATGGGGGTGAAAACCCTTTTGCTGACGCATAACGTGGAAACCCTCGGAGCCATGAGTTGCAACCCGGCCATTGGCGGGATCGGCAAAAGCCACCTGGTGAAGGAAATTGACGCCCTCGGCGGCGCGATGGCCATGGCTACCGATAAAGGCGGCATCCAGTTTCGTGTGTTGAACAGCCGCAAAGGCCCGGCCGTGCGTGCAACCCGCGCACAGGCCGACCGGGTTCTGTACAAGGCAGCTGTCCGCGAAATCCTGGAAAACCAGCCGAACCTGTGGATATTTCAACAGGCCGCTGATGACCTGATCGTCGAGCAGGAACAAGTGCGCGGCGTAGTGACCCAGATGGGCCTGCGTTTCCTCGCCGACTCGGTGGTTTTGACCACAGGCACCTTCCTCGGTGGACTTATCCACATTGGTTTGCAGAATTTCTCCGGCGGACGTGCCGGTGATCCTCCGTCGATTGCCCTGGCTCACCGTCTACGTGAATTGCCTTTGCGGGTCGGTCGCCTGAAGACCGGTACGCCGCCGCGTATCGACGCCCGTTCTGTGGATTTCTCGGTGATGACCGAGCAAGCCGGCGATACGCCGATCCCGGTGATGTCGTTCATGGGTTCCAAAGAGCAGCATCCACGTCAGATCAGTTGCTGGATTACCCACACCAACGCCCGTACCCACGAAATCATCGCGGCCAACCTCGACCGTTCGCCGATGTATTCCGATGCAGGCGAGATCGAAGGCATCGGTCCGCGTTACTGCCCGTCGATCGAAGACAAGATTCATCGCTTTGCCGACAAGGAAAGCCACCAGGTCTTCATCGAACCGGAAGGTTTGACCACGAACGAGCTGTACCCGAACGGGATATCCACATCCTTGCCGTTCGATGTGCAATTGCAGATCGTGCAATCGATCCGCGGCATGGAAAACGCACACATCGTGCGCCCGGGCTACGCCATCGAGTACGACTACTTCGATCCGCGCGACCTGAAGTACAGCCTGGAAACCAAAGTGATCGGCGGTCTGTTCTTCGCCGGGCAAATCAACGGCACCACCGGTTACGAAGAAGCCGGCGCCCAGGGTTTGCTCGCCGGAACCAACGCCGCACTGCGCGCGCAAGGCAAAGACGCCTGGTGCCCGCGTCGCGACGAGGCCTATATCGGTGTGTTGGTCGACGACCTGATTACCCTCGGCACCCAAGAGCCGTACCGGATGTTCACCTCCCGCGCCGAATACCGTTTGATTCTGCGCGAAGACAACGCTGACCTGCGCCTGACCGAAAAAGGTCGCGAACTGGGCCTGGTGGATGACGCGCGTTGGGCGGCTTTCTGCAAAAAACGCGAAAGCATCGAACTGGAAGAGCAGCGCCTGAAAAGCACCTGGGTTCGCCCGGGCACTGAACAGGGCGATGCGATTGCCGAAAAATTCGGCACGCCGCTGACCCACGAATACAACCTGCTGAATCTCTTGAGCCGTCCGGAAATCGACTACGCTGGTCTGATCGCCGTGACCGGAGGCGGTGCAGAAGATCCACAAGTCGCCGAACAGGTCGAAATCAAGACCAAGTACGCCGGCTACATCGATCGTCAACAGGATGAAATCGCCCGCCTGCGCGCCAGCGAAGACACCCAATTGCCTGTGGATATCGATTACACGAATATTTCCGGTCTCTCCAAAGAGATCCAGAGCAAGCTCGGTGCGACCCGCCCTGAAACCTTGGGCCAGGCCTCGCGTATCCCGGGCGTAACGCCGGCAGCCATTTCGCTGTTGATGATTCATTTGAAAAAACGCGGCGCGGGCCGTCAGTTGGAGCAAAGCGCTTGAGTTCGTTGGTCACTTCGCAACATGCAGAAGAGTTATCCACAGGTGCCCGCCAGCTTGGCGTCACGCTGACAGAAACCCAGCACGCGCAACTGCTGGGTTATCTGGCCCTGTTGATCAAATGGAACAAGGCTTACAACCTCACCGCCGTGCGTGATCCGGACGAAATGGTCTCCCGTCACCTGCTCGACAGTCTGAGCGTGATGTCATTCATCGAAAACGGACGCTGGCTCGACGTTGGTAGCGGCGGCGGCATGCCCGGCATTCCGCTGGCTATCCTGTTTCCCGAGTCCCAGGTGACATGCCTGGACAGCAACGGCAAGAAAACCCGCTTCCTGACCCAGGTCAAACTCGAACTCAAACTGGATAACCTGCAAGTTATCCACAGTCGCGTCGAAGCGTTCCAGCCTGCCCAGCCCTTCAACGGGATTATTTCCCGGGCGTTCAGCAGCATGGAAAACTTCAGCAACTGGACTCGTCACCTCGGCGACGCCAAAACACGCTGGCTGGCAATGAAGGGCGTTCATCCGGCCGATGAGCTGGTAGCATTGCCGGCAGACTTCCACCTCGATAGCGAACACGCCCTGGCCGTACCTGGTTGCCAAGGCCAACGCCATCTGCTGATACTGCGCCGCACGGCATGATTGGGAACACAAGCAAGAATGGCTAAGGTATTCGCGATAGCGAACCAAAAAGGTGGCGTGGGCAAAACCACCACCTGCATCAACCTCGCAGCATCCCTGGTCGCGACCAAGCGCCGGGTGCTGTTGATCGACCTCGATCCACAGGGCAACGCCACCATGGGTAGCGGTGTGGATAAACATGGTCTGGAAAACTCGGTCTACGACCTGTTGATCGGTGAGTGCGACCTGGCCCAGGCCATGCACTTCTCCGAACACGGTGGTTACCAGCTGTTGCCGGCCAACCGCGACCTGACCGCGGCCGAAGTGGTGCTGCTGGAAATGCAGATGAAGGAAAGCCGTCTGCGCAGCGCGCTGGCGCCGATCCGGGAAAACTACGATTACATTCTGATCGACTGCCCGCCGTCGCTGTCGATGCTGACCTTGAATGCACTGGTTGCCGCCGATGGGGTCATTATCCCCATGCAGTGCGAGTACTTCGCGCTCGAAGGCTTGAGCGACCTTGTGGATAACATCAAGCGTATCGCTGAACTGCTCAATCCGAACCTCAAGGTCGAAGGCCTGCTGCGGACGATGTACGACCCGCGCCTGAGCCTGATGAACGATGTCTCGGCGCAGCTCAAGGAACACTTCGGCGAACAGCTCTACGACACCGTCATTCCACGCAACATCCGTCTGGCCGAAGCGCCAAGCTACGGCATGCCGGCGCTGGCGTACGACAAAGCGTCGCGAGGTGCCGTTGCCTATCTGGCATTGGCGGGCGAAATGGTTCGTCGTCAACGCAAAAACTCACGCATCGCCGCCGCTCAGGCAACTTAAGGAATCCCCATGGCCGTCAAGAAACGAGGTCTCGGACGTGGACTGGATGCTCTGTTGAGTGGTCCGACTGTCAGCTCGCTGGAAGAACAAGCGGCGCAAGCCGATCAGCGTGAGCTGCAACACCTTCCCCTGGATCTGCTCCAGCGCGGCAAATACCAGCCGCGTCGTGACATGGACCCGCAGGCGCTGGAAGAACTGGCGCAGTCGATCAGGGCCCAGGGTGTCATGCAGCCCATCGTGGTTCGCCCGATCGGTAGTGGTCGTTTTGAAATCATTGCTGGCGAACGTCGCTGGCGTGCCAGCCAGCAGGCGGGGCAGGAAACCATACCGGCGATGGTTCGCGATGTACCCGACGAAACCGCGATCGCCATCGCCCTGATCGAGAACATCCAGCGCGAAGACCTGAACCCGATAGAAGAGGCGGTGGCCCTGCAGCGTTTGCAGCAGGAGTTCCAGCTGACCCAGCAACAGGTCGCCGAGGCCGTGGGCAAGTCCCGGGTGACCGTGGCCAACCTGCTGCGCCTGATTTCCTTGCCGGAAGTCATCAAGACCATGTTGTCCCACGGCGACCTGGAAATGGGTCATGCCCGTGCTTTGCTCGGTTTACCGGAAAATCAACAGGTTGAAGGGGCGCGACATGTTGTCGCACGCGGGCTGACCGTGCGCCAGACTGAGGCACTGGTTCGCCAGTGGTTGAGTGGCAAACCGGAGCCTGTGGAACCCCAAAAAACGGACCCGGATATCGCCCGCCTCGAACAGCGCCTGGCTGAGCGCCTAGGCTCTGCGGTGCAGATCCGCCACGGCAAGAAGGGTAAAGGGCAGTTGGTGATTGGCTACAACTCCCTGGATGAGCTTCAAGGCGTACTTGCACATATTCGCTGAAACATTTCCTCATGTAGCGCGCAGTCGGAAATCACTACCTGACAGTTGAATAGGGGCAGAACCGCCCCTATACTCTGCGCGCATTTTGTCGGCACAAATTATGCCAAGTTATTGAATTCTGGCAGCCGACCATTGGAGAGCAAAAGTGATGGAAACCCGCACGCCAAACCGCTTGCCCTTCCATCGCCTGGCAGTTTTTCCGGTGTTAATGGCTCAATTTGTCGTTTTGCTCATCGCTGCTTTGGCGCTCTGGCAATGGCGGGGAGTCGTTGCCGGGTACTCGGGACTTTGCGGAGGCCTGATAGCCTTGCTGCCCAATGTTTATTTCGCTCACAGGGCATTTCGGTTTTCCGGCGCCCGAGCAGCCCAGTCCATCGTCCGGTCTTTTTATGCCGGCGAGGCAGGCAAACTGATTTTGACGGCAGTGCTGTTTGCACTGGTGTTTGCAGGTGTGAAGCCATTGGCGCCGATTGCAGTATTCGGTGTCTTCGTGCTGACTCAGTCAGTCAGCTGGTTCGCTCCCCTGCTGATGAGAACAAGACTTTCGAGACCTTAGGGCGTTTGAGGCAACCATGGCAGAAACAACCGCTTCGGGCTATATCCAGCACCACTTGCAGAACCTGACCTTCGGTCAGCACCCAACCGGCGGCTGGGGCTTTGCCCACACCGCAGCAGAAGCCAAGGAAATGGGCTTCTGGGCTTTCCACGTCGATACCCTCGGCTGGTCGGTCGCATTGGGTCTGATCTTCGTTCTTCTTTTCCGCATGGCGGCAAAGAAAGCGACCTCGGGTCAGCCAGGTGCTTTGCAGAACTTCGTTGAAGTATTGGTCGAATTCGTCGATGGCAGCGTGAAAGACAGCTTCCATGGCCGTAGCCCGGTGATTGCACCGCTGGCACTGACCATCTTCGTCTGGGTGTTCCTGATGAACGCCGTCGACCTGGTACCGGTCGACTGGATTCCTCAACTGGCCATCCTGATCTCCGGCGACGCACACATCCCGTTCCGTGCCGTGTCGACCACTGACCCGAACGCGACCCTGGGCATGGCGTTCTCGGTTTTCGCACTGATCATTTTCTACAGCATCAAGGTCAAGGGCCTCGGCGGCTTCATCGGCGAGCTGACCCTGCACCCGTTCGGCAGCAAGAACATCTTCGTTCAAGCCCTGCTGATTCCGGTGAACTTCCTGCTGGAATTCGTGACCCTGATCGCCAAGCCGATCTCCCTGGCTCTGCGTCTGTTCGGCAACATGTATGCCGGCGAACTGGTCTTCATTCTGATTGCTGTGATGTTCGGCAGCGGTCTGCTCTGGCTCAGCGGCCTGGGCGTCGTTCTGCAGTGGGCGTGGGCTGTGTTCCACATCCTGATCATCACCCTGCAGGCGTTCATCTTCATGATGTTGACCATCGTCTACCTGTCGATGGCGCACGAAGAAAACCATTAAGACCAGTCTCGACTAGTCTGATGTCCTTCCCGGTCAAACGGGAAGGGGCTCTTCACGGGGCCTCTGAAACGATTTGTTTTACCGCTTTAAATTAAAAAAACCTAAACCATACGACGTAAAAGTCGGGAGGAAAGATGGAAACTGTAGTTGGTCTAACCGCTATCGCTGTTGCACTGTTGATCGGCCTGGGCGCACTGGGTACCGCAATTGGTTTCGGCCTGCTGGGCGGCAAGTTCCTGGAAGGCGCAGCGCGTCAGCCAGAAATGGTTCCAATGCTGCAAGTTAAAATGTTCATCGTTGCCGGTCTGCTCGACGCCGTAACCATGATCGGTGTTGGTATCGCTCTGTTCTTCACCTTTGCGAACCCGTTCGTTGGTCAGATCGCTGGCTAATTACTCGGATCTTCCGGGTAATTTGGTGTGATGGACAACGTAACTGCGAGGTGTTGGCGTGAACATTAATGCGACCCTGATTGGCCAGTCCGTTGCGTTCCTGATTTTTGTACTGTTCTGCATGAAGTTCGTATGGCCTCCGGTCATCACGGCTCTGCACGAACGTCAAAAGAAGATCGCTGATGGTCTGGACGCTGCCAGCCGAGCAGCTCGCGACCTGGAGTTGGCCCAAGAAAAAGCGGGTCAGCAACTGCGCGAAGCGAAAGCTCAGGCAGCTGAAATCATCGAGCAAGCCAAGAAACGCGGTACCCAGATTGTCGACGAAGCCCGTGAACAGGCTCGCGTCGAAGCTGACCGTGTGAAGGCTCAGGCTCAGGCCGAGATCGAACAGGAACTGAACAGCGTCAAAGACGCGCTGCGCGCCCAAGTGGGTAGCCTGGCCGTTGGCGGTGCTTCGAAGATCCTGGGCAAAGCAATCGATCAAAACGCGCACGCAGAGCTGGTTAACCAACTGGCTGCTGAAATCTAAGCGAGGGCGATCATGGCAGAACTGACCACGTTGGCCCGACCTTACGCTAAGGCGGCCTTCGAGCACGCTCAGGCCCACCAGCAACTGGCCAATTGGTCAGCCATGCTCGGCCTGGCAGCAGCGGTGTCGGAAGACGACACCATGCAGCGCGTGCTCAAGGCCCCGCGACTGACGAGCGCAGAAAAGGCCGCCACGTTCATTGACGTGTGCGGCGACAAGTTTGATGTAAAGGCACAGAACTTCATTCACGTCGTTGCCGAAAACGACCGTCTCCCGCTGTTGCCGGAGATCGCCGCTCTGTTCGACCTGTACAAGGCCGAGCAAGAGAAATCGGTAGACGTTGAAGTGACCAGTGCCTTCGCATTGAACCAAGAACAGCAAGACAAACTCGCCAAGGTTCTCAGTGCACGACTCAACCGGGAAGTGCGCCTGCAAGTCGAGGAAGATTCATCCCTTATTGGGGGTGTTGTCATCCGCGCCGGCGACCTGGTTATCGATGGCTCGATTCGCGGCAAAATCGCGAAACTTGCCGAAGCATTGAAATCTTGAGTTTGAAGGGGCAGCAGAGCAATGCAGCAACTCAATCCTTCCGAAATAAGTGAAATTATCAAGGGCCGCATCGACAAGCTCGATGTGACCTCCCAAGCCCGTAACGAAGGCACTGTCGTCAGCGTATCTGACGGCATCGTGCGGATTCACGGTCTGGCCGACGTAATGTACGGCGAGATGATCGAGTTTCCGGGCGGCGTCTTCGGCATGGCCCTCAACCTGGAGCAAGACTCTGTAGGTGCCGTTGTATTGGGCGCATACCAGACTCTGGCTGAAGGCATGAGCGCCAAGTGCACTGGCCGCATCCTGGAAGTTCCGGTTGGTAAGGAACTGCTGGGTCGCGTAGTCGACGCACTGGGTAACCCAGTTGACGGCAAAGGTCCGCTGAACAACACCGAGACCGACGCGGTCGAGAAAGTTGCTCCAGGCGTGATCTGGCGTAAGTCGGTAGACCAGCCTGTACAGACTGGCTACAAGGCTGTCGATGCCATGATCCCTGTCGGCCGTGGCCAGCGTGAGCTGATCATCGGTGACCGTCAGATCGGTAAAACCGCTCTGGCGATCGACGCGATCATCAACCAGAAAGACAGCGGCATTTTCTGCGTATACGTAGCGATCGGTCAGAAACAATCGACCATCGCCAACGTTGTTCGCAAGCTGGAAGAAAACGGTGCACTGGCTAACACCATCATCGTTGCAGCGAGCGCTTCGGAATCTGCAGCACTGCAGTTCCTGGCTCCGTACTCCGGTTGCACCATGGGCGAATACTTCCGCGACCGCGGTGAAGACGCGCTGATCGTTTATGACGATCTGTCCAAGCAAGCAGTGGCTTACCGCCAGATTTCCCTGCTGCTGCGCCGTCCACCAGGCCGTGAAGCTTACCCAGGCGACGTGTTCTATCTCCACTCCCGTCTGCTGGAGCGCGCATCCCGCGTTTCGGAAGAGTACGTAGAGAAGTTCACCAACGGCGCAGTGACCGGCAAAACCGGTTCCCTGACCGCACTGCCGATCATCGAAACCCAGGCTGGCGACGTTTCCGCGTTCGTTCCGACCAACGTGATTTCCATCACCGACGGTCAGATCTTCCTGGAATCGGCCATGTTCAACTCGGGCATCCGCCCTGCAGTGAACGCCGGTGTTTCGGTATCCCGTGTGGGTGGTGCCGCTCAGACCAAGATCATCAAGAAGCTGTCCGGTGGTATCCGTACCGCTCTGGCTCAGTACCGTGAACTGGCGGCATTCGCCCAGTTCGCTTCTGACCTGGACGAAGCGACCCGTAAGCAACTTGAGCATGGTCAGCGCGTTACCGAGCTGATGAAGCAGAAGCAATACGCGCCAATGTCGATCGCCGACATGTCGCTGTCGCTGTATGCCGCTGAGCGTGGGTTCCTGACCGACGTTGAAATCGCCAAGATCGGCAGCTTCGAACAAGCGCTGATTGCTTACTTCAACCGCGATCACGCCGACTTGATGGCGAAGATCAACGTGAAGGGTGACTTCAATGACGAAATCGATGGCGGCCTGAAAGCCGGTATCGAGAAGTTCAAGGCCACCCAAACCTGGTAAGCCGCAGCGGGAGCCTAGCGGCTCCCGCTTGCTAACCTGATAGGTGTTACATGGCAGGCGCAAAAGAGATTCGCAGTAAGATTGCGAGCATCAAAAGCACGCAAAAGATTACCAGCGCCATGGAAAAAGTGGCGGTCAGCAAAATGCGCAAGGCACAAATGCGCATGGCTGCTAGCCGTCCTTATGCGGAGCGCATCCGCCAGGTTATTGGCCATCTGGCCAACGCTAACCCGGAATATCGCCACCCGTTCATGATCGACCGTGAAGTAAAGCGTGTCGGTTATGTCGTAGTGAGCAGTGACCGTGGTCTGTGTGGTGGCTTGAACACCAACCTGTTCAAGGCTTTGGTCAAGGACATGGCGGTAAACCGCGAAAACGGCGTCGAGATCGATCTGTGTGTAGTTGGTAGCAAGGGTGCGGCTTTCTTCCGCAACTTCGGCGGTAACGTCGTTGCAGCTATCAGCCACCTGGGTGAAGAGCCGTCGATCAATGATCTGATCGGCAGCGTCAAGGTGATGCTGGATGCCTACCTGGACGGCCGTATTGACCGCCTGTCCGTGGTGTCCAACAAGTTCATCAACACCATGACACAACAGCCTACCGTGGAGCAGTTGATTCCACTGGTGGCAACCCCGGATCAAGAACTCAAGCACCACTGGGACTATCTCTACGAACCGGATGCCAAGGAGCTGCTCGACGGCTTGATGGTCCGTTACGTGGAGTCGCAGGTCTACCAGGCGGTGGTCGAGAACAACGCGGCTGAACAAGCTGCGCGGATGATCGCGATGAAGAACGCTACCGACAACGCCGGTGATTTGATCAGCGATTTGCAGCTGGTCTACAACAAGGCGCGTCAGGCTGCGATCACCCAAGAGATCTCGGAAATCGTCGGCGGCGCTGCCGCGGTTTAACGGTTCAAATATTCAGAGGATCCAGCTATGAGTAGCGGACGTATCGTTCAAATCATCGGCGCCGTTATCGACGTGGAATTCCCACGCGACAGCGTACCGAGCATCTACGACGCCTTGAAAGTTCAAGGCGCCGAAACCACTCTGGAAGTTCAGCAGCAGCTGGGCGACGGCGTGGTTCGTACCATTGCGATGGGCTCCACCGAAGGCTTGAAGCGCGGTCTGGACGTCAACAACACTGGCGCAGCCATCTCCGTACCGGTCGGTAAAGCGACCCTGGGCCGGATCATGGACGTACTGGGCAACCCGATCGACGAAGCTGGCCCGATCGGCGAAGAAGAGCGTTGGGGCATTCACCGTCCTGCGCCAACCTTCGCTGAACAAGCCGGTGGCAACGAGCTGCTGGAAACGGGCATCAAGGTTATCGACCTGGTTTGCCCGTTCGCCAAGGGTGGTAAAGTCGGTCTGTTCGGTGGTGCCGGTGTAGGCAAGACCGTAAACATGATGGAACTGATCCGTAACATCGCCATCGAGCACAGCGGTTATTCCGTGTTCGCCGGTGTGGGTGAGCGTACTCGTGAGGGTAACGACTTCTACCACGAGATGAAGGACTCCAACGTTCTGGACAAAGTGGCACTGGTTTACGGTCAGATGAACGAGCCGCCGGGAAACCGTCTGCGCGTAGCACTGACCGGCCTGACCATGGCCGAGAAGTTCCGTGACGAAGGTAACGACGTTCTGCTGTTCGTCGACAACATCTATCGTTACACCCTGGCCGGTACTGAAGTATCCGCACTGCTGGGCCGTATGCCTTCGGCAGTAGGTTACCAGCCGACCCTGGCTGAAGAGATGGGCGTGCTGCAAGAGCGCATCACTTCGACCAAGCAAGGTTCGATTACTTCGATCCAGGCGGTATACGTACCAGCGGACGACTTGACCGACCCGTCGCCAGCGACCACCTTCGCCCACTTGGACGCCACCGTCGTTCTGTCCCGTGACATCGCTTCCCTGGGTATCTACCCGGCGGTAGACCCACTGGACTCGACTTCGCGTCAGCTGGACCCGAACGTGATCGGCAACGACCACTACGAAACCGCTCGCGGTGTTCAGTACGTGCTGCAGCGTTACAAAGAACTGAAGGACATCATTGCGATCCTGGGTATGGACGAGCTGTCGGAAGCCGACAAGCAGTTGGTAAACCGTGCTCGTAAGATCCAGCGCTTCTTGTCGCAGCCGTTCTTCGTGGCTGAAGTCTTCACCGGTGCATCGGGTAAATACGTTTCCCTGAAAGACACCATTGCTGGCTTCAAAGGCATCCTCAACGGTGACTACGACCACCTGCCAGAACAAGCGTTCTACATGGTTGGCGGCATCGAAGAAGCGATCGAGAAAGCCAAGAAACTGTAATCCCGGCGCCCGGCAACGGGCGCTAATTTAGGTTGAGGCAATCAGATGGCTATGACAGTCCATTGCGATATCGTCAGCGCGGAAGGGGAAATCTTTTCCGGTCTGGTCGAGATGGTGATTGCGCACGGTGCACTGGGTGATCTTGGTATCGCCCTGGGTCACGCGCCGCTGATCACTAATCTGAAGCCAGGTCCGATCCGCCTGGTCAAGCAGGGCGGGGAAGAGGAGGTGTATTACATCTCCGGTGGTTTCCTCGAGGTTCAGCCGAACATGGTCAAGGTACTTGCCGACACCGTGCAACGTGCTGCCGATCTGGATGAAGCCTCCGCTCAGGAAGCCGTTAAGGCTGCCGAGAAGGCCTTGCATGAACGTGGCGCTGAATTCGATTACGGTTCTGCTGCCGCACGTCTGGCCGAGGCTGCAGCCCAGCTGCGCACCGTCCAGCAGATCCGCAAGAAGTTCGGCCACTAAGGTTGCGCTTGTTGTGCGATTGATTAAAAAGGGTAGCCTCGGCTACCCTTTTTTCTTTTCCGTTTTTTACAACCTGGTCGCAGCCGCTGACCACCCAGGATTGGTAGCCAGTCATGTCACTTGAAATCGTTATTCTCGCTGCTGGCCAAGGCACGCGTATGCGTTCAGCTTTGCCGAAAGTTTTGCACCCGATTGCCGGCAACTCCATGCTCGGCCATGTTATCCACAGCGCCCGGCAACTTGATCCACAGCGCATTCACGTGGTGATCGGCCACGGCGCCGATGCCGTGCGCGAACGTCTGGCGGCGGATGATCTGAACTTCGTCCTGCAGGATAAGCAGCTGGGTACCGGTCACGCCGTTGCTCAAGCCGTGCCGTTCATTCAGTCCGACACCGTGCTGGTGCTTTATGGCGATGTGCCGTTGATCGAAGTCGATACCCTGCAACGTCTGCTCAAGCAGGTGGGGCCAGAGCAATTGGGCTTGCTGACCGTAGAGCTGGATGACCCGACCGGTTACGGCCGCATTGTTCGTGATGTGCAGGGCAAGGTCACGGCCATTGTCGAGCAGAAAGATGCCAATGAAGCCGAGCGCAAAATCACCGAAGGCAATACCGGCATTCTGGCGCTGCCTTTTGCCCGTCTTGGCGACTGGATGAGCCGTCTCTCCAATAACAACGCCCAGGGCGAGTACTACCTGACCGACATCATTGCCATGGCCGTGAGCGATGGTCTGGTGGTGGCCACCGAGCAACCGCACGACGCCATGGAAGTGCAGGGCGCCAACGATCGCAAGCAGCTTTCCGAACTGGAACGGCATTATCAATTGCGCGCCGGTCGTCGTTTGATGGCTCAAGGTGTGACGCTACGTGACCCGGCTCGTTTCGATATCCGCGGTGAAGTCACAGTTGGCCGCGACGTGCTGATCGACATCAACGTGATCCTCGAAGGTAAGGTCGTCATCGAAGACGACGTGGTGATCGGCCCGAACTGCGTGATCAGGGACAGCACCCTGCGCAAAGGCGTGGTCATCAAGGCCAACAGCCATATCGAAGGTGCAATCCTGGGTGAAGGCAGCGACGCCGGTCCGTTCGCTCGTCTGCGTCCAGGTACCGTGCTGGAAGCCCGCGCGCATGTGGGTAACTTCGTCGAATTGAAAAACGCGCACCTGGGCGAAGGCGCCAAGGCCGGTCACCTGACTTATCTGGGCGATGCCGAGATCGGCGCGCGCACCAACATTGGTGCTGGCACCATCACCTGCAACTACGACGGCGTCAACAAGTGGAAAACCGTGTTGGGCGAAGATGTGTTCATTGGCTCCAACAACTCGTTGGTGGCGCCTGTGGATATCCTCGACGGCGCGACCACAGCGGCTGGTTCGACCATTACGTCGACTGTGGATAAATCCCAGTTGGCCATCGGGCGTGCTCGCCAGAAGAACATCGATGGCTGGAAGCGGCCGGAGAAGGTTAAAAAGAGCTGAGTTATCCACAACTGATACGGATGGACTTATTGTGAGTAAGTCCTCCAATTGTTGAGAAGCCTGCTTCCACTTAATAGTGGAAACAGGCTTGTTCTCGATAGCGTGCCGATTAACTACTTTTTAACCCTGGCATACCATTTTTTGCTCTCCACTCTTTGACCTCGTTAACTACACTATCAGGGGTAGGATCCATACTACTATTTGGGTAATAAATTAAGTCCGATCCGGATGGATGCCCGACAATGCGGTTGAACTCTATTACGTCGGCATGGTGTTTCTTTTCAGAGTTTTTAGCCCCATCGAATATGTCTCGTACTAAAGTCATGAACTCTGCTTCTGTATATTCAGAAAAATCCTTATTCTTCATATTTTTTCCCTCCAGAGTGAATTTCGATATGACGCTTAGGAGTGACTATCATTAAGTTGTCAACATCATAAACCGCACCACCTTTTGAAATATGTATTTTATGATGTATCTCAAAGGTTATTTTACCACCAACCATTTCATTAAAAGGTACGAGTGGGGCTCTTCCATCCATCAGCAAGGATAAGTTGTCACTGCGAAACTGCGCGGAGAATTCTGGGCTATTTGCCACTGCCTTCCAGAACGCTCTTCGGAAGGAGTCAAAGCGACCATACTGTTTACCCCGCAACTGGTCTGCAAGTTGCACGGGAACAGGTGCTCCTGTTGATTGCGATGCTGCCTCAAGCCATCCGCCCGTGACCACCGACCCTACCCCGCTTACGACACCCGGTTCGAATCGCCTACTCCTGAATGCGACGTAAATCGGTTTGAGGCCGGAGTCAGCGGGGAACCAAACAATGTAGTCATCGAAATCCAGGTCGGCAATTGCTGGTAATGTTTCAACCTGCGGCTGAACCGGAGTGACACTTGCACCCGGATACACGGGCGTTTCGATAGGAACCGCAGGGCTTTCTGTTGAACTGTTACCTGGGTTTACGATTGGTGTCCAGGTCAGGTGCCTAGGGGGCGTTTCTGTCGTGGTGAGTCCATAGGTACCCGATTTCGGGTCCCATAGAGCAATAACGCTTCGAACTGAAGATGGAATTCCAGCTGTGTTCGTAGCCACTAGTAAGTAGCTTTCGTTCCCGTCACTTAGTCCTGCCCCAATCCGCACTGGCAAGTCGATCAAATTCCCGGCGCGGTGTTGCCAATTGCTTTCGGCAAGAGGGTCTAGCTCTGACAGTGGAACGCTGACCGCATAACGATCACCGTTTCCAAGGTTTGGTGAGTACAGCGCCAGTGAGGCAAAGGTTGCGACAAGTGCGCCAGGGCCGGCTGTTGCAACGGTAATAAGTTCGGCGACACCTGCACGTATCACTGCCGATAAGGTAAGGCCAGCGGCTTCAACTTCCGCGAGAATACCTGCCGCCCCCATGATGAATGGACGGCTGGTCGCAACAGCGCCGGCGGCCGTATAAGTATTGCCTGCGTTAATTTTTGCTTTAGCAGCTTCTTGCTCCGCCCGGAGGCGTTGCTCATCCTCTCTGCGTTTTTGCTCCTGAGCTACTCGCTTGGCTTCTTCCTGAGCTTTTAGAGTCTCGGCCTCTCGTTGAGCTTGAAGCGCACGAGCCTCTGCTTCGCGCTGGGCCTGAAGCGCCCGGGCTTCGGCTTCTTGCTGGGCGCGTAGTACCTGGGCCTCTCGTTGGGCCTCTAATGCGCGGGCCTGTGCTTCCTGCTGGGCCTTTAGCGCTTGAGCCTCGGCCTCTTGTTGGGCTTGCTGAGCGAGGGCTGTTGCATACCGGGCGGTGAGTGAGTCCGCACGCTGGTTCAACTGCCTCAACGCTTCTTCCACCAGCTTGGTCGATTGTGCTGCGGAATAGGAGGTGGCCCAGGCTGGATAGATGTCACGTATCTCCTTAGTAGGAGTGACATCAAGGTCTCGTTGTTCAATGGTGTTGATGAAGTCTTGTCGACTTTTTGTCAGAGGATCACTTGAAAAAAATAGATTGGCTTCATATTTGAGTTGAGAGAGTGTCAGGTTTCTCTGATGTATAAGTTGCCGAACAGCATTTAACTCTCTGGTGATACTTCCGGTCAGTGAAAAATCCGGCGATGGTCCAGCCGCACTCAAAATTGTATTGAGTTCCGACTCTATAGTCGAAGGCAGTAATTGAAGTTGATGAGCGTATTCTTCGGCAAAAACCGCTTTGCTGCTTTCAGTCGTATCGATCAGCCAGTCAATGGCAGCAGCGATTCGCTGCTCAACATAGCCAGTTATAATTAACAATTGACGGCGGTCAAAAAATCCTCCTCCTCGACCACCTAATCCCAAGCGGGACCGAGTTTTTTCTTCGAAGTCATTAATCTCTATTGGCGGTAAATAAAGAGTCTGGCCATTTCCCTGTGACATACAGTTTCTCCTTTAACTGGAGGTCACAGGCTATAAAAATTCAGAATCTATGATGCGATATATAATTACTACTTCTATCTCTTAAAAAGATGTATGTAGTGAGAGTTACATGCATTTTATTTAGCGAATTTTACAAAGTTCAGAGTGGGGGCGCTAATTGAACGGCGGGTGCTCATTTAGACACATTGGTGTTCTGTGGATAAAAGAGATATAGAGAAATTCTCCAATCCTGCTTGACGCCCGTAAGATTTTAGGTTTTTATTGCTTTCGTTATCTTTCGAATCGAAACTTATGTCGAAGCGCAACACACCTCAACGCCGTCACAACATCCTCGCCTTGCTCACTGAGCAGGGCGAAGTCAGTGTGGATGAGTTGGCCAAGCGCTTCGAAACGTCGGAAGTTACGATTCGCAAGGATCTGGCGGCACTTGAAAGCAATGGTCTGTTGCTGCGTCGTTACGGCGGGGCGATCACCATGCCTCAGGAACTGGTGGCCGACCTTGGTCAACCGGTTTCCAAGTACAAACAAGCCATCGCTCGCGCCGCCGTCGCGCGGATTCGCGAGCATGCGCGCATCATTATCGACAGTGGCAGTACCACCGCTTCCATGATCCCGGAACTCGGCCAGCAACCCGGCCTGGTGGTGATGACCAACTCGCTGCATGTCGCCAATGCCTTGAGCGAACTTGAGCACGAACCGGTGCTGTTGATGACCGGTGGCACCTGGGACCCGCACTCCGAGTCCTTCCAGGGGCAGGTTGCCGAGCAGGTACTGCGCTCCTACGACTTCGACCAGCTGTTTATCGGTGCCGATGGCATCGATCTGGTTCGCGGTACAACCACCTTCAACGAACTGCTCGGACTGAGCCGGGTCATGGCCGAAGTCGCCCGTGAAGTCGTCGTGATGGTGGAGGCCGACAAGATCGGCCGCAAGATTCCCAACCTGGAGCTGCCCTGGAGCAGCGTCCATACCCTTATTACCGATGAACGCCTGCCGCTTGAGGCTCGCGCTCAGATTCAGGCCCGCGGCATCAATTTGATATGCGCGGCTGTCAATCAGGAGAAATAGCATGTGTGGAATTGTCGGCGCAGTCGCAGAACGTAACATCACCGCCATCCTCGTCGAAGGCCTGAAACGCCTCGAATACCGTGGGTATGACAGCGCTGGCGTGGCGGTCTACACCAACGATGAAAAACTCGAGCGCCTGCGTCGCCCAGGCAAGGTCAGTGAGCTGGAGCAGGCATTGACCACCGAGCCGCTGGTCGGTCGCCTGGGCATCGCCCACACCCGCTGGGCTACCCACGGCGCACCGTGCGAGCGCAATGCCCACCCGCATTTCTCCGGTGACCTGGCGGTGGTGCACAACGGCATCATCGAAAACCACGAAGCCCTGCGCGAACAACTGAAAGCCCTGGGTTATGTGTTCACCTCGGACACCGACACCGAAGTCATCGCCCACCTGCTGAACCACAAACTCAAGGATCTGAACGACCTGACCGTGGCCCTCAAGGCGACCGTCAAAGAGCTGCATGGTGCTTACGGCCTGGCAGTGATCAGCTCCAAGCAACCTGATCGCCTGGTCGCAGCCCGCAGCGGCAGCCCGCTGGTGATCGGCCTGGGCCTTGGGGAAAACTTCCTGGCCTCCGACCAGTTGGCCCTGCGTCAGGTCACTGACCGCTTCATGTACCTGGAAGAAGGCGATATCGCCGAAATCCGCCGCGACAGCGTGCAGATCTGGGACGTTGACGGCAAGGCTGTCGAGCGCGAAGCCGTGCAGTACCGTGATGGCGCCGAAGCCGCTGAAAAGGGCGAGTTCCGCCACTTCATGCTCAAGGAAATCCACGAGCAACCGTCCGTGGTGCAGCGCACCCTGGAAGGTCGCCTGAGCCAGAACCAGGTGCTGGTACAGGCATTCGGCCCACAGGCGGCCGAGCTGTTCGCCAAAGTGCGCAACGTACAGATCGTCGCGTGTGGCACCAGTTACCACGCCGGTATGGTCGCGCGTTACTGGCTCGAAGAGCTGGCCGGTATTCCTTGCCAGGTCGAAGTCGCCAGCGAATTCCGCTACCGCAAGGTGGTGGTGCAGCCGGACACCTTGTTCGTGACCATTTCCCAGTCCGGCGAAACCGCCGACACCCTGGCCGCGCTGCGCAACGCCAAGGAACTGGGCTTCCTCGCCAGCCTGGCGATCTGCAACGTCGGCATCAGCTCGCTGGTGCGTGAGTCCGACCTGACCCTGTTGACCCAGGCTGGCCGCGAAATCGGCGTGGCCTCGACCAAAGCCTTCACCACGCAATTGGTCGGCCTGTTGTTGCTGACGCTGTCCCTGGGCCAGGTTCGTGGCACCTTGGCCAAAGACGTAGAAGCGACCCTGGTCGAAGAACTGCGTCGTTTGCCAACCCGCCTGGGCGAGGCGCTGGCCATGGACAGCACTGTGGAAAAAATCTCCGAGCTGTTCGCCGAGAAAAACCACACGCTGTTCCTCGGTCGCGGCGCGCAGTTCCCGGTAGCGATGGAAGGCGCACTCAAGCTCAAGGAAATCTCCTACATCCACGCCGAAGCCTACCCGGCCGGCGAGCTGAAACACGGCCCGTTGGCGCTTGTGGATAACGATATGCCCGTGGTGACCGTGGCGCCGAACAACGAGCTGCTGGAGAAGTTGAAGTCCAACCTCCAGGAAGTCCGCGCCCGCGGTGGCCAGTTGATCGTCTTCGCTGACGAGAAGGCCGGCATGACCAACGGTGAAGGCACCCACGTGGTGCACATGCCGCACATCCACGACATCCTGTCGCCGATCCTCTATACCATCCCGCTGCAGTTGCTGTCGTACTACGTCGCTGTGCTCAAAGGCACCGACGTCGATCAGCCGCGTAACCTGGCGAAGTCGGTCACCGTGGAATAAGTTATCCACAACGAAAAAACCCCTTTTCAGGGGTTTTTTCGTTTCTAGGAGAACGTAATTCGCCGTTGCCGCCGCGTATCCAGCAAATACACCATCAAACAGGCATACAAAGTCACCAGTATGAACAGCCCCATGCGGATGGCGAAGGCGGTGTAGACGTCCTTACCCGCTGCACTGTCCTGTACAGATTGGCCGAGCAGAATGATCAGGGTTGCCAGGCTGTTAAGCCAGAAACTCGGTGGTTGTCGGGTTTTGGCCAGGCCGTAGAGTTTTCTGGCCACCAGCAAACCGAACAGCAGCATCCACAGAAAAAACATCCACAGATTCACGAACAGGCTCAGCGCGCACCAGAAAAGGATCGCCATCAGGCCGCCGAGCAGGGTCGAGCCGAGTAATTCCTGGCCGGCGTTGCGGGCGCTGGTTGCGCAGCTCTGTTGGCCGAGACTGACGGCTTTCATGATGATCGGCAGATAGCTGGCCGGGTCGATCATGGCCAGCAGGAACGTCGGCAGCACCACCAACGTGGCCCGTAGCGCCAGCCAGCTGCTTTCGGTGGGCGTAAGGTTCGGGCCGGGCTTGGCCGGTGGGGCGCTGGCGGGGTCGGGAAACAGCCAATGGCTGATGGTCAGTGTCATGACGGCCAGGAACAGTCCCTTGACCAGGGCCACGATCACCTCGAGCGCCAGGGCGAATTCAGCGGTTCCGGCGGCACTGATCAAGGTCAGGCCCACCACCAGGAACGTCGCCACCAGCGGGTTGCCACCACGCAGGCCGTAACCGAAAGCCATGAACAGGCACAGTCCGACCAGCAACACGCCACTGAACGGGTAGTAACGCAGCAGGGGGATCAGCAGCAAGCCGGTCCCGGTGGTCAGCATCAGGATCAGGATCAGACCCAGGCTGGCCTTGAACGGCAACGGCCGGTTCATCGCTGCCAGCATCATCAGCGCCAGCATCGGCGCGAGGAACGGAATGGGCAGGGCCAGGCCGAAGCTCGCCGCCAGGCACAGCGCCGTACCGAAGCCCAGGCGCAACGCGCGCTGGACCCGCGCCGGGCGCTCAATACGCATAGGACATCCAGCTCATCAGGCGCAGAAACACGCGCCCAAGAACATTCAACGGGTTGCCTTCGCTCGGAAAGGCCATGACTTCGGCCTGTCCGCCGGAGCGGATGCCTTGTGGACTGGTCAACTCACCGGGTTCGAACTCGATGATGACCGGGAAGCGCTGGGCCGGGCGGAGCCAGTCGCGACTGTTCTCCACTTTCGGCAGGCTGCCCGGCTGGGTGGTCTGGCCGATGTCGACGCCATAGCCGACGCTGCGCACATGGCCTTTGTAGATTTTCCCTGGCAGGGCATCGAGGACAATGGACACCGGCGTCCCGGGCTGGACACTGCCGAGGTTGTTTTCGGTCATGTCGGCGCTGATCCACACGTCGTGGATGGCGATCAGGGTCATCACCGGTGCACCGGCGGAGGCGAACTGGCCGACATCGGTACGCAGATCGGTGATCAGGCCGGCCGAGCGCGCGTGGACTTTGGTATTGCTCAAGTCCAGCTCGGCTTTTTCGAGGTTGCTGGCGGCGCTGAGCAACTGGGCGTTTTCGTCTTCGTTGCCGCCTTGTTGTTCCCGCGCCCGTTGCACTTCGGCCTTGGCCGCGGCGACCTGGCTGATGGACTCTTCCAGGGTGGCGCGGGAGATCTCGAGGCGGCGCAGCGAGATGGTGCCCGGGTCTTCGCGATACAGGCGCTCCAGCCGCTGGCTATCCTGGCGAGCCTTGAGCTCATTGGCCTGGGACGCGCGCAGGGACGCTAGCTTGGAATCGACGCCAGCCGTGTTGGCGCCCACCTGGCGACGGGTCGACTCAAGGTCGGCGCGGGCGCGATCGACGGCAATCTGGTATTGCTCCGGATTGACTTCAAACAGCAATTCGCCAGCCTTGACGTCCTGGTTGTTGCGCACGTGCACCTTGGTCACCCGGCCGGATACCTCGGCCGCCACCGGCACAATGAAGGCCTGCACCCGTGCCTGTTGCGTGTAGGGCGTGTAACGGTCGGCCATCAGGTACCAGACCAGGCTCAGGATGATCAGCAGTACTACCCAGTTGATGGCTTTTCTGGCCGGGTCGGCGGCGGGTGCCGATTTGTTCTCGGCGGCCGGTTGTGGGCTGTCAGTCATGGGCATTTTCCTTCGGTTCGTCGAGCAGGTCGCCCCAATCGGTCCGTTGTTGCATCTGTTGGCGGGTGGCCGGGTCGATCATCGGCTGGTCGCTGTACCAGCCACCGCCCAGCGCCTTGTACAGGGCGATCAGGCTGTTGACGGCGGTGCCACGGTTGACCAGGTAGATATCCTGCTGGGCAAACAGGGCGCGCTGGGCATCCAGTACGCGCTGGAAATCCGAATAGCCTTCGCGGTACTGGGCATTGGCCAGGGTCACCGAACGTTCGGCGGCCACCGATGCATCGCTGAGGATCCGGTCACGCTCCAGCGCCTTGATCAAACCGGTCGCGGCATCGTCAGCCTCGCGAGCAGCCTGGCGTACGCTGTCCTGGTAGATAACGATCAACTGCTGCAAGCGCGCATCCTGCACGCGGACGTTGTTGGTGATCCGGCCATGGTCGAAGATGTCCCAGCGCAGGCTGGGGCCGGCCACCATGTCGAGGGTATTGGATGCACCGTTGAGCGAGCTGGCAGACCAGACGATGCTGCCCAGCAGGCTGATGGAGGGGTACAAGTCAGTCTCGGCCACACCGATCAACGCGGACTGCGCCGCCACTTGCAGCTCGGCCGCACGAACATCGGGACGCCGCACCAACAGATTTGCCGGTACATCCTGCAGCACCGCCGTATCGAGCAATGGCACCACCCCGGTGTAGCGATCCAGGTCAGGGATGGAGCCGGGTGGCTGGCCGATCAGGGTGGACAATGCATTTCGCAAGCTCGCCACCTGGCTCTCGAAATCCGGGATGGTACTGAGGGTGCCCAGGTACTGGGTCTTGGCCTGTTGCAGGTCGAGTTCAGCCTCGGCCCCGCTTTTGAACAGGCGCTCGGTAATCTCGTAGCTGCGTTTTTGCAAGGCGGCGTTACTGCGGGCGATGGCCAGGCGTGATTCGGCGGTGCGCAAGGCGTAGTAGTTTTGCGCAAGTTGCGCGTGCAAGAGCACCAGGGCATTTTCATAGTTGGCCTGGGCGGCAAACCAGGACGCGTCGGCCGATTCGATGGCACGGCTGAAACGCCCCCAGAAATCCAGCTCCCAGCCGATATCGAAGCCGACACTGTGTTGCCAGAAATGCGTGTCCTGGGGGTTGGCACCGCCCGACTGTCGACGGTTCAGGTACAGGCTGTCGGCGCTGGCCTGCTGCAATTGTGGGTAGCGCCCACTCAGGGCGATGCCCAATTGCGCTCTCGACTCCATGACCCGCAGGCCGGCGACCTGCAGGTCGGGGTTGTGGGCATCGGCTTCGGCCATCAAGTGGTCCAGCACCGGGTCGTTAAACACGCGCCACCATTGGCGGCTATCAGGTTGCGCGTGTTGTTGGCCGGCGAGCTCCAAGGCCGGGCTGTTCCAGTGATCGACCCAAGGCTGGGCCGGCGACTGGAAATCCGGGCCCAGTTGCACGCAGCCCCCCAGAAAGGCGGTCCCACAGAGCAGCAGCCGGCTGATGCGAGCAGGACGTGGCATCAAGCGAAAACTCCTCAGAGGGGACGCTGATCGTTCATGGTCCCGATTTGCGGTGTCTCGTTCAACGCCTCGATCTCTGGTGTTTCGTTCATTAGTTCGGCAGACGGTTGGTCCTGGACCCATTGCCAGAACAGCTGGTAGCCCACCGCCAGCGCCACCGGGCCGATGAACAAACCAATGAAACCACCACTGACCATGCCGCCCAGGGCGCCAATCAGAATCACCGGCATGGGGACATCGACGCCGCGGCCAAGCATCAACGGTTTGAGGACGTTGTCGGCCATCCCGGCGATAAGGCTATAGATGCCAAACACAACAGTGGCCAAGCTCGTCCCTTCGGTGGCGAAGACATAAGCGATCACCGGAAGGGTCACCAGCAGCACCGGCAATTGCATGATCCCCATCAGCAGCGCAACCATCGCCAGCAGTCCGGCACCGGGGACGCCCATGAGCACGAAACCCACACCGACCAGCAACATCTGAATGAACGCGATGCCTACCACGCCCTGGGCCACCGCGCGGATGGTTGCGGTGCAGAGCTCGGTGATGCGTGGGCCGCGCTCCGGTCCGGAAAGGCGTGAGGTGATGGCCAGGGCGCTTCTTTCGCCGTTTTCGCCATAGGCCATGAACACGCCGGCAATGATCAGGGCGCCGATGAACAACAGAAAACCCACACCAACGTCGGCCATTTTGCCCAACAAGGTCAGGCCGATGGACTTGATGTAGGGCATCAACTTCATGAGCACGCTGCTCATGTTGGTGGCGGCCTGCATCCAGTAGTCGTAGAGCGGCTGGCCAATGAGCGGCAGCGACGCGATTTTTTCGCTGGGTAGCGGAATATGCAGCGTATCGGACTTGAGGATCGCCAGGGTGCCCTGGATCGATTCACTGATCGAGGTGCCCAGCAGGTAGATTGGCACCATCAGCAAGGCCAGGGCGACCACCACGATCAGGGTGGCAGCGCGACCGTCCTTGTTGACCACCTTGCGCTTGATCAGTGCATGCAGTGGATACAAGGTGATCGCCAGAATCAGTGCCCAGAGCATGAGGTTGAGGAAGGGGTGGAAGATCTGGAAGCAGAACAGTACCAGCACCGTAATCAGCCCGGCGCGTATCAGTACATCGAGCAAACCCCCGGACAGTGCTCTAGCGGAAATGTTAGTGCGCAACATTTTCGAACTCCTTGCGGTGTCACCAGGTTAGCCAGCCATTTAAAGTTCACTCTTCCCTACCGGTGAATCTTGAAAGCGGGATCGATGGACCGTCGTTCCAGCGTCAACAACTAACGCCTTCTTTCATGTAGGGAAAATTCAACGAGGTACCTACTAAAACTCAATAGGTAACAGGGTGGCTTGTAGTATAGGAGCAGTCGAATATTCCGCCTGATTACTCAGGCTGGAATTCTGCCGCTGTGGATAGTGTCCGCTGACGAACCCATGCCGCAAGGGAATGGGGAGTGGAGCCAAAGGCGCTTTTTCCCGGTCTGGCATTAGCCGCTTCAGCGGGCGGGGCCGGATCATTGCGGACAGTCGCACCCGTCGCAAGAAAATAACCCTCATTAATTATCAATAATCCCCGGTCCGCTCTTTGTGGGGGCCACGCTTCGTTTTTACGGTGGAGGCGCTAGAGTGCAGTAGCCCGTTGATTTAGTTGATGGTCGGGTGCCCAGCCATGTTGTTGGGCGCCCGCGCTTAACATCCCGGCCTTCGGTTGTGATTTATCTATCTGAAATGAGGACATGCCCATGGACCGCTTCCAGGAAATGCAGGTCTTCGCTGCCGTCGCCCAGGACCAGGGTTTTTCGGCGGCGGCGCGGCGTTTGGGGCTGTCGGCGGCCAGTGTCACCCGAGCAGTGGCGGCGCTGGAGCAACGTATTGGCACACAACTGCTCACGCGTACGACGCGCAGCGTGTATTTGAGTGAGGCCGGTCAGCGATATCTGGAGGACTGTCGGAGAATTCTCGCCGAGGTGCAGGAAGCGGAGGACTCGGCAGCGGGTAGCCATATCCATCCTCGTGGGCAACTGACCATCACCGCACCGGTCTTGTTTGGCGAACTGTTTGTCACGCCGCTGATGGTCAGCTACCTGACGCAGTTCCCCGAGGTCTGCATTAACGCGCTGCTGGTGGATCGGGTGGTGAGCGTGGTCGAGGAGGGCGTCGATGTGGCCATCCGTATCGGCGAGCTACCCGACAGCAATCAGCATGCAATCCGCGTCGGTGAGGTGCGGCGGGTGATCTGCGCCTCGCCTCAGTTTCTGGCCAGCCATGGTCGGCCCAGACATCCACAGGAACTGGCTCAGGCGCCGATCATTGCGACATCGGCCATTGGCCAGCTCAGGAGTTGGCCATTCATTGAAGACGGCGAAACCCTGAGTGTGCGGGCTGAACCGCGACTGGTGGTGACGGCGAATCAGGCTGCCATCACGGCAGCCAGTCTGGGGTTGGGGTTCACGCGGGTGCTGTCTTATCAAGTGGCGAGCAAGGTGGCTGCCGGTGAGCTGGAGATTGTTCTGGCTGACTTCGAACTGCCGCCACTACCCATCCACGTGCTCTATCAAGGCGGGCGCAAAGCCCCGGCCCGGGTGCGCAGTTTTGTGGATTTCGCGGTCAAGACACTGCGCGAGCACCCGTCGCTTGAGCGTTGAGTTATTTCACCCAGTGAAATAATGGATTGCGTTTGCTGGTGATTCTGTTGTTTTGCTTGTGAGTGGAAGATACGACCCACCGGCGCTGGCCTTCCTGAACAGCACCACTGACCCGAGGTGTCGACCATGCAAGCGATCAAACTCTACAACTTCCCACGTTCCGGCCACGCGCATCGAGTCGAGTTGATGCTGTCCCTGCTGAAATTGCCGACCGAATTGATCTTCGTTGACCTCGCCAAGGGTGAACACAAGCAACCGGCGTTCCTGGCGCTCAATGCATTCGGTCAGGTGCCGGTCATTGATGACCAGGGCGTGGTATTGGCCGACTCCAACGCGATTCTGGTGTATCTGGCGCAACAGTACGGCAACGGCCGTTGGCTCCCGGCTGATCCGGTGGGTGCGGCCAAGGTCCAGCGCTGGTTGTCGGTGGCTGCCGGCCCGATTGCCTTCGGTCCGGCCCGGGCCAGGTTGATCACTGTATTTGGTGCGCCTTACAACGCTGAAGAAGTGATTGCCTACGCCCATACCGTGCTCAAGGTGATCGATCACGAACTGGCCGATACAGCGTATCTGGTCGGCACTGAACCGACGATTGCCGACGTCGCCGCCTACAGCTACATCGCCCATGCGCCGGAGGGCAATGTGTCGCTGGACGAGTACCCCAATATTCGCGCGTGGCTGGCCCGTATCGAAGCCTTGCCAGGTTTTGTCGGCATGCCGCGCACCGTCGCCGGCCTGCAAAAAACAGCCTGATGCTTGCGGCCCGGTGTTGCCGGGCCGCCCCGATCTGCGCCAGTGGCGCAAGGGAGAAGCCGTATGGACCGTTCACCCTGGCATGCCGGCGAGAAACAATTGCAGGCGCATGTGGGCGTTGCCGAACGAATGGAAATTTTCGGTCGTAAGGTGATTCGCAACGAGATGCCGGACCAGCACCGCACCTTCTATCAGCAGTTGCCGTTCATGCTGTACGCAGCGGTAGATACCGACGGTCATCCCTGGGCCAGCATCCTTGAAGGTCAGCCCGGATTCGCACACTCGCCAGCACCTGGCTTGTTGCAGTTCAGCAGCCTGCCTGCCTTTGATGATCCCGCGCAGTTGAGTGATGGCGCGGCCATCGGCCTGTTGGGTATCGAGTTGCATACCCGCCGTCGCAACCGCATCAATGGACATGTGCGCGCCATGACGACCGGCGGTTTCGCGGTGACGGTGGATCAGTCCTTCGGCAATTGCCCGCAGTACATTCAGTTGCGCCAGTTTCGTTCGGTGCCGCTGACCGACCCTTCGACGCGAGTCGCGCAACATTTCAACGAACTGGATGACGCGGCCAAGGCCATGATCGCCGAGGCGGACACGTTCTTCGTTGCCAGTTATGTGGAGGTCGACGGCGAGCGCTCGGTGGATGTATCACACCGTGGCGGTCAGGCCGGTTTCGTACACGTGGAAGGCAATCGCCTGACCATTCCGGACTTCGCCGGCAACCTGCATTTCAACACCTTGGGTAACCTGCTGCTCAATCCCCGGGCCGGGTTGTTGTTCATCGATTTCAATACCGGGGATTTGCTGCAGCTCAGCGGGCGCACCGAAATCATCCTCGAGGGCCCGCAGGTCGAGGCGTTCCAGGGAGCCGAGCGCCTGTGGACAATCGAGGTCGAACACGTCGTACGTCGCCCCGCCGCCCTGGCGTTACGCTGGCGCTTCGACGGCGTATCACCCACCAGTTTGCTCACCGGCACCTGGGAGCAGGCTGCGGCGCGTTTGCAGGCCAAAGCCCTGGGCGATCAATGGCGGCCGTTGCGGGTGACGCGCATTGAAGCGCAAAGCCACAGCATTCGCTCGATTTACCTGGAGCCCGCCGACGGAGCCGGATTACCGCTTTTCCAGGCCGGGCAGCATTTGCCCCTGCGCTTCAACATTGACGGTGAAGTGCACATCCGCACGTACAGTTTATCGAGCGCCCCGTCCGATGATTTTTTCCGCATCAGCGTGAAGCGCGACGGGCGGGTCTCTACCCATTTGCATGAGCGGATTCGGGTCGGCGACCTGTTGGAGGCGCGGGCGCCGCAAGGGCATTTCACCGTGGCGCCCCATGAGCGTCGGCCATTGGTGTTGCTGGCGGCCGGGGTGGGTATCACGCCGCTGTTGTCGATGTTGCGCGAGGTGGTTTACCAGGGATTGCGCACCCGCCGTATCCGCCCGACGTGGTTTATCCAGAGTTCGCGCACGCTGGCCGACCAGCCGTTTCGCGGCGAACTGGATCGCTTGCTCGACGATGCCGGTGACGCGGTTCGGGTGGTGCGTGTGCTCAGCCAACCGGAAGCCGAGGCGGTGCAAGGAGCGGACTTCGACCTCAGTGGACGGATCGACGTCGCGCTGCTCAAGGAGCTGCTGACAGTCGAGGACTACGATCAGCCGGACTTTGTCGTCTGTGGCCCCGGAAGTTTTACCCAGGCGCTGTACGACGGCTTGCGCGAGCTGGACATTCGCGACTCGCGGATTCACGCCGAAACCTTCGGCCCGTCCACCTTGCGCCGGCGTCCGGACCCCGATGCGGTGGTTATCGAGCAACCACCTGCCGCCACTACGTCGGTGCCCGTGGTGTTCCAGCGTTCGGCCAAGGAAGCGCGCTGGCAGCCGGAGGGCGGCAGTTTGCTGGAGTTGGCGGAAAGCCGTGGCCTGCGCCCGGAATTCAGTTGTCGCGGCGGCTCCTGTGGCACCTGCAAGACGCGCCTGGTCAGCGGTCAGGTGCATTACCCACTGCCGCCAGCGGAGGTGCCGGATGACGGACAGGTGCTGATTTGCTGTGCGATTCCGGCGCAGGGGGCGCAGCCGTTGGTGCTCGATATCTGAAGGATGATTACCCGTGAGCATTGCCCGCTGGTTGATGGCTGGGTAGGGTAGTGGCAGAACGAAAAGGGCCGCAGAGGCTAAGGCCGATCAGATAAGCCGAGACTCTGAACCTGTGGCGAGGGAGCTTGCTCCCGCTGGACTGCGCAGCAGGCCCATTTGTTAGGGCCGCTTCGCTGCCCAGCGGGAGCAAGCTCCCTCGCCACAGGTCAATCAGCGCTGGTCAATCCCTTAACCGATCGGCATTAGCCGCAGAGGCCCTTTCTGCATTTCAGGAGCAGGCGTTTCAATGGTTTTATTCACTCGCTCGATCGCCTTGCTGCTGGCGCTGGTACTGACCGCCGGATGCGAAAGGCACGACGCACCGCCGCTGGATCAGCAACTCTACGTCTGGCAGCGACAGTGGACGCCAGCCCACGACGCCGCGCTCAGAGACAGCCGTGCCGACTTTTCAACGTTGCGGGTGCTGGCCTTGCAGGCCTTCCCCGAGGCCGGCTGGAGCCGCGCCCGCATTGATCCGGTATTGCTCAGGCGCGATGGTCGGCCGGTGATTGCGGTGGTGCGCCTGGATGGGCAGCTCAAGGCACTCGATCAGCAAGAGATCACCGCGCAGATCCGACAGGTGATCAGCGATTGGCAGGGGCAAGGGTTGAACCTCGCCGGCGTGGAAATCGACCACGATGCCGGCAATGCCCGGCTACCTTCGTACCGCGAATTTCTCGCGCATCTGCGTGAAGCATTGCCGACTTCGCTGCCGCTGAGCATCACGGCGCTGCCGTCCTGGCTCGACAGTCGCGAACTGCCAGCGTTGTTATCCACAGTCGACAGCAGCGTGTTGCAGGTGCACGCAGTGAGCGATCCGCGTCGTGGCTTGTTTGATGCCGATCAGGCCCGGCAATGGGCGAAGGCCTGGAGCCGTGTCACGACAAAACCTTTCTATCTGGCGCTGCCGGCCTACGGCGTGGCGTTGCTGCCGTCGACGGACGGCGCACCGGTTGTGGAAAGTGAAGTGACGCTGGAGCGCGAAGGTCTGCGCCGGGAGTTACTCGCCGATCCGCAGTCGCTGCGCACCCTCGGCACCCAACTGAGTGCCGATCCACCCGAGCATCTGGCGGGCTTGATCTGGTTTCGCCTGCCATTAGCCAACGACCGCCGGGCCTGGAGCCTGACCACCTTGCGCGCCGTGGCGCGTGCTGATGTCCTCGACAGTCAGTTGACGCTGCAACTCTCGGCCGACAATGGCCTCTATGACATCGGCATCAGCAACCAGGGCAACCTCGACAGCGCCTGGCCCGAACGCCTGACACTCGCGGTCAGCGGCTGTGAAGGGGCCGATGCCTTGGCCGGTTACGCGTTGCAACAGCGACCGGATCTGCTTACCTTCACCCGCCTGCGCGATGGCCGGATTCCGGCCGGCGGACAGCGTGCCATCGGTTGGGCTCGCTGCGCACACATTGATCAAGGAGGTTCGAATGTTCACCCGTAACTGGCCGCGTCATTTGCTTTGCCTGAGCCTCAGCCTGCCGCTGGGCTCGGCGCTGGCCTGCGGCCCGGACTTCCCCATGCGCCTGCTGGACAACCGTGGCCAGTCGCTGGCGGAACTGCCCGAAGGCAACTTCAGCTTTGAAATCAGCCGCCTCGGCCACGCCATCAACGGCTTGAAGAACGTCACCTCTGGCGCCGACTACAGCGATCAACCTGACGCAGTAGCGCTACGGGATCAAGCCGAGCAGGCGGGACTTTCCGCTGAGCAACAAGTGCTGGTGAAACACCTGCGCGGCCTGACGGATGCTCATCAGGTTGAAACCGAAGGCGCGCAACTGCCGCCCGAGATCAGGTGGTACCTGGCCGGCGCTGTGGCATTTGGCGCGGGTGATAATGCCTTGGCCGCCGGGTATTTCAAGAAAGTGCTGGCCTTGCCTGCAGAGCAACGGGCTTCGCGCAGCACCTGGGCGGCTTACTCGCTGGGGCGCGCGTTGTTCGCCATGAGTGCTGAAGCCGATGCGGCGCCGGATCTGCTCGTACAATCGGCCAAGGCCTTCGAGCACACCCGGCAGCTGAGTATCGACGGCTTCAGCGATCCGCTGGAACTGGGCGTCGCGAGCCTCGGCGAAGAAGCCCGGGTCGTGCGCGCTGCCGGCGACTGGAACCGTGCCATCGAACTGTACGCCACGCAGAATCTGCACGGTTCCGCGGTGGGCTATTCCTCGTTGAAGCTGTTGATGGCGGACCTGATGACGCTGCCGGATGATCAAGTGGCCGAGTTGCTCAAGGGCCGGCCCGTGCAGCAGTTGGTGACCGCGTCCTTGATCAGCCGCTTGGGCTGGTCGTTTGGCGAGCAACCACCGAACGAACAGAAAATGATCAAGCTGTTGCAAAACAGCACGCGCGGAAGTCTCGAAAACGCCGACCGCCTGGCGGCGATGAATTATCAACAGGGCGATTACGCCAGCGCCAAGGCGTTCCTCGAGCATGCCGGCGATGGCGGATTGGCCTGGTGGCTACGGGCAAAACTGGCGGTGCGCGACGGCGACAAAACCGCGGCCGCCGCAGCCTATGCCAAAGCGGCCCAGGCCTTCCCGAAGAATGAATCCTGGGGCGAGCGACGCACTCCGGACTACGACTACGAAACGCTTCAGCCCAAATGCCGGGTCGAGGGTGAAAGTGCGATCCTCGCCCTGCAACGCGGGGATTACCTGCAAGCCTTCGATCAGCTGTATCGCAGCCAAAGCATTTACTGGTTCGACGCCGCCACTGTTGCCGAGCGCGTGTTGACCCTCGAAGAACTCAAGCACTACGTCGACACCCAAGTGCCGGCCCCGCCACCGCTCACCCAGCAGGAACGTGACAACTACGTGCCCTTGCCAGTGGCAGCGAGCCTACGCAATTTGCTGGGGCGGCGTTTATTGCGCGAAGGCCATTACGAGCAAGCGCTGGCGTACTTCGATAATGACGGCTTGCGGCACAAGGCCAGGTTGTACGGCGAGCAACGCCAGGCGGCAGATTCAGCCTGGTGGCCGACCCGTCGCGCCGCTGCACTGTTCAATGCTGCATGGACGGCGCGTGAGTGGGGCATGGATATCCTGGGCTACGAAATGGCGCCGGATTACGCCACGTTCGGCGGCAATTACATCCTTGAAAACGCCGAACTCAAGGTCGGTCCATTGATGGCCGAGGACGAAGTGAAGCGTCAGCAGGCCAGCGCCGCCCAGCCCGATCAGCGTTATCACTATCGCTTCGTGGCCACGGCGCTGGCGAGCAGGGCGGCGGATAACTTGCCTCACACCAGTCAGGCGTTCGCGGCGGTGCTGTGCGAGGCCTCGGGGTGGAACAGCAGCCTTGAAGAGCAAAGTGCGATTTATCAGCGTTATGTCAATGAAGGGCCTTACGTGGAATGGGCCGCCGACTTCGGCCACCAATGCCCGTACCCCGATTTCGAGAACGCCGACAAGCGCTACGTGACTCAAGTCACCGACGCAGCGCGTTCGGCCTTGCGCCCGTACAAGACGCCGTTGCAGGTCGGTAGCGTACTGGCGTTCGCGGCAGCCGCGCTGTGGCTGTTCAAGCGTCGTCGCCGCAAGGCGCCCTGAGGTTCAAGCCTGTTGCACAAAGGTCAGCCGCACGGCGAAACCGATCAACAGGCTGCCGAACAACCATTGTTGCAGGCGCTGGGCTGAAGGGCTGCGTTGCAGCCAGCGGCCGAGTGCCGCGCCGATCAGGGCGTAAGCGCTGTCGAACAACAGACCGACACTGACCAGCACCACGCCCAGGGTCGCAAACTGTCCGAGCACCGGCCCGGCCTGTGGGTTGATGAATTGCGGCAGCAGCACCGAGCAGAACAACAGTGCTTTGGGGTTGAGCAGGTTGGTCAGCAATCCGCGCCGGATGGCGATGCTCCAGCGCGGTTTTTCGCCGGTTGTGTCGGCGCTTCCGAGGTTCGGCAGCATCGTGGTTCGCAGGCACTGAATGCCGATCCACAGCAGGTACGCGGCGCCTGCCAGTCGCACCACATCGAAGGTCCAGGGCGCCGCCTTGAACAGCGCCGCCAGCCCCAGCGCCGCCAGTCCCACGTGACAGCCCCGGGCGATGCCCAAACCCACGGCGGTGGCCAGCGCGGCGCCTTTGCCCTGGCGAGCACCCGTCTGCAACAGCAGGATCATGTCAGGCCCCGGCAACAGATAGACCACCGCCAGCGCCATGAAAAACATCCAGAGTCCGTCCACGTTGCACCCCCATTCGTTGTCGATTCGGTCGTGCCAGTCTAGGGCCGGCGGGCAGGGCAGGTGCTTGCGTTGTCAGCTTCTATCGGGAGCTGTATTGGCATAATCTGCCACTTTCTTTCGCATGCACCATCGGAATCTGCCAAATCATGAAACTCGACGCCTACGACCGCAAGATTCTTGCCGCACTGCAACGGGACGGCCGCCTGAGTAATGTGCAACTGGCAGACGAGATCGGCCTGTCGGCATCGCCTTGCTTGCGCCGGGTACGGATGCTTGAAGAAGCGGGGGTGATTCGCGGCTATCAGGCCAATCTGGATCGCGACGAAGTGGGGTTGGGGCTGACGGTGTTTGTCGGGGTCAAGGTCGAGCGCCATAACGACGAACAGGCCGAAGCCTTTCGCCTGGCGGTGACGGCATTGCCCGAGGTGATTTCGGCGTTCCTGGTATCAGGGGAGTCGGATTTTCTGCTGCAGGTGGTGGTGCCGGACTTGCGTGCCTATGACCGGTTTCTCACCGGGCGTTTGTTGAAACTGCCGGGTGTGAGCGACATCCGCAGCAACTTTGCGATTCACACGGTGAAGGCGCCGGGGGCGTTGCCGTTGGAGCATTTGCCGCTCTAAACCGAGTCGCCTGATTCGCGAGCAAGCCCGCTCCCACATTTAATTTGTGGCGCACACAAAACCAATGTGGGAGCGGGCTTGCTCGCGAAGGCGATAGATCAGTCACTGCAAGCTTCAAGCCTTACATCTGCGTCGCCATCCCCTCCACATTCATCGCCGCCTGGCGCAACGCCTCGGAGCGGGTCGGGTGTGGGTGGCAGGTCAAGGCGATGTCTTCGGCCGAGGCGCTGAATTCCATGGCCACGCAATACTCGCCAATCATTTCACTGACACTCGGGCCAACCAGATGCACGCCGAGGATTTCGTCCGTGCGCTCATCGGCCAGCACTTTGGCGAAGCCTTCGGTTTCATGGTTGATCTTCGCCCGGCTGTTGGCGGTGAAGGGAAACTTGCCCACCTTGTACGCACGGCCTTCGGCCTTGAGCTGCTCCTCGGTCTTGCCGACGCAGGCCATGGCTTCGTCCTCGGCCTTGTGCGCGAGCATAGGGCCGGAGGTCACGTCACCAATCACCCAGACTCCGGCGGCCTCGGTGCGATGCCCCTTGTTGGCGAGCATGCCGCGCTTGTCCGTGGCGAGGCCGACGTTCTCCAGGCCCAGGCCCTGTGTATAAGGTCGGCGCCCGATGGCCACCAACACATAGTCCGCTTCCAGTAACTCGGCAGTGCCGCCTGCGGCAGGCTCGATGCTGAGCTGTACACCGGTGGCGGAGGTGGTGGCGCTGGTCACTTTCGAACTCAGCTTGAAGCTCAAGCCTTGCTTGCTCAGGGAGCGCTGCAGGGTTTTGCCGGCTTCGATGTCCACGCCGGGGCAGATCCGGTCGAGGAACTCGACCACCGTCACCTGTGCACCCAGGCGTCGCCAGACCGAACCCAGCTCCAGGCCGATCACGCCAGCGCCGATCACCACCAGATGCCTGGGTACCTCGGTCAGTGACAGAGCGCCGGTGGAGTCCAGGATGCGTTTGTTATCGATGTCCACGCCGGGCAGGGGAGTGGGTTCGGAACCGGTGGCGATGATGATGTCCCTGGCGCTGAGTTCGGTCTTGCCGCCGGCGCTGTCGGTCACCGTGACTTTGCCCGGCCCGTCGATGTGGCCCCAGCCCTTGATCCAGTCGACTTTGTTCTTGCGGAAAAGAAACTCGATGCCCTTGGTCAGCCCGGTAACGCTTTCATCCTTTTGCTTCATCATCTGGGCGAGGTTGAGGCTGGGCTTGACGTCGATCCCCAGATTGGCGAATTCCGCGCCCATGGCCGCGTCGTACAGTTCGGAGGCATGCAGCAATGCCTTGGATGGCATGCAGCCGACATTCAGGCAGGTGCCGCCGAGTGTGGCGCGCCCTTCCACGCAGGCCGCCTTCAGACCCAGTTGTCCGGCGCGGATCGCCGCGTTGTAACCACCGGGGCCACCGCCGAGTATCACGACGTCATAAGTGCTCATGGATGTACTCCTGGATCGAAAGGGGATGGGTAAAAGTAGTTCCTGAATAATATTACGAACGTAATATATGAGCGCCGCAACCTTTCGGTCAAGGCTTCAGGTTAGCGACAGGTTGGGCATCTTTAGATAGCGCGCTTGAATACGGAAATTTCACTATTTCCGTTATATCGTAACGAATTGTCCTGTAAGCGAAGACGCTCTGGGGTGGTATGCAAGTCGATCTCGATGTTGATGAAACGCCGCTAGCCGGGTTGCCGCGCTTTCAGCAGGCGTTCATTCAAGGGCGGCGTTTGCGCCAGTTCGCCATCGGTGCGGGCGTACTCGCCACCGTGGGTGCGTTGCTGGCGTTTTTTGCCGGGCTGTTCGCCTCGAAAACGTTGTGGCCAGCGTTGTTGCTGAATTTGAGCGCTGCGTTTGTGGTGCTGATAGCGGGCTTGCAATCGGCCGGGTGGGTCGCCCAATGGCGTGCCCGCGCGATGAATCCCGTGGCGCCAGTGATCGTTGTCGAGGAGTCTGCCGAGCCTTTGGGCTGGTATGAACGTTTGCTGGACCGGATCAGTCGGCAATCGCACAACCTGCTCGGGCAAATTGGCGCGCCGACGCTGTGGCTTGGCGGTTGGGCGTTGTTGGCGGTGTTGGGTGTCGAACAGGCCTGGGACCTTTCGTTACCCCCGGCAGGGCTGGGGCTGGCGGCCACTGTCGGGGCGGCGTTCTCGTTGCTGTTGGCCTTCGGCCTGTTGGTGATGGAGCGTCATCTGGCGCAGGAAAACACCACGCAATGGCCTGAGGCCGCCGCGTTGGCGCAATTGACACGTGTGCCGATCATCAGCCTGCTACTCGCTGCGTTTTGTCTGTTGTTTGCCGATGAATCGTCGGTATGGCCCGTACGTCTGGCGGTGTTGTCCGGACTGCTGCCTGGGTTGGTGGCGGCAGAGCTGTTGCTGCGTGCGGTGTTGTCATTGTTCAGTCCGCGCCGCGAACGCCTTGAGCCGGAGTTACTGGCGCGCAGCTTTGTCGCCGACATGCTGCGCTGGCCACCACAGCCGTTGCTGGCATTGCAGCACGAATTACACAACCGCTTCGGTATAGATCTGCGGCAGATCTGGGCCTTCACTTACATGCGCCGGGCGTTCCTGCCGGTTTTGGGGGTGGTTACGCTGGTTGGCTGGTCGCTGACGGGCATTCACGAAATTGCGCTGCAAGGGCGTGGCATTTATGAACGATTCGGCAAGCCGGTGGAGGTGTTTGGCCCGGGTTTGCATATAGGCCTGCCTTGGCCGTTGGGCCGGGTGTTACGCGTCGAGAATGGCGTGGTGCACGAGTTGGCCACCAGTGTTGGCGAAACCACGCCCCCTGCTCAAACCGACCCTGCCGAAGGCCCGGCCCCGGCAATTGCCAATCGCCTGTGGGACGCCAGCCATGTGAACGACAAATCCCAAGTGATCGCCAGCAGCCGAGCCGACAGGCAGAGCTTTCAGATCGTCAACATGGATGTGCGCTTCGTCTATCGCATTGGTCTGAGCGATGAGGCGGCATTGGCCGCGACCTATAACAGTGCCGATGTGCCGATGTTGATTCGCAGCACGGCCAGCCGAATTCTGGTTCACGATTTTGCCTCGCGCACCCTCGACGGTTTACTGGGTGAGGACAGGGTAGGGCTGGCGGAAGAAATCGGCCGCGCCGTACAGGCGGACATGAAAAAACTCGACAGCGGCGTGGAAATTCTCGCCACGGTGGTCGAGGCGATTCACCCGCCGGCTGGTGCCGCCAACGCCTATCACGGCGTGCAAGCGGCACAGATTGGGGTGCAAGCCTTGATTGCCCGTGAGCGCGGTGCCGCCGCCGAAGCCACTCACCAGGCGCAGTTGCAGGCCAGCATCGCCCGCGATCAGGCGACGGCCAGCGCCCGTGAAATCAATGCTGGCGCCCAGGCTGCGGACCTGAAATTCAACGCCGAGCAGAAAGCCTATGCCAGCGCTGGCCAGGCCTTCGTGCTGGAGCAGTATTTCAGTCAGTTGTCCCAGGGTTTGGCCAACGCCAGATTGCTGGTGCTCGATCATCGTCTGGGCGGCAGCAGCAATGCGCCGACCATCGACCTCCGTACTTTCACGCTGTCGGTTGACCCCGCGCCGTCGCGTAAAACCGTTCAGCCAGGAGCTGCCAATTGAGCCAGTCCCATACGCACGATCACGATGACCTCAGCGGCCACGATCACGGCCATGGTGGGCATCACCATCACCATCATCACCACGGCGATCCGCAGGAGGCCGGTCCATTCCCGTGGCGCCGTATGGGCTGGGCGGCATTGCTGGTGGCGTTTGCAGTCGCCGCCGCGAGCCTGGTGCAGGTGCGTTCGGGAGAGGCCACGGTGATCACGCGCTTCGGCAACCCTTCCCGGGTCTTGCTGGAGCCGGGGCTGGGCTGGCGCTGGCCAGCACCGTTCGAGGCGGCGATCCCGGTGGATTTGCGGCTGCGCACCACATCCAGCGGTTTGCAGGATGTCGGCACCCGGGACGGTTTGCGCATCATCGTTCAGGCCTATGTGGCGTGGCAGGTGCAGGGCGATCCGGACAATGTGCAACGCTTCATGCGTGCAGTACAGAACCAGCCTGATGAGGCTGCGCGGCAGATTCGTACCTTTGTCGGCTCCGCGCTGGAGACCACCGCCAGCAGTTTTGATCTGTCGAACCTGGTCAATACCGATGCCAGCCAGGTACGCATCGCCGATTTCGAAGCGCAACTGCGCAAGCAAATCGATCAGCAGTTGCTCAGCACTTATGGCGTGCGCGTGTTGCAGGTCGGCATCGAACGACTGACGCTGCCTTCGGTAACGCTTACCGCGACCGTCGACCGGATGCGCGCCGAGCGTGAAACCATCGCCACCGAACGTACGGCCATCGGCAAGCGTGAAGCCGCACAAATTCGTTCTGCCGCCGAACGTGATGCGCGAATTGTGCAGGCTGATGCCACAGTGAAAGCGGCAGATATCGAAGCGCAATCACGCGTCGAAGCGGCGCAGATTTATGGTCGCGCCTATGCGGCGTCGCCGCAGCTTTACAATCTGCTGCGTTCGCTCGACACCTTGGGCACTGTGGTGACCCCGGGCACCAAGCTGATTCTGCGTACCGATGCCGCACCGTTCCGAGTGTTGGTCGACGGTCCGCCGAGCCTCGACAACACGTCCGGATCGCAGCCATGAGTTTGGTTCCACGTGGAACAAATGAGTTGAGCAGCCCCTGGATTCAGGCCGGGCGCCTGGCGTTTATTGCGTTGTATGCGGTGACGGTGTTGGCGGCATTGGCCTGGGCGTTTTCCAATGTACGGCAGATCGATCCACAACATCGCGCCGTGGTTTTGCATTTCGGCGCGCTGGATCGCATTCAGAATGCCGGGCTGCTTCTGGCTTGGCCGCAACCCTTCGAGCAGGTGATTTTGTTGCCGGCGGCGGACCGGGTGATCGAGCGTCGAGTGGAAAGCCTGTTGCGCAGTGATGCCGCGACGCAGGCTGATCGCGTGGCCAGTTTTGCCACGCCCATCAGCGATGCCCTCGCAGGCTCCGGCTATCTGCTAACGGGTGACGCCGGCGTGGTGCAACTCGATGTTCGGGTTTTCTACAAGGTCACCGAGCCCTATGCGTTTGCGCTTCAGGGCAAACATGTGTTGCCGGCTCTGGATCGGCTGGTGACCCGCAGCGCGCTGGCGCTCACGGCCGCACGGGATCTGGACACCATTCTGGTCGCTCGTCCGGAACTGATCGGTGCCGATAGCCAGGCGGCGGAACGACGCGAGCGCTTGCGCGGTGATCTGGTGCAGGGCATCAATCAACGGCTGGCCGAACTCACAGCAACAGGGCAAGGCTTGGGCATCGAAGTGGCACGGGTCGATGTGCAATCGAGTTTGCCAAGTCCTGCGGTTAACGCTTTCAACGCGGTACTGACCGCCAGCCAGCAAGCCGACAAGGCCGTTGCCAATGCCCGCACCGAAGCCGAGAAACTGACACAGACCGCCAACGAGCAAGCCGACCGTACGCTGCAAGTGGCCCATGCCCAGGCGAGTGAACGGCTGGCCAAAGCGTCTGCCGATACGGCTACCGTAATGAGCCTGGCCAAAGCCCGGCAGCAAGGTGTCGACCCGCAGATGTTGCTGCGCATTTATCGCGAGCGCATGCCGAAAATTCTCGACCAGGCAGGTTCCGTCACCACGGTCGATCCCAAAGACGATTCCCGCCTGATCATTCAGGGAGCTGCACAATGACCGCTCAAACCGCCGCCGCACCGAGCCTGTTGTCTTCGGCCGAACAGCGCCGCGCCGCACGCCAGTTGACCCTGGCCATGCTCGCATTGGGCCTGCTGGCGCTGGGCCTGATCTGGCGTTGGCTGGCGCCAGAGCAGACCGGTGTCAGTCAATTGCTGCTGGGGTTTGCTTCGTTGCTGGTTGCTGTACCGGTCATGCGCTCGGCCTGGTACAGCCTGCGTTATCCAAGCCTGCACGGCATCACCGATCAATTGATTGCCCTGGCCATGCTGGGTGCCTGGGCCACCGGGGATCTGCTGACGGCGGCCCTGTTGCCGATCATCATGATCTTCGGCCATGTGCTGGAGGAGCGCAGCGTGATCGGCTCCCAGGAGGCGATTCACGCCCTCGGCAAACTGACCCGCAGCCACGCACGCAAGATTCAGGCGGACGGCTCCATCATCGAAGTCGACAACGGCACGCTCAAGGCCGGCGATCGGGTCGAGGTGCGCGCCGGGGACCGGGTACCGGCGGATGGCCGGGTGTTGTCCGGCCAAGCCAGTCTGGACACCGCCTCCATTACCGGCGAATCGGTACCGATGGAGGCCGGTGTCGGCATGTCGGTGTTCGGTGGTGCGATCAACCTCGATGGTCTGCTGCGAATCGAAGTGACCCGCACCGGCCATGAGTCGACCCTCGGCAAAGTGATTGCCCTGATGCAAAACGCCGAGCGTTCGAAGCCGCCCATTACCCGTTTGCTGGAGCGCTACGCCGGCAGCTACATGGTGCTGGTATTGCTGCTGGCGGCCGTGACCTGGTTCATCACCAACAACGCCCAGGCGATGCTCGCGGTGTTGGTGGCGGCCTGTCCTTGTGCGCTGGTGTTGTCGGCGCCGGCCACGGCGATTGCGGGTGTGGCGGTGGCGGCACGCCACGGGATTCTGATCCGCAGTTCCGCATTCCTCGAAGAGTTGGCGGACCTGACCTCGCTGGTGGTCGACAAGACCGGGACGCTGACCTTCGGCACCTTGCGTCTGCAATCCATCGACAGCCCGCTGGAGGATCGCAGCCATGTGCTGAAGCTGGCGGCGAGCCTCGGCTCGGCCAGCAGCCATCCGGTCAGCCGCGCCCTGGCGGGGTTGGTGGCCCAGGAAGATTTTCTGCTGCTGACCGACATTCATGAACGCCAGGGCCTGGGTGTGGTGGCGATGACCGGGCAGGGCGAAGCGGCGCTCGGCCGGCCGGAGTTGTTTGCGCAGCTGGGCATCAGTACAACGGCAGTTCCCGATCACGATGGTCCGATTGCCGGGCTGGCGCTCAATGGGGAGTTTCTTGCCTGGCTGTTGCTGGCCGACAGCGTCAAACCCGAGGCGCAGTTTGCCTTGGGTGAGTTGCGTGAGTTGGGTCTGGGTCGCCAGTTGTTGCTCACCGGCGATCGACACAGCGTCGCACAGACGCTCGCCCGGGATGTCGGAATCAGCGACGTCGAAGCGCAAGCCCTGCCCGAAGACAAACTCAACCGTGTGCTCAAGGAAATCGACAGCGGCTTCCGGCCGATGGTGGTCGGAGATGGCATCAATGATTCACTGGCCCTCAAGGCGGGTGTGGTCGGTGTGGCCATGGGCGCGGGCGGTGCAGACATCGCCCTGGCATCGGCTGACATCGTGCTGATCGGCAGTGACCTGCGTCGCCTCGGCACCTGCGTGCGCCTGAGCCGCCAGTGCCGCCAGACATTGCAGGTCAATGTGATCATCGGGCTGGGCTGGACCCTGGCGATTGTGGCCTTCGCCGCGTTCGGCTGGCTCGGCGCTGCCGGGGCGATGATTGCGGCGTTGCTGCATAACTTCAGCACGTTGTTGGTGCTGGGCAATGCCGGTCGATTGCTGCGGTTCCAGGAGCCGTTGCTCAAGCTCAAGGACGAAACCTGAAGGCGAATGCTCTAAACCGGGTCATCACAGGTCTTAAACTTTTTAGAACTGTGCGCCCGGTTCGTAGTCATTGGAGATGAGGGCACATCATTTTTGTGCGTTCGCGGCGGTCGGTTCTGGCGTCGCGAATCATTGAAAACGGCTACTAATTCGATAGCCAGCTATTTTTCATAGATGGTCTACCCTCTGATCAGACGTCTGAAACAAGGGGGATTCTCCATGCTCGCGCAACTTCCACCGGCCTTACAGAATCTGCAGTTACCGCTTCGCCTGAGACTCTGGGACGGCCATGAATTCAATCTGGGGCCGACGCCCAGCGTCACGATTGTGGTCAAGGACCCGCAACTGGTCTCCCAGTTTACCCATCCAAGCCTGGATGCCCTCGGTGCTGCTTTTGTCGAAGGCAAACTGGAGCTCGAAGGCTCCATCAGCGATGTGATCCGCGTCTGTGATGAATGGAGCCAGGCGTTGCTGGACGAAGACGATGACAATCAGCCTGTTCGTAGCGTTCACGACAAAGATACAGACGCCAAGGCGATTTCCTACCACTACGACCTTTCCAACGCGTTCTATCAGCTGTGGCTCGACAGCGACATGGCGTATTCCTGCGCTTACTTCGAGACCGGCAGCGAAAGCCTCGAGCAGGCCCAGCAAGCCAAGTTCCGTCATTTGTGTCGCAAGCTGCGCCTGCAACCCGGCGAATATCTGCTGGATGTTGGGTGTGGTTGGGGCGGATTGGCGCGTTTTGCTGCGCGAGAGTTTGGCGCGAGAGTGTTCGGTATCACCCTCAGCAAGGAGCAGTTGGCTCTGGCCCGGGAGCGCGTAAAAGCGGAGGGCCTGGAGGACCTGGTCGAGCTGCAACTGCTCGACTATCGCGATTTGCCGCAGGATGGCCGCTTCGACAAGGTAGTCAGCGTCGGCATGTTTGAACACGTGGGCCACGCCAATCTCGCGGAGTACTGCAAGACTCTGTTCGGCGCGGTGAAAGAGGGCGGCCTGGTGATGAATCACGGGATCACCGCCAAGTACACCGATGGCCGTCCGGTGGGGCGCGGTGCCGGTGAATTCATCGGGAAATATGTGTTCCCCAACGGCGAGCTGCCGCACCTGTCGATGATCTCTGCGCAGATCAGTGAGGCCGGGCTGGAAATCGTCGACGTCGAAAGCTTGCGCCTGCACTACGCCCGCACGCTCGATCACTGGAGCGAACGCCTCGAAGACAATCTCGAAGCGGCTTCCAAACTGGTACCGGAACAAGCCCTGCGCATCTGGCGGCTGTACCTGGCCGGTTGCGCCTACGCGTTCGCCCGCGGCTGGATCAACCTGCACCAGATTCTCGCTGTGAAGGCCCACGCCGATGGCAGTCATGAACTGCCATGGACCCGGGACGATATCTACCTTTAAAGAATCGGCGAAATCAGCCGGGCGACCCGCATGCCGAGCTGCTGCAGGCGGTGGGTCTCCCGGCCTTCTCCTTTGGCGATTTCGTGGGCGTTGGCGAAGTCATCGTTGAGCATCTGTTCCACTTCGGCGGCAAAGACGCTGTCGACGGTCAGTAACATCACTTCGAAATTCAGCCGGAACGAACGGTTGTCCAGGTTGGCGCTGCCGATGGCGCTGATTTCGCGGTCGATCAACACCACTTTCTGGTGCAGGAATCCGGGCTCGTAACGGAACACCCGCACACCGGCGCGCACGGCTTCGAAGGCGTATAGGCTGGAGGCGGCGTAGACGATTCGATGGTCGGGTCTCGACGGCAACAGCAGCCGCACATCCACACCCCGCAGGACCGCCAGGCGCAACGCTGCGAACACGGCTTCATCGGGGACGAAATACGGGCTGGTGATCCAGACCCGTTCCGTCGCCGCATGGATCGCTTCGACAAAGAACAGAGAACAGGTTTCGTAGGCGTCTGCCGGCCCACTGGCAAGCAACTGGCACAGTACGCCGTCTTCCGGATAAACCTCGGGCAGGATCAGTGGCGGCAGGGCATGAGCCACCCAGAACCAGTCTTCAGCGAAAGACTCCTGCATGCACGCCACCACGGGTCCGCGCACTTGCACGTGGGTATCGCGCCAAGGGGCCAGGGGCGGTTTCTCGCCCATGTATTCATCACCGACGTTGTGCCCGCCAACGAAGCCGAGAATGCCGTCCACCACCACGATCTTGCGATGGTTGCGGAAGTTCACCTGAAAGCGATTGAACCAGCCACTACGGGGGCCAAAAGCCTTGACCTCGACCCCGCCATCTCGCAGGGCCTGCACGTAGCCGTTGGGTAGGGAATGGCTGCCGATTCGGTCATACAACAGATAGATCGCCACACCTTCGGCGGCTTTTTTCAGCAGCAAAGTTTGCAGGCGTTGGCCGAGGCGGTCGTCGTGGACGATGAAAAACTGGATCAGCACGGCCTCTTTCGCTTGGCTGATGGCATCGAAAATGGCCTCGAACGTCGACTGGCCGTTGATCAACAGCCGCGTCTGGTTATTGGCCAGGCAGGGCATGTTTCCGAGCTTGGGCATCGCTCTGAGTGAGGCGTAGGCAGAAGAGGCGCGGGCGGTGAGGGCTTCTTCTACCCAGGGTCGCCAGTTGAGTTCGGAAACCGCCTTGCGCATCTCCTCGTTGGCCTGCCGTCGGGCCTTGATGTAGCCATCAAAGGTGCTGCGGCCGAACATCAGGTACGGGATCAGCGTGAGGTATGGGATGAAAAACAGCGACAAGGCCCAGGCGATCGAGCCCTGGGCGGTACGGACGGTCAACACGGCGTGGATGGCCGCGATCATGCCCAGCGTGTGCAGCAGGGCGATGGTATAACCGAAAATATGCGGTCCGAAATAATCCATGGGGGCTGCCTTGCTCCTGAAGATTCAGTGCTTAACAGACCATGTTCCGTGCAGAATGTCGCTAATTAATTGGCCCCTGAACCGAAGCCTGCGGCTGACGTCTAACGGCCACTACTGATCAGGAGTTACTCGATGAACGTTCGTCTGCTGGGTTTGGCCATGGCACTGGGTTTGGCACTTCCTGTGGCGGCTCACGCGCAAATGCTGCAACCGGGATTGTGGGAGCTGACCACGAGCAACATGAAGGTCGATGAGCAGAATATGCCGGACCTGCAATTGATCCTCGGTCAGATCCAGAGCCAGATGACCCCTGAGCAGCGTGCGCAGCTGGAAAAGCAGGGGATCACCATGGGGGGCAAAGGGATCCGGGCGTGCCTGACACCGGAGCAGGTCAAGACCGATGACATTCCGCTGACCGATCCGCAGTCGGGCTGCAAGCAGGAAATCACCGATCGCTCAGGCAATCAGTGGAAATTCCGCTTCAGCTGTCCGAGAGCCCAGGGCGCAGGCGTGGCGACATTCCTCAGCGACCGCGAGTTCACCACCAAGGTCAACGGGACGTTCAACGCCACCGGCATTCAACAGAAGGGCAGCCTTGAATCCCGCGCTGTCTGGTTGGGGCAGGATTGCGGCACGGTGAAGCCGAGAGCTTAAAAGCTTCGTCGGAACGCCGCCCGGAGCAGGCTCGCTCCCACATTTGATCTGTGTGTTCACGAAATCAATGTGGGAGCGGGCTTGCTCGCGAAGGCGTCCATCCAGTCTCCCTATACCCCCGGCTGACTCAACCACTCACACGCAGCCTCGACAGCCATCCGGCCAAAATCCTCCCCCGTGCGGCTGCGCACACTGACAAACCCCCCGGCCTGTTCTTTTTCGCCGACCACCACCAGGTACGGCACGGTCCGGCTGTGCTGGCGAATCTTGAAACGGATTTTTTCGTTGCGCAGGTCGGCCCTTGCGCGCACCCCCCTTTGGCGCAAGGATTCGGTCACTGCCTGTGCATAACTCGTCTGGCGGTCATCCATGCTGACGACGATCACATGGGGTGGAAGGCTCCAGTGCTGCAGTTCCTGATGGCTGGACCAGCATGTGCCGTAGATCCGTTGTTGCAATGTGCCGCTGATGTGATCGAGGGCGAACGCCTGCAAGACTTTGGTGGTGGGGACGTGCGGTCCATGGCTCTGGTATTCGGTGTCCCCCAGCCGGTACAGCGATACCTCTTCGCGTGGTGGCCGACGCCGGATCGAGTGATTGGTCGCTGCCAGTGACTGCATGCGCGCTTCGATGAGGGGCAGGTCTGCCGGAGTCAGCGGTCGCTCGACGACAAATTCGTAAAAGAAGCCATCACCCAACTCCCTGGCCGCGCGCATTTGTGCATGCGGGTGGAGTTGCTTGACCGCCATGGCCAGCATCAAGGCACAGGAGCGGCGCAGGATCTCCAGTCCGTCCGGCTCGCGGGGGGTGACAATGCTGACCCGGGCATCCGCCTCGATCATGTATTCGCAGTCCACCAGTACACCATCGACTCGCCCCGCTACGGCCGCGCTGGCCAGTCCGGGGCCGATGCTGGCGGCCAACTCGTGCACGGACAGCGGTTGGTCGAATTCACGCAATGAACCATCGGGCAGAGTGATCTGGATCATGGTCGGCGTACTCAGGTGCTGCTAGCGAGCGTTATCGGATAAACCTAGTGCTAATTCCTTGCCGCTGTCATTAAGACCTTCGTCTTGCCAGGCAATTTGTATCGGCGCATTCACTAGCCGGGCATTGCCAATCAGCACGCTGCTGATGGTCAGAACTCGTTTTGCAGGGCTTTGTAGCCGCGCACCAGATCGACGTTGGTGCGCGCCACGTCTTCGGAAAACTCCGAAGCACTGACGCTTACCGGCGGGAATTGCGAGAGATCGGTGTTGGGGCCGATCCGCATGGTGGAGGGCACGTAGAAGGCTTCAGGCAGGTCACGCCCGTCGACCACCGAGTTGTGTCGTACCACGCAACCGTCACCGACCACGCAGTTGAACAGCACGCTGTTGAAGCCGATGAACACCCGATTACCCACGGTGCAGGGGCCATGCACGATCGAGCGGTGGGCGATGGAACTGAATTCGCCAATGGTCACTGCCGCGCCGGATTTGGAGTGGATCACCACGCCGTCCTGGATGTTCGAGTTGGCGCCGATGGTGATCGGCTGCATGTCGCCCGATTCGTCGACTTCGTCAGCGCGGATCACGGCGTAGGGACCGACGAACACGTTCTCGCCGATCACCACTTTGCCGCAAATGATTGCCGTCTTGTCGACGTAAGCAGACTCGGCAATCAGCGGTAAATCTCCGGATGGATTCTTGCGGATCATGGTTTGCTCAATGCGTTGTACAGGTTATTGAGGTTGTTCCCAGTTGAAACGGGTCTCGGCAACGGCGTCATGGGCGTGCAGGCTTTCGGCGTGGGCCACACGAATGTGGAAGGCATTGATGCCTGTGGAGCGTTTCAGGGCCAGATTCAAACGGCGTGCGGCGTCCTCGCAGAACATCAGATTCTGACCATTGGCCAAAGCGAAGGCCTGTTCGTCGGCGCGTTTTACGGCCGTTTGAACGGCTGTGCCGAGTGCAGCTTCGGCGTCGTTGATGATGGCGATCAGAGGCAGCTCATCCAGGAAATCAGCCAGCCGTACGCACAACGTTGCTTGGCTGCGTTGGCTGTGAGGTGTGGCGACGATGCCGTTCGTGGTGCCGAGCCACGCTAAAACATCAGCGTGTTGCAGTGACTTGTTGGCGAAATCATCGACGAATTGCTGCTGTATCAACTGTCGAGAAAGGGCCGCTGAGCACGGACAGGTAGAGGAATAAGGCACGTCGATTTTTAGTTCCACGTGGAACATCGTGTTTTTCAAACGCGCTTCGATGCTCACCGGATAGCTTTTCCAGCCTGCCAATGGACTGATCAGCGCCTGTCTTTTCAGCAGTACATCGGCGTGAATAGTTAAGTGCGCACTACTGGACAGGTCTTCATGACTCTCAAGAAAACGCTGCAAAACCCGTCGCAATAAAGCCGGTGAAAGGCTTTCCTGCTCCAGCAATTCAAGCGCCAGATAGAGCCGTGACATGTGAATGCCGCGCGCATTGCCATCGTCGAGGCTCACGCCGGCATCAGCCTTTGCATTCAAGCGTTGGCCATCAAACATAACGGGAAGAGCAATGCCGCACATGCCCACCCACTCCAGTGGCAGGGCTTGGCGTGAGGCCTGCGCGGCGATATCCGGCAGAGTCAGCGCATTCATGAGCAGGTCCGTCGTGGGAGTTGATTTGTCATGTTATAGTATAACAATGAAGTCGACGATGCTTTTTTCATGGATGGGTCTTCATCTTCAGGGGCGCTACTTGCTTAACCTGATTCTGGCCGGCGCGGTCTTTGCCAATGGGTGCGTCGGCTGGCTATGCAAATTCGAAGAAAAACGGGCAGGCCTAACAGCCAGTGATCCGGTTGCAGGTGAACTTCGCGCTGCTGCCACCGGAGTTGGAAAACCGGTTGATTGTGGTCCAGACGACGCGCTGGTTGTAGCCAACCCAGGTTACCCGGCCGGGCAAGAGAGAATGGCTTGTTTGCGATGTTATGATATAACATTATATAAGCCCGGCGCAGCGACCGGGCATCCCTGTGAGGAATATGCAGATGTCCAACCGACTCCCCGTGACCGTTCTCTCCGGCTTTCTTGGCGCCGGAAAAAGTACACTTCTTAATTACATACTACGTAATCGCGATGGTCTGCGGGTTGCAGTCATCGTCAACGATATGAGCGAAATCAACGTCGATGGCACCGAAGTCCAGCGTGATGTCAGCCTTAATCGGGCTGAAGAGCGGTTAGTGGAAATGAGTAACGGGTGTATTTGCTGTACGTTACGTGAAGACTTGCTCGAGGAAGTGAGCCAACTCGCCAGGGAGGGCCGCTTCGACTATCTGCTGATCGAATCCACCGGCATTTCCGAACCGCTGCCGGTGGCGGAAACCTTCACCTTTCGCGATGAAAACGGCCAGAGCCTCAACGACATCGCGCGTCTCGACACCATGGTCACGGTGGTCGACGGTATGAACTTCCTGCTCGATTATCAGGCTGCCGAAAGCCTGGCCTCCCGGGGAGAAACACTTGGCGAAGAAGACGAACGTTCGATTACCGATCTGTTGATTGAGCAGGTCGAGTTCGCCGATGTGATTCTGCTCAGCAAGATCGACTTGATCAGCAGCCACCAACGCGAGGAATTGATCGTCATCCTCGAGCGGCTCAATGCCCGGGCGGAAATCATTGCGATGACGATGGGCGAAATCCCCTTGGATAAAATCCTCAACACCGGTCGTTTTGACTTCGAAAAGGCTGCCCAGGCGCCGGGATGGTTGCAGGAGCTGCGCGGGGAGCACGTGCCGGAAACTGAAGAATATGGCATTGCTTCCAGCGCTTACCGGGCACGTCGGCCGTTCCATCCGCAGCGTTTCTTCGACTTCATCGACGGCCCCTGGGACAACGGCAAGCTGTTGCGTTCAAAGGGTTTTTTCTGGCTGGCGAGCAAGCATATGGACGCCGGCAGCTGGTCCCAGGCCGGCGGTTTGATGCGCTATGGTTTTGCCGGGCGCTGGTGGCGTTTCGTACCGAAAAACCAATGGCCGCAGAACGAAGAAAGTACCACCGGGATCATGAAAAACTGGACCGCCGACAGCGGGGATTGTCGTCAGGAACTGGTGTTCATCGGTCAGCACATCGACTTCAAGCAGCTCACCGCCGAACTGGACGCCTGCCTGCTGACCGATGAGGAAATGGCGTTGGGCGTAGAGGGCTGGCGTTTGCTGCCTGATCCATTCGGCCCTTGGTACGAAGACGCTGCCTGATCCTCTGATGGCGCTTCAAGGCTTGAGCCAGGTGCCCTGGCTCTGGGCCTCGCAGTACGGCTGCAAATATGCCGCGTCGGTGGCAACGCCGTAATAGTGAATATCCTGGCGGTAGGGCATATTGGCGACTTGAGCGTTGCTGCAGACGCCAAATGCGCCGCCGGGGCATTGATCGACATACTGCACATCGACTTTCTGCCCCGCCAGGTTCGGCTGGCAGAAACCATCGGCGAAGAGTTTTGGCGGGATGTTGCGGTTCTGCTGGCAAACCTGGACATCAAGCCGCTCGGCCTGGCTGTGAACCACGCAGGCCTGGGCCAGCGCCTCGCCTGAAACGAGTGCCAAGAGCAACGACAAGCCAATCAACCGCATCCATCACCTCCTCAGAAATCATCGACCATGCTGCAGAATATCCCCACTCATGTCATTGCCGGTCCGTTGGGCGCCGGCAAGACCAGCCTGATCAAGCACCTGTTGGCCCAGCGCCCGGCAGGCGAGCGGTGGGCGGTGTTGATCAACGAGTTTGGCCAGATCGGTCTCGACGCTGCGCTGCTGACCCGGGACGCCGATGGTATCGCACTGGGTGAAGTGGCCGGGGGCTGCCTGTGCTGCGTCAACGGTGCACCCTTTCAGATTGGTCTTGGGCGCTTGTTGCGCAAGGCGCAACCGGATCGACTGTTCATCGAACCCTCGGGGCTGGGGCATCCGGCGCAGTTGCTCAGGCAATTGAGCGAAGCACCTTGGCAAGGCGTGTTGGCTGTTCAGCCTTGTGTGTTGGTGCTGGACGCCCAGGCGCTCGCCGCTGGCAAACCGTTGCCGGATGCACAACAGCAAGCCCTGAGCCATGCGGGACTGTTACTGCTGAACAAGTCCGAAGGTCTCGAGGAAGACAGTCGCCAGCAAGTCGCTGCTCTATTGCCGCCGACGCCTCTGTGCTGGACGCAACAGGCGGTTTTATCCTTGAGCGAGTTGCCGGGGCTGAATGCCAAAGCGCTGGCAGGTGTGGATAACTTCGTCGTGCCCAAGGGATTGGCGCAGCTGCCGGCGGTCTGGAGCGATCCCGCGTTGCCCATTTGCCTGAGTCAGGAGCAGGACGGAGGCTGGAGCATCGGATGGCGTTGGCACCCAAGCCAGGTATTTGATGCCGCGCTGGTTGGCCAGTGGCTTGAAAGCCTTGGCTGGAGGCGGGCGAAGCTGGTTATCCACAGCGCCAACGGATGGATCTCGGCGAACGCGGTGGATAACTCGGCGCTGGACTGGCAGCCCAGTGAGTGGCGGCAGGATTCACGCATCGAGCTGATTTTCAGTGAACCCCAGGATGCAGAACGGTTGCAGAGTGAACTGGCAGCGTGCCGAGCCGAATCGGCTTAACGGCTTACGGCCGCCACTTGGTATGTTCCTGACGCCACTGGCTCAGCTCGATCACTTCTGCGCGAGGCTTTACCACATCGACCACCGGTTCGGTTTCGTCGAACGGGACCGGGTAGGGCGCCAGTTCAATCTGTGCGCTGTGCGCGCCGAACTGGGTGATGGTGCCGTTGTGGCGGGTTTCGCCGGTCACGGTGAACTCGAAGTTATACACGCGGGCCAGACGTCGCCGACCACTGGCATCCCTGATGAACGCGATTCTTTTCAACGCCACGTTGCCGTCCAGCAATTCGATCCCGAGCTTGGTGCAATGCTGCTTGACCCGCTCCAGCGCGCGCTCGCGCAAGCCGTGGTTGTGCCATAGCCATGCGCCGGCAGTGGCGAACAGCATCAGCACGAATATATTTCCAAGGGTCAGCATCAACAGGGTGCTCCAACAAGATAGTGTCAGCTTAACTGCGTCGCTGGTCTGTCGTACAGGCTGCGTTTAGTCGCATACTGCGCGGCTAGAATTTCAATCGTTTTACGGAAATCCACCGCATGAAACGTACACCGCATTTGCTCGCTATCCAGTCCCACGTGGTATTCGGTCACGCCGGCAACAGTGCCGCGGTTTTCCCGATGCAACGGGTCGGGGTGAATGTCTGGCCGCTCAACACCGTGCAGTTCTCCAATCACACCCAGTACGGTCAATGGGCCGGCGAAGTGCTGGCGCCGCATCAGATACCTGAGTTGGTCGAGGCTATTGCGGCGATTGGCGAGCTGGGCAACTGCGATGCGGTGCTCTCCGGTTACCTTGGCAGTGCGGCCCAGGGCCGGGCGATCCTGACGGGTGTGACGCGGATCAAGTCGATCAATCCCAAGGCACTGTACCTGTGTGACCCGGTGATGGGGCATCCGGAGAAAGGCTGCAGTGTTCCGGCGGAAGTCAGTGATTTTCTGCTGGAGGAGGCCGCCGCCGTAGCGGACTTCATGTGCCCGAACCAGCTGGAGCTGGACAGTTTCTCCGGGCGCAAGCCGCAATCGCTGTTCGATTGCCTGGCCATGGCGCGTGCATTGCTGGCGCGCGGCCCGAAAGCGGTGCTGGTCAAGCATCTGGACTACCCAGGCAAGTCGGCAGAGGTCTTTGAGATGCTGCTGGTGACAGCCGAAGGCAGCTGGCATTTGCAGCGCCCGTTGCTGGCGTTCCCGCGTCAGCCGGTGGGTGTGGGCGATCTGACTTCCGGGCTGTTCCTGGCACGCGTGCTGTTGGGTGACAGCCTGGTGGCCGCGTTCGAGTTCGCGGCGTCGGCGGTGCATGAAGTGCTGCTGGAAACCCAGGCCTGTGCCAGCTACGAGTTGGAACTGGTTCGGGCTCAGGACCGGATTGCCCATCCGCGGGTGCGGTTCGAGGCGACCCCGATCAGCCTCTGATTGAGTGTTGAGCCCATTCGCGAGCAAGCCCGCTCCCACATTTGATCTTTGGTGTTGCATAGATCCATTGTGGGAGCGGGCTTGCTCGCGAAGGCTATCCAGAAAACACCGTCAACCTGACTGAACAAACTCAGGCGTCGCCCTTGATCTCCTGATAACGTTTTTCCAGTTCCTGGCGAATCTGCCGGCGCTGCTGGGCCTGGATGAAGCGGCGCTTGCTCTCGCTGTTGTCCGGTTGCAGCGGCGGTACCTGGGCAGGTTTTCGCTGGTCATCCACCGCGACCATGGTGAAGAAGCAGCTGTTGGTGTGACGCACCGATCGCTCGCGAATGTTCTCGGTCACCACTTTGATGCCCACCTCCATGGAGGTGTTGCCGGTGTAGTTGACCGAGGCGAGAAAGGTCACCAGTTCGCCGACATGGATCGGCTCACGGAAAATGACCTGGTCCACCGACAGGGTCACCACATAACGGCCGGCATAACGGCTGGCGCAGGCGTAGGCCACTTCGTCGAGGTACTTGAGCAGGGTGCCACCGTGAACATTGCCAGAGAAGTTGGCCATGTCTGGGGTCATCAATACCGTCATCGACAGCTGGGCGTTTCCGGGTTCCATAGCATTCTCACGGGTCAAGGCCAGGTTTGAGGGATGCACCTCTGCGGGTGCCTCGGCGGTTTTTTCAAACCAACAGTTATCGGGACGCCGGGTGCGGAGTCGCCGTCACGCCGGATCGATCTGTTTCCATATATTGCACCGCCTTTCTGCCAGAAGTCGCGGTGTTACCCTGCAAAAAGCCCGGACACAAGGTCATTTCCTACGCGCAAAGCAGACTTTTGCTCGGCTTGATCAGACCATTCCTGCGTCTGTGAGTCGGGCAACTTCAATCAGGGAGCCGCTCGCCATGCATGCCATCAGTTTCATTCAGGATCTGGCAGTGATCATGTTGATCGCAGGTGTGGTGACCGTGGTTTTTCATCGCCTGAAACAACCGGTGGTGCTGGGCTACATCGTCGCCGGTTTTATCATTGGCCCGCACACCCCGCCATTCGGCCTGATCCATGACGAAGAAACCATCAAGACCCTGGCCGAACTCGGGGTGATATTCCTGATGTTCTGCCTGGGCCTGGAGTTCAGCCTGCGCAAGTTGTTCAAGGTCGGTGCCACGGCCTTCATCGCGGCATTCCTGGAAATCGTGCTGATGATCTGGATCGGCTACGAGATCGGTCGCTGGTTTGACTGGAACACCATGGATTCACTGTTCCTCGGCGCGATCCTGGCGATTTCCTCAACCACCATCATCGTCAAGGCACTCAATGATCTGAAGTTGAAGAACGAGCGGTTTGCGCAGTTGATATTCGGTGTGCTGATCGTCGAAGACATTCTGGGCATCGGCATCATCGCGCTTCTGTCCAGCATCGCCGTCAGTGGTACGGTCAGCTCGGGCGAAGTGTTTTCCACAGTGGGCAAACTGTCGCTGTTCATGATCGTCGCATTGGTCATCGGCATTCTGTTGGTGCCGCGGTTGCTGGCCTACGTGGCGAGGTTCGAGAGCAACGAAATGCTGCTGATTACCGTGCTGGGCTTGTGTTTCGGCTTCTGCCTGCTGGTGGTCAGGCTTGAATACAGTATGGTCCTCGGCGCGTTCCTGATCGGCGCGATCATGGCTGAATCCCGGCAACTGCTGAAAATCGAGCGCTTGATTGAACCGGTTCGAGATCTTTTCAGCGCGATTTTCTTTGTGGCCATCGGTTTGATGCTCGATCCGGCGATCCTGCTTCAGTACGCTTGGCCAATCGCCGTAATCACCGTAGCCGTGGTGCTCGGCAAGATGTTGTCCTGCGGCCTTGGTGCATTTATCGCTGGTAATGACGGACGCACGTCGCTGCGGGTCGGGATGGGTCTTTCACAGATTGGCGAGTTCTCTTTCATCATTGCTGCACTGGGCATGACGTTGCAGGTCACCAGTAACTTTTTATACCCGGTGGCTGTGGCGGTGTCGGTGATCACCACCTTGCTGACGCCTTATCTGATTCGCGCGGCTGATCCATTGTCGATCAAGCTTGCGGGCGTCATGCCGGAACGCCTGGGACGGGTGTTGGGGATGTACGGCGAATGGCTGCGCAGCATCCAGCCACAGGGCGAGGGGGCGCTGCTGGCGTCGATGATCAGAAGGATTTTGCTGCAGGTCGGGGTCAACCTGGCATTGGTGATCGCGATTTTCTTCTCGGGCGCGTACTTCGCCGAACGCATGTCGGCTTACGTGCAAGGCTGGATCAGCGACCCGAGCTGGCAGAAGGCATTGATCTGGGGTGGGGCGCTATTGTTGTCGCTGCCTTTTTTGATTGCGGCATACCGCAAGCTCAAAGCCCTGTCGATGTTGTTGGCGGAAATGGGCGTCAAGCCAGAGATGGCCGGGCGCCATACGCAGCGAGTGCGCAGGGTGATCGCCGAAGTGATCCCGATCCTGTCGCTGCTGGTGATCTTTTTGCTGTTGGCAGCCTTGTCGGCCAGTATTCTGCCGACCAACAAGTTGCTGGTACTGATCGCCGTGGTCGCGGCCGCCGTGGCGGCGCTGCTGTGGCGCTGGTTCATTCGTGTGCATACGCGGATGCAGGTGGCGTTGCTGGAAACCCTCGATAATCACAAGGAGTCGTCCGGGCATTGACCACCCAGCGGCGTTGACGGAATCAGCTTTCCAGCCAGACGTCCCGCGCCCAGTGCCACACCGACTCCCAGGTCTCTTCGGCGATCAGCTCTTCTTCGGCCTGCCAAAGCACCACGGTGCCGTCCTCTTCGACGCAGTAGTAGTCGTCACCGTCCTGGCAGATCGGGATCAGGCTGCGATCGACACCGGCGTCCCAGGCGTTGGCGGCAACGTCGGGCAGGTAGGTGTGGGATTGCGGGTCAGTCACGGTGACCGGTTCCAGGCTACCGTAGACCACGTCGCTGACGGTCAACAGAAACTCTCTGAAGACGAACGGAATGTCGATGAATAGTTGTTCTTCGATTTCGACCAGCAGGTCTTCGTCAGGCAATTCCAAGGGGACCGGTACCGGTTCGTTGGCTTCACGCAGTTGTTCGATGATTTCTTCCACGTCCGGGATCCTCTTGCTTGTATGGCGCGGTTTATATGGGGCGGTTTATACAGTAGCTTGCTATAGATGCAACCGCGAAATAGAAAACCCCAGCCAGGGCTGGGGTTTTCTTTTCAGCAAGTGAAGCGCGGTGCGGGATCAGCCGTTCTGGCGGATACCTGCCACCAGCCAAGGCTGGTTTTCGCCCTGTGCACGTTCCATGTTCCAGCTTTCGCTGAAGACTTCGCCCTGGTCGAAACGCGAGGTTTTCGACACGCCGGTGAAGGTCAGGGTGGCAATGGTCTTGTCGGCGCGATCATCCACACCGTCCAGCTGTACATTGAGGTTATCAATGTAGGTGGACTGGAAACCGTCACCCAGGTCGGCACGCTCACGCTTGAGGAACTCCAGCATTTGCGGGGTCACGAACTCGGCGATCTTGTCCATTTCATTGGCGTCCCAGTGCTGTTGCAGGGACTGGAAGTGATTGCGCGCCGCTTCGACGAAGTTTCTTTCGTTGAACCAGGCTGGAGCGTTGATCACTGGACGAGCGGCAACAGGCGCTGGCGAACCACCGAAAATCGAACCGCCGGCAGGCTTTTGTTCGAACGCTTCACGTTGCATCGGTGCGTGGCCGGCCGGAGCGTAATGCTCCTGCTGCTTGCGACGACGGGCGGCGATAAAGCGGAAGACCAGGAATGCAATGACAGCCATGATCAGGATGTCGAAGATCTGCATGCCCTGGAAGCCGTCGCCCATGAACATGGAGGCCAGCAGGCCGCCGGCAGCGATACCGGCCAGAGGGCCGAGCCAGCGCGAAGCGCCACCGGCCTTGGCAGCGGCGCCAGCGGCACCGGCAGCACCAGCGGTCGCCGCAGCGCCGCCCATGCCTGGAGAAGAAGGAGCCATCTGGCTGGTCTGGTGCGTCGGCGCAGCGCCTGCGCTTTTGCCACCACCGAAGCGCTTGGCGGCATTGACGTCGAGACTCATCGTCAGGCCGATGCACAACGCCATGGCGATGCTAAGAAAACGTTTCATAAAGGGAATTCCCATTTGTGGAAGGCACGCGCGCCATGTTGCACAGCTGAAGTGTTACTGGCTAGCGGCAGAGTGTTTCGGGCTTTTGCCTGACAGGTTTTATTCAGCTTAAGTCAGTGCAATAGGGCCTTTTGACTTTGATCTGTCAGATGAGTGGATAAGTTCTGTAGGACACTCGCTTAGCGACGTAATGCCAGCATGACGACTCCGGCCGTGATCAGACCCATTGCGCCCCATTGGCGCAAGTCGAGTTTTTCACCCAGCAGGACTACGCCAAGTACGGCCACCAACACCACGCTGAGTTTGTCCACCGGGGCAACCAGTGACGCCGGACCGACCTTGAGTGCACGGAAATAGCAGATCCACGACGCACCGGTGGCCAGGCCCGACAACAGCAGGAACAGGTAGCTCTTTGCCGAGATCGATCCTAATGACTGATATTGGCCCGTGGCGTACAAAATCAAGGCCAGGCTGACCAATACCACGATCGTACGCAGCAGGGTGGCGAAGTCGGAATTGACGTTTTCGATGCCGACTTTCGCGAAAATGGCGGTCATCGCCGCGAACGCCGCCGATAACAGGGCCCAGAATGTCCAGGAGGAAAAGAAGCCTGAGCCCATGCTTTTTTGCACCTTATTCAGATCAATATCTGCAAGACCACACGGAACCCTGTGGGAGCGGGCTTGCTCGCGAATGGGTACACCGCGGTAGTGCAGTAATACCACGTGATCGTTCTTCGCGAGCAAGCCCGCTCCCACATTAGACCTTTGGCGGTCTTTTAGATCGCTTCCAGCTTGGCGTAACCCAGCATCAGCCACTTGCTGCCTTCGCTGAAGTTCACCTGCACCCGGGCCTGAGCACCGGCGCCCTCGAAGTTGAGGATTACGCCGTCACCGAAGATCGAATGGCGTACGGTCTGACCCAGACTGAACCCGGTTTGCGGAATTTCGCTGCCGCTGAACAGGTTGCTGCCACTCATCGACTGGTTGCCACCGAACGGCCGGCTGACGCTGTTGGACAAGCGTACTTCCTGAATAAGGCCTTTGGGCACTTCGCGTACGAAGCGCGACACCTTGTTGTAGGTCTCGCTGCCATAAAGGCGTCGGGTTTCAGCGTAGGTCATTACCAGGTTCTGCATCGCCCGGGTAATGCCGACGTAGGCCAGACGACGTTCTTCCTCAAGGCGGCCGGGCTCTTCCAGGCTCATCTTGTGCGGAAACAGGCCTTCTTCCATGCCCACCAGGAACACGTAAGGGAATTCCAGGCCCTTGGCGCTGTGCAGGGTCATCAGTTGAATGCTGTCTTCGTGCTCGTCGGCCTGCGTATCGCCGGCCTCCAGCGAGGCATGACCGAGGAACGCGGCCAATGGCGTCAGGTCTTCGTCTTCTTCGCTGTTTTCGAAGTTACGCGCGGCACTGACCAGTTCCTCAAGGTTTTCCACCCGGGCCTGGCCTTTCTCGCCTTTTTCCGCTTCGTGATAGGCGATCAGGCCCGATTGCTCGATGACGGTCTGGGTCATCAGGTGCAGCGGCATTTCCATGCACTTGGCGGCGAGGTTCTCGATCAACTCGATAAACGCGCCAAGGGCACCGGCCGCACGACCGGTCAGGCCTTTGTTGGCCACCAGTTGGCGCATCGCTTCCCACATCGACACATCGCTGTGGCGCGCATGGTCGCGGATCGCTTCGACGGTTTTCTCGCCAATGCCGCGGGCCGGCACGTTGATCACCCGTTCCAGCGCGGCGTCGTTGCCCCGACCTTCGAGCAATCGCAGGTAAGCCATGGCGTTCTTGATTTCGGCTCGCTCAAAGAAGCGCTGGCCGCCATAGATGCGGTACGGAATGCGTTCACGCAGCAGCGCTTCTTCCAAAACCCGCGATTGGGCGTTGGAACGGTACAAAATCGCAATATCGCTACGAGAAAGGCCGGTTTTCAGCGCGCTTTCTATGGTTTCGACAACGTAGCGTGCTTCGTCGTGTTCGTTGAAGGCGGCATACAGATTGATTGCCTCGCCGTCGCCACCGTCGGTCCACAGCTCTTTGCCCAGGCGTCCGGTGTTGTTGGCGATCAAGGCGTTGGCTGCCTTCAGGATGCCGGCGGTGGAGCGATAGTTCTGCTCCAGGCGAATGGTTTCGGCGTCCGGGAAGTCTTCGGAATACTGGTAGATGTTCTCGATTTTCGCGCCACGCCAGCCGTAGATCGACTGGTCGTCATCGCCCACCACCATCAGGCTGTCGCCACCCTTGGCCAGCAGGCGCAACCAGGCGTACTGCACGGCGTTGGTGTCCTGGAACTCGTCCACGAGGATGTGCCGAAAGCGCTTTTGATAGTGAGCGAGCAGGCCTGGGTGATCGCGCCACAGATCGAGGGCGCGCAGCAACAGTTCGGAGAAGTCGATGACGCCGGCGCGCAGGCACGCGGCCTCGTAGGCCTCATAGATGCCGCGCATGGTCGCCAGGAACAGATCGCCGCTGGCTTGAATGTGTTGCGGCCGCAGACCTTCGTCTTTCTGCCCATTGATGAACCATTGGGCCTGACGGGCCGGCCAGCGTTGCTCGTCCAGGCCGAGTTCGCGGATCACCCGCTTGACCAGCCGTTGCTGGTCATCGCTGTCGAGAATCTGGAAAGTCTGGCTCAAGCCTGCTTCCTGCCAGTGCGCCCGCAGCAAGCGGTGCGCCAGGCCGTGGAAGGTGCCGACCCACATGCCGGCCGGGTTGATGCCCATCAGTTGCTCGATGCGCTGGCGCATCTCGGCAGCAGCCTTGTTGGTGAAGGTCACCGACAGGATGGAGTGGGGCGAGGCGTTTTCGACCTGGATCAGCCAGGCGATACGGTGCACCAGCACTCGGGTTTTACCGGAGCCAGCACCGGCCAGGACCAACTGACGACCCACGGGGGCCGCTACGGCCTGGCGTTGGGCATCGTTGAGGGAGTTCAGCAAAAGGGAGAGATCATCGCGCATCGGGGCATTCTAGGGGGCCGCGACACACCGGGCAAACTCCGCTTCGCATTAACCGATGAAAGTTACGCGAGGGACGACCGGTCGGTCATCGGCTGCGGGCGTTGGCGGGGCGTGCCTTCAGGGTTTTCAGGGAGGGGCGGCGGCTGAAAAATTTGGCGATTTATTGATCAGCAGCAGTTTGGTCCGGGCAATTGCTTGTGTATGCTCCGAGCAGTTTCGGGCCCATGCTCATCATTATAAGAACAAGAACATCGCCTATGACCCTCAGCTTCGACCTGTCGGGCCCCACTGTGGAGCCTCGGGTTATCAGAAAGCAATACGCCATGGAAATGGCGGTCGAACGCACGCGCCTGTTGTATCAGGGCTCGCTGCTGCCCACGTTGTTCATGCTGATCAATGGCCTGGTCTGTGCCGGTTTGCTCTGGAGTCCGCAGCGCTATTTCCTGGTCAGTGTCTGGCTGGTGTGGTTGTTGTCCTTGGTGGCATTGCGGGTGATTCAGGTCGCAGCCTTCGATTCGGCCATCCCCAATCGTCAAGCCCAGCCCATTTGGCGGCGGATGTTTTTGCTGGGCTCCGGCCTCACCGGTCTGACCCTGGCCGGTGCCGGTATTGCCCTGGTTCCCGCCGATAACTTCATTCAGCAAGCCTGGGTCTTCGGCCTCATCGGTGCCGCAGCGCTTTCGGCCAGCGTGGCTTATGCCGTCAGTTTGCCGGCCTTTCTGTCTTTCACCTTGCCCTGCCTGCTACCGGCCATTGCCTATATGTTTTGGGGCGGTGACGAACAGCAGCAGGGCTGGGGCTGGTTCGGGCTGATTCTGCTCGGTGCATTGAGTGTGGTTGCCTGGCAGGTCAATCGATTGATCGATCGGGGCTTGATGCGACGCTTTCAGAATCAGGCATTGATCGAACATCTACAGCAGGCGCAAAGCTGCAGTGATCAGCTCAATCAAAAGCTGGCCAAGGAGATCGAACAGCGTCGACGCGCCGAGAACGAATTGCGAGAGATCCAGGTCGACCTGGAAAACCGCGTCGCTCAGCGCAGCCTGGAGCTGGACGCCGCCAACCAGGCGCTGAGCAAGAGCGAAGCGCGCCTGGCGCTGGCATTGAAGGCCAGCGAGTTGGGGTTGTGGGACTGGAATCTGCAAACCGACGAAGTCCATCACACGCAGATTCAGGAATTGTTCGGCCTGGAGCCGGACCAGGTCACGGCAATCCTGCGTCATCTCAAGCCGCGTCTTCACCCCGAGGACCTTCCAGCGCTGAAAAGGGCACTGGTCGAGCATCTGAAGGGCCGCACCGAGGACTATCAAATCGAGTATCGCGTGCGCCATGGCGATGGCCACTGGGTCTGGATCGAGGACCGTGGGCGGGCGGTCGAGCGTGCCGAGAACGGACGGGTTTTGCGCATGGTCGGCACTCGGCGCGACATCAGCGTCAGCAAAAACCTGGAAGAGCAGCGGCAACTGGCGGCGACCGTATTCGAGGCGGCCAGCGAAGGGATTGTGATTTTCGACCCGAACTATGCCCTGATCGCAATCAATCAAGCCTTCAGTCGGGTGACCGGCTATGCCATCGAAGACATGATCGGACGCAAAGTCGTTGAGTTGCCATGCAGTCGAGATGCGCGTCGGCATTATGCCGCGATCCATCAGGCGCTGGAGCAGCAAGGCAGCTGGCAGGGTGAATTGGTGGAAACCCGCAAGAACGGCGAGATGTATCCGCAATGGCTGCAATTGAATGCCGTGCGCGATAGCCGGGGAAATGTCAGCCATATCGTGGGCTTCTTCGCGGATCTTTCTGCCCGCCGGGAATCCGAAGAGCGTATGCGCTATCTGACCCATTACGACGAACTCACCGGTCTGGCCAATCGCGCGATGTTCCGCGAGCGTCTCAGCGAGGCTCATCAACGAGTACGACAGGGCGGTTATCGCAGCCTGGCTTTGCTGCACATCAATCTCGACCGGTTCAAGCAACTCAACGACAGCCTGGGGCATGAAGTCGCCGACCAGTTGTTGCAGAAAATGGCCCGGCGACTGGTGAATGCATTGCCTGAAGCAGACACCATCGCGCGCCTCTCGGGCGATGAGTTTGCCGTGCTGTTCAACGCCTACGGCAACCTTTCGAGCCTGGCCCGGGTGGCGACTCGTCTGGCGAGCAAGTTGCGTTTGCCGGTGACCATTGACGGGCATGAGCTGGTGGTCAGTGCGTCAATGGGCATCAGTCTGTTGCCGGACAGCGCCCGGGAAATATCGGCACTGGTCAGTCAGTCGAACATGGCGATGCAGCATGCCAAACACCTGGGTGGCGATAATTTCCAGTTTTACACCGACAGCTTGCAAGCCAGCACGCTGGAGCGTTTACAACTGGAAAACCACCTGCGCAAAGCCATCGAAGACAAACAGCTGAAGGTGTTTTACCAACCGAAACTGTGCCTGGCCACTGGCCGGTTGAATGCCGCCGAAGCCTTGGTGCGTTGGGATCATCCGACCATGGGCCGCGTGCCGCCGGGGGATTTCATCGGCCTGGCTGAAGAAACCGGATTGATCGGCCCGATCGGTGAGTTCGTGCTGCGTCAGGCCTGCTGGCAAGCCTGTGAGTGGCAGCGACAGGGGCTTGAGCCGATTCGGGTGTCGGTCAACTTGTCGGTGCATCAATTGCGCCAGGGCAAGCTGGTCAGTCTGGTGCGACAGGTGCTGGAAGAGACCGGGTTGGCACCGCACTACCTGGAGCTGGAGCTTACCGAAAGCCAGTTGCTGGACAGCGTCGAGCACATCATCGCAACCTTCCAGCAGTTACGTGATCTGGGCGTGAAGCTGGCGATCGATGATTTTGGCACCGGGTATTCGTCTTTGAGTTATCTCAAACGCATTCCGGTGGACTACGTGAAGATCGACCAGGCGTTTATCCGCGGACTGGGCGAGGGCACCGAAGATGCCGCGATTACACGGGCGATCATTGCCATGGCCCATGGCTTGTCGTTGAAGGTTGTCGCGGAAGGGGTGGAGCACCAGGAGCAGCTTGAGTTTCTCAAGGCTGAGCGCTGCGATGAGGTGCAAGGTTATCTGATCAGTCGGCCGGTCGAGGCGCAGGTTCTGGCCGTTCTGCTGCGAGAGAATGGTGTGGATTGACCGAAATGGCTTCCCGTCAGGCCATGGCGGTCTGACGGGAAGTTTGCAGCGGGTAATTCTTTAATCGGTGATCAGTACTTTATCAATATGGTGAAGTAACTTTCCTGCGAAAAAAATACTGACGCCGGTGACACTGGAAGGCCCCATTTTTTTATATTCGACAAACTTGTCTGTCAGGACTTGCAATGCAATTTCGTGGGTTGTTTCAAGTTCCAGGTCGAGTCGCAAATCAAAAGACTTGTCCTGGATTTCGCTCAATACCAGCCTCGGCGTAATGCCAGAGTTTGGAACGGTTACCGTGCCAAAGGCATGGAAGGAAGCCGCGCCGGGCATGCGGTCAATTTGGGCGACCCAATTTTTAGTTGTAATGGTCATTGTGTGTAACTCCTGTAATTAAGATAATTGCGTCCTGCCTGTTTAATATATCCCTCTCTGTTTGGTTGGTGGATAGCGATACTTAACTTGTTTGTAAGTTGATGTGGGCTGTACGTTTTTGGTGAGTAACCAGTACTGACGTTTGTAAGAAAGGCAAATTTTAGCCGCAGCGCCAAGTGGCGGGCATTGATAAGCAACGGGAAAGCTCGCAAATGAGCGCTACATGGAGCACGCGTGCCTGAATGCCGAGGGATGTGGTTACGCATTGAGCAGGCAAAAAGCCGATTCATGTAGTATAACTACAAGCGTGCTACATCCCCGGCACCTGCCAATAACAAAGAGTCCAGCCCTTTGAATCTGCTGCAACACATCGCCCAGTCTCGTCACCTGTTACGCAAGTCGGAGCTCAAGGTCGCCGACCACGTGCTGCTTGATCCTGCGGCCGTGATGCACAGCTCCATGGCCGACCTTGCCCACAGCGTGGGCATCAGTGAACCGACCATCGTGCGTTTTTGCCGTGCCATCGGCTGTTCCGGCTTTCAGGACCTGAAGCTGAAGCTGGCCCAGAGCCTGGCGGCCGGTGCGAGTTTTGGCCAGTTTGCGATCCACGAAGACGACTCGGTCGCCGACTACAGCCTGAAAATCTTCGACACCACCCTGCATACCCTGATGGAAGTTCGCGAGAAACTCGATCCGCTGGAGTTGCAGAGGGCCGTGACGCTGATGTCCCAGGCCCAGCGCGTCGAGTTCTATGGTTTTGGCGCCTCGGGTGCGGTCGCGGCGGATGCGCAGCACAAATTCTTCCGGTTGCTGCTTACTGCAGCGGCGTACTCCGACCCGCACATGCAGGCGATGTCGGCCGTGACGCTCAAGCCGACCGACGTGGCGATCTGCATTTCCCAGTCCGGGCGTTCCAAGGACCTGCTGATCACCGCCAACCTGGTGCGCGAAAGCGGCGCTTCGTTGATCACTTTGTGTCCGAGCCAGACGCCATTGGCCGAGTTGTCGACAGTCAACCTGGCAATCGATGTGCACGAGGACACTGAAATCTACACGCCGCTGACCTCGCGTATCGCCCACCTGGTGGTGATCGATGTGTTGGCGATGGGCGTGGCCATGGCCCGCGGACCGAGCCTGGTCAATCACCTCAAGAGCGTTAAACGCAGTTTGCGCAGTTTGCGGTTGTCACCCAAGTCGGTAAAAGCGCTGGACGACTGACTTCAAGGCCGGCGCGGACCCCTGTGGCGAGGGAGCTTGCTCCCGCTGGGTCGCGAAGCGGCCCCAGAATTGTGCGACTGCTGCGCAGCCGAACGGGAGCAAGCTCCCTCGCCACAGGACCAAACAACATTCATCGGTCTGTAACACCCGAGCCGCCAAACCGTCATCCCTCGCGCCTATCTTGAAACTCCCGTACTCGCCTTGGGAGACTCGAAATGGCCATGCCCTACGAAGAACGCAACAGCGCTGTCAAAACCCGTCGTCAGCAGGAAGACCAGCGCCGCATGGAATTCCGTCGCGCTATCGAAGATCGCTGCGAACGCCGTCAGCTTCTGGCCGAAATTGGCGATTTTCCAGAGTTGGAACTCAACTTCTGGCAGGCATCTCCCTCGACTTCCCGTCGAAACGCTCAACCAGCGCGCTGATCTGGATCCGTTCACTGCGGATAAACGCCAGGAAGGCGTGAGCTACCGGTGACAGGCGTTTCGCCTTGGCCTGCACCAGGCACCAACTGCGGAACAGTGGCAGCTCTTCGATGGGTAGCTCGATCAACCCACCGGTTGCCAATTCAAGGTTCAGGGCGTGGCGCGTCAACAGCGCAACGCCCAGGCCTGCCAGTACACATTCTCGCTGAGCTTCGGCAGACGAGACTTCCTGAGTCTGGTTGAAGTGCACACGCTTCTCCTTGAAGTATTCTTCGCACGCCAGCCGCGTCCCGGAGCCTGGCTCACGCAGCAACAGTGTGTAGGGCTCGAGATCCTGCAAGCGCAGCGGCCCCATGTGACACAGCGGGTGATCCGGTGGCGCCACGGCGACGATCGGGTTGTTCAGGAACGGCAGGAACTCCAGGCCCATGTCCTGAGGCACCATGGACATGATCACCAGGTCGTCGCGGTTGTCCGACAGACGCCGAATCACCTGGCCGCGATTGACCACCGTCAGTTGCAGGTTCACCTCCGGATGCTGGCGTTTGAATGCGGCAAACAGATGCGGCACGAAATATTTGGCGCTGGATTCAACCGCCAGTTTCAGTTGCCCCTGCAACGAGCCCTGCATGTCCGACAGCTGCATGTCGAGGTTTTCCAGGCGTCCGAAAATATCCCGGCTGGCTCGCTGTAACGCTTCAGCGGCTTCGGTCATGTAGAGCTTTTTGCCGACGTAATCGAACAACGGCTGGCCAATCAGCTCTTCGAGCTGACGAATCTGCAGGCTGACAGCAGGTTGTGTGAGCGACATTTCGTCGGCCGCGCGGCTGTAAGAGCGCAAATCACAGACCTCATTGAAGATCTGCAATTGCCGCAAAGTCATACGCATCAATGACTTACGCATTATCCGGTCACTCTGGTCGCTGGCTGGTGAATCAACTATAAGTCTTTACTTATGCGCGACCCAATTATTATTCATTTTTGTTAATCCCTTGTGGGCGCTAGTGTGGACCTGCGACCAAATTGAAACATTTGGTCACGCGTCGACCTGGGTCTAGCAGGTCGTGGGTACCACCGGCTCAAGGGAAACTCCAAGTGATAACAAAGATCCTGATCGCCAACCGTGGTGAGATTGCCGTACGAATCGTACGTGCCTGTGCCGAAATGGGCATTCGCTCGGTCGCGATCTATTCCGACGCTGACCGCCATGCCTTGCATGTGAAGCGTGCGGACGAGGCCCATAGCATCGGTGCCGAACCGCTGGCCGGATACCTGAACCCGCGCAAGCTGGTGAACCTGGCTGTGGAAACCGGCTGCGATGCGTTGCACCCCGGTTATGGCTTCCTTTCGGAAAACGCCGAACTGGCGGAAATCTGCGCTGAGCGCGGGATCAAATTCATCGGTCCATCGGCTGAAGTCATTCGCCGCATGGGCGACAAGACCGAAGCGCGCCGCAGCATGATCAAGGCCGGCGTGCCGGTCACTCCAGGCACCGAAGGCAACGTGTCGGGCATCGAAGAAGCCCTGACCGAAGGCGATCGCATTGGTTATCCGGTGATGCTCAAGGCCACATCCGGTGGTGGTGGTCGCGGTATTCGTCGCTGCAACAGCCGTGAAGAACTCGAACAGGCTTTCCCTCGGGTCATTTCCGAAGCCACCAAGGCATTCGGTTCGGCGGAAGTGTTCCTGGAAAAATGCATCGTCAATCCCAAGCATATCGAAGCGCAGATCCTTGGCGACAGCTTCGGCAATGTGGTGCACCTGTTCGAGCGTGACTGCTCGATCCAGCGCCGCAACCAGAAGCTGATCGAGATCGCCCCGAGCCCGCAACTGACCCCGGAACAGCGCGCCTACATCGGCGACCTGTCGGTGCGTGCAGCCAAGGCCGTGGGCTACGAGAACGCCGGCACCGTGGAGTTCCTGCTCGCCGAGGGCGAGGTGTACTTCATGGAGATGAACACCCGGGTGCAGGTGGAACACACCATCACCGAAGAAATCACTGGCATCGACATTGTCCGCGAGCAGATTCGCATTGCCTCCGGCTTGCCGCTGTCGGTGAAACAGGAAGACATCCAGCACCGTGGTTTCGCCCTGCAATTCCGGATCAACGCCGAAGACCCGAAGAACAACTTCCTGCCGAGCTTCGGCAAGATCACCCGTTACTACGCACCCGGCGGTCCCGGCGTGCGTACCGACACGGCGATCTACACCGGCTACACCATTCCGCCGTTCTACGACTCCATGTGCCTGAAACTGGTGGTGTGGGCGCTGACCTGGGAAGAGGCGATGGACCGTGGTCTGCGCGCCCTCGATGACATGCGTCTGCAAGGGGTCAAGACCACTGCCGCGTACTACCAGGAAATTCTGCGTAACCCGGAATTCCGTAGCGGCCAGTTCAATACCAGCTTCGTTGAAAGCCACCCTGAACTGACCAACTACTCGATCAAGCGCAAACCCGAAGAGCTGGCCCTGGCCATCGCCGCCGCCATCGCCGCCCACGCAGGCCTGTGAGGAATAGAACAATGAGCAAACAAATCCACGTTACCGACACGATCCTGCGCGACGCCCACCAATCGCTGCTCGCCACCCGCATGCGCACCGAAGACATGCTGCCGATCTGCGACAAGCTCGACAAAGTCGGCTACTGGTCGCTGGAGTGCTGGGGCGGCGCAACGTTCGACGCCTGCGTACGTTTCCTGAAGGAAGACCCGTGGGAGCGTCTGCGCCAACTGCGCGCCGCGCTGCCTAACACCCGCCTGCAAATGCTCCTGCGCGGCCAGAACCTGCTGGGCTACCGCCACTACAGCGACGACGTGGTCAAAGCCTTCGTCGCCAAGGCCGCGGTCAACGGCATCGACGTGTTCCGTATCTTCGACGCCATGAACGACGTGCGTAACCTGCGCGTGGCCATCGAAGCGGTGAAAGCCGCCGGCAAACACGCCCAGGGCACCATTGCCTACACCACCAGCCCGGTGCACACCATCGAGGCCTTCGTGAACCAGGCCAAGCAAATGGAAGCCATGGGTTGCGACTCGGTGGCGATCAAGGACATGGCCGGTTTGCTGACCCCATACGCCACTGGCGAACTGGTCAAGGCTCTGAAAGCCGAGCAATCGCTGCCCGTGTTCATCCACTCCCACGACACCGCTGGCCTGGCTGCAATGTGCCAGATGAAGGCTATCGAAAACGGCGCTGACCACATCGACACCGCGATCTCCAGCTTCGCCTGGGGCACCAGCCACCCGGGCACCGAGTCGATGGTCGCGGCCCTCAAGGGCAGCGAGTTCGACACCGGCCTGAACCTGGAACTGCTGCAAGAGATCGGCCTGTACTTCTACGCCGTGCGCAAGAAGTACCACCAGTTCGAAAGCGAATTCACCGCCGTCGACACCCGTGTGCAAGTCAACCAGGTGCCGGGCGGGATGATTTCCAACCTGGCCAACCAGTTGAAAGAGCAGGGCGCGCTGAATCGCATGAGCGAAGTGCTGGCCGAAATCCCGCGCGTTCGCGAAGACCTCGGCTTCCCGCCACTGGTGACCCCGACCTCGCAGATCGTCGGCACCCAGGCGTTCTTCAACGTGCTGGCCGGCGAGCGCTACAAGACCATCACCAACGAAGTGAAGCTGTACCTGCAAGGCGGCTACGGCAAGGCGCCGGGCACCGTCAACGAACAACTGCGTCGCCAGGCCATCGGCAGCGAAGAAGTGATCGACGTGCGTCCAGCCGATCTGCTCAAGCCGGAAATGGCCAAGCTGCGCGCCGATATCGGTGCTCTGGCCAAGTCTGAAGAAGACGTGCTGACCTTCGCCATGTTCCCGGACATCGGTCGCAAGTTCCTCGAAGAGCGCGCGGCCGGAACCCTGACACCTGAAGTGCTGTTGCCGATTCCGGAAGCCGGCAAGGTGGCTTCGGCGGGCGGTGAAGGCGTACCGACCGAGTTCGTCATCGACGTTCACGGCGAAACCTACCGCGTCGACATCACCGGTGTTGGCGTCAAGGCTGAAGGCAAGCGTCACTTCTACCTGTCCATCGACGGCATGCCGGAAGAAGTGGTGTTCGAGCCGCTCAACGAATTCGTCGGCGGCGGTAGCAGCAAGCGCAAGCAAGCCACCGCACCAGGCCATGTCAGCACCACCATGCCGGGCAACATCGTCGACGTACTGGTCAAGGAGGGTGACACCGTCAAGGCGGGCCAGGCTGTGCTGATCACCGAAGCGATGAAGATGGAAACCGAAGTCCAGGCGGCCATCGCCGGTAAAGTCACCGCCATTCACGTGGCCAAGGGCGACCGGGTGAACCCGGGCGAGATCCTGATCGAGATCGAAGGCTGAGTTAACAGCCTCGATACAACGCTTTAAACCTCGGGGGGGCATGTGCTCCCCTTTTTTTATGCTCTGGATTTGGCGATCAGACGCTCATCCCCTGTTGTCGCGACCGACTTTTCCGGCATCGTCCGTAAGGCAATTTCTGGTTTTGTGGCTTTCGAACTATTGGTTCGGCGTGATCTGCATTATTTTGCGTTTTTTTACCACGCAAGTGGTTTGATCTGCATTTTAATACACATAGCCACTGTGCCTGCGCTCTTCGTGTGCACTATATTGCATTAATCGCGATAATCAGCCATGAGAATATGCATTTAAATGCAGGTGGTGACGACATGTACGATCTGACTCTACAGATCTATTGGGCAGGAAACTGGCACGACGCCATGATTTTGAGCTTCGACAGCCCTGAAAAAGGCTTCGAAAGTCGCTGCAATTTTGGCTACCAGCAAACGTATCTTTTTGAAAATTACGAAGATATTGGAACTCCGTTCGCCAAGGCAGTGAGCGCGAGATTCCCTTTGGATTGGGATGGCAGACGATCCAATGCGCCAGCATTTTTACATGATGTTGCACCCGCAGGTGCAGCCAAAAGGTTCCTTTTGGCGCATATAGGCAAAGACAAGCCCGCGGACGTAAGTGCAGACCTTTATCTGCTGGCCAGAAGCACACCGGCGCCGATTGGAAATATGCGGGTCAAGGCGTCTGCCGAAGCAGTGGATCAGCGTGAGCCGATTGGTTTTGAGCGCCAGGACGTCATAAGTCGCAATAATCGATTTCTTGAGTATGCCTATGAGCAGGGGGCTGCCATTGGTGGCGCAACAGGTGCAGGTGGCGAGGCTCCGAAGCTTTTGTTGGCTCAGAACAAGGCGGGGCTACTGTACCCGGATGCAGTACTTGGGGATGCCGACGTCACTCAACATTGGTTTGTGAAGTTCGCCCGCAACAAGGGGCTGGAAACTGATCAGGTAATCCTCAGAAGCGAGTATCACTACTACAGGGCGCTCCAGAGTCTGGGGATTGAGACTGTGGCCGTCGAGGGGCTTGCACTGGAAGAAGCAACCAAACCCAGCTTGTGGATGCAGCGTTTTGACCGCCAAGTGACCGACCAAGGCGTCGAGCGCTTTGCCGTGGAGTCAATTTACTCGCTGGCAAACATTACGACGCCGGGTAGTGCTTTGGACCACATGGACGTTATCCGCTTGTTGGCAGGACTATGGCGTGAGGCGGGGCAGGCGGATCAAATCCCGGATCTCGTTGCCGATTATCTTCGTCGGGATCTGATCAACAAAATCCTCGGCAACTCGGATAACCACGGACGCAATACCGCAATCATCCGAGATGACGCCTCGTTTCGCCTTGCACCCATTTATGATTTAGCGCCCATGGTGATGGACGACGAAGGTGTGACACGGACCACCAAGTGGCCAAAAGATCTGGAGAGAGCGGGTGACGTTGATTGGCGCGGGGTGTGCCGTACATTGGCCGACATCGCTGACCCGGATGATCCATTGGCCGCTTTGAGTGACGTGCAGGATCTATTTGAGCGCCTGCGTGAAGATGCAAATCGTCTGATGGCGCTCCCCGATATTCTCTCGGCCAGCGGTCTGCCTGGACAGACAATGAATCACCCACAAATTGCATTAAAAAATCTGGAGCAACGTTTGAAAGAGTGGGGCTTGAAATGAGCATGACCGTTGCTGAGCGCACAGTGCTCATAGAAAGCATTCAAGAGGCTTTAGCTCAGGGCACTCTTGAAATTGGCGAAGCGGTTCGACGGTTGCGAGTCGAAGTCACCGGCCTGCACCAGACCCAATTCGCCAAAATGTGCAGAATCTCGGTGCGCACGCTGGTGCACATTGAACATGGAGAAGGGAATCAGACACTGAAGTCTTTGAACGCAGTGTTCCGTCCGTTTGGACTGAAAATGGGTGTGGTGCGGATTCGACGGGATATCAGCTGAAACTGCTCCTATCGTACGTCCTGATTCGGCTTTATAACGCGGCATATTGAAGATCAAAGGATCGCAGCCTTCGGCAGCTCCTACAGGATATACACCGACCCTGTAGGAGCTGCCGAAGGCTCGCTCCGCGCTCGGGCGATCTTTTGCTTTTGATGCTTTTAGCCGCGGCACTCAACGAGGCTTTTCAACTGCCTCGACCCCGTCTGGTTCTCATCACTCAACCACTTCTCGAACCCGGCCCCAATCGCCGGCCATTCCGAATCCAGGATCGAGTACCACGCCGTATCGCGGTTCTGCCCCTTGACCACCATGTGCTGGCGAAACACACCCTCAAAACTGAAACCCAAACGCTCGGCCGCATATTTGGAGCGGGCGTTGGCGTTGTTGCATTTCCATTCCAGGCGACGGTAGCCGAGGGCGAAGGATTCCTTGGCCAGCAGGTAAACCGCCTCGGTGCTTTTCGGCGAGCGCTGCATCGGCGCGCCGAAGGTGACGTGGCCGATTTCGATGCGGCCCTGGGCCGGAACGATGGACATCAGGCTGAGGATGCCCTGGACCTCGCCGCTGGCGCGATCGATCACGCTGAAGAAGTACGGGTCGCTATTGGCCGCGTGGTTGTTCAGCCAGTCGTTGAAGACACTGCGCTCCGGGAAGGGGCCGTATGGCAGATAGTCCCAAAGTTTCGGGTCGGCGCCCGGGCCTTGCAGGGCTTTGAACAGGTCGTCGCCGTGGCGCGCCGGGTCGAGTTTTTCCAGGCGGATGAAGCGTCCTTCGATCAGTTGTGTCGTGGGGGCCGGGACGCCTTTCCAGTTGGCGAGTGAAGTCGACATGTTGTTCTCCTTGAACCTTAAATGGCTTTGCGAAACTGGATGAAACCGGGGCGTTCTGCAAGGTGCTCGTAGAGCTGGATCGCGGTGGCGTTGGTTTCGTGGGTCAGCCAGTGCACCTTGTTGCAGCCGTCGGCCTTGGCCGTGGTGTAGACGAACTCGATCAGTTGCCGGCCGACGCCGGTGCCTCGGGTTTCCGGGACCACCAGCAAGTCTTGCAGGTAGCAGGCGTTTTCGATGGCCCAGTTCGAACGATGGTAGATGAAGTGCACCATGCCCACGGCTTTATTGTCAGCCCAGGCGAGGGCGGCGTGGGTCGGTTCGTTCGGGTCGAGCATGCGCTGCCAGGTGCTGTGAGTGACGGCCTCCGGCAATTCGGTTTTATAGAAGCGCAGGTAGGCTTGCCACAGCGGCAACCAGGCCGCGTGATCACCGGCGGTGACTTGGCGAATGTCGATTTGACTCATGGTGATTTCCTTAGCGCATCAATTGGGCGAGGGTCTGGTCGTTGACGTCGGGGCTGGCGGCCAGGCCTTCGCGTACGCCGGCGATGTCGGCGGGGCTGCGGTTCTGGCTGAGCTTGCGCTTGCCTTCCAGACGGTCGATGGGAATGGCGAAACCGACGATGGCCTTGAGCATGCCGTCGATGTAATCGGCGGGGGCATCGGCCACTGACCACGGTTGGGCGCGGCCAGCTTCATGACGGTCGGTGAGGGTGCTGACGATGTCGAGCAGCCGCCCGCCATCGCTAAAGGTTTCGGCTCGGCCATAGGCGTGTACGGCGACGTAGTTCCAGGTTGGCACGACTTTGCCGTGTTCGGCCTTGCTCGGGTAGAAGCCGGGGCTGACGTAGGCATCGGCACCGGCAAAAATCAGCAGGGCTTCGGCACCGTCGCGCAGGTCTTTCCACTGTGGATTGGCTTTGGCCAGATGCCCGTACAACGTGCCGTTCAAGCCTTGTTCGCAATGCAGCAGCACCGGCACATGACTGGCTTGCAGGCCGCTTTCGCCGTGGGTCACCAATATGGCGAGACGGGTGGCGAGAATCAGTTCATGCAGTTGGGACAACTCGTCGATGGCAAAAGCGCGCGGCGTATACATGGAGATATTTTCCTTGGCGAATGCCTTCATCCTAGGCAGGCTATTGGTCTGTTGTAAGAGCCATTAATGACCAATTTCATAGGTCCATTGTCATGACGGATGCGCCGCTTTCCCTGTCGTTCAACCCGGCCGGTATCGAACTCGACCGTCGCCAGGGGTTGAGTCGACAGCTCTATCAGGCCTTGCGCCTGCGCGTCCTCGACGGACGATTGGCCAGTGGAACGCGTCTGCCGGCCAGTCGTGACCTGGCCGCAGCGCTGGCTATTTCCCGCAACAGCGTGGTGCGTGCCTACGATCAGTTGTACGCCGAAGGCTTCATTGAGGGGCGAGTCGGGGACGGCACTTATGTCGCGCAACTGCCTCAGGCGGCGTTGCCGGAAAAAAAACTATCCACAAAAATATCCACAGGCTTTTCAACAGGGTTATCAACAGCCTTATCCACAAATTGGCTCGATTTGCCTGTGGATCCATCCAGCAAAGTTATCCACACCGATCCGTTGGCACGGCTAAAAAACAACCATTTACCCAGTCCGCCGAGCGGTCCGCCGCGGGCATTTCGGGTCGGTGTTCCGGCGTTCGATCTGTTTCCATTCGAGGTCTGGGCCAAGCTGAACGCGGCTTTCTGGCGCAAACCGGATTTGCAGCAGCTGTGTTATGGCGACCCGGCTGGCGATGCGCGCTTGCGCGGGATGATTGCTGCGTATTTGCGCAGTTCCCGTGGCATGCAGTGCACGGCTGAACAAATTGTGATCACCAGTGGTGCGCAGCAGGGGATCAGCCTTTGTGCACAGCTGTTGGTGGAGTCCGGTGATGGGGTGGCGATTGAAAACCCCGGGTATCGGGCGGCCGGTCATGCGTTCGCCGTGGCAGGTGCGAGATTGCATGGGGTGGCGGTGGATGGCGAGGGCATCGACTGCGCTGAACTGGCACAGCTGCGTGATTGCCGTTTGACCTACGTCACCCCGTCCCATCAGTACCCCACCGGGGTGGTGATGAGCCTGGCTCGCCGCCTGGAGTTGTTGGCCTGGGCCGAACGCACCCAGGGCTGGATCGTCGAGGATGACTACGACGGCGAGTACCGTTACAGCGGTGCGCCACTGGCGCCTCTGGCGGCACTGGATCGGCAAGGCCGGGTGCTCTACGTCGGCACGTTCGGCAAAGTGGCGTTTCCGGCGTTGCGCCTGGGTTACCTGGTGTTACCGACAGGGCTGGTGCAGGCTTTTGCCCAACGCCGTGCCGTGGACGTACGCCATTCCGAGGTCAGTACCCAGGCGGTGATGGCCGAGTTCATGGCGGCCGGGCATTTCCAGCGACATATCCGCCGCATGCGCCGTGCGGCGTTGAGTCGCCGTAACACATTGCTCAATGGCTGGCCGGCGGAGATTCCCGGCGTCGGAACATTACCCAGCGTCGCCGCCGGGCTGCACATGACCGTCCCTGTCGATAGCGTTGCGCGCGAACGTGAATTGATCGAGTTGGCGCAAAGTGTCGATGTCGAGATCAACGGCTTGAGCAGTTATTGGCTGCCCGACTCCACGACGCCGATGGATCAGCGAGCGGGGCTGGTGCTGGGCTTCGCCGCCGTGCCCGAAAAGGCGATCGAGTCAGCGCTGGAGCGATTGCGGGCGGTGTGGCGTGCTGGCTGAAGCACGGGTAAAAAAAGACCTGCGTAAACGCAGGTCTTGATGATGACGGGAACGACGCGGTTGTCAGGTACCGGACTTGATCTTGGTCCAGGCCCGGGTCCGCGCACGTTCGGCATCGCGCGGCAACGGTTGCAGGGTGTAGAGCGTGCTCATTGCCGTGTCGGTCGGGTACAGGTTCGGGTTGTTGCGGATCGCCGGGTCGACCAGTTCCGTGGCGTCCTTGTTCGGGTTCGGGTAGCCGACAAAGTCACTGACCGGCGCAATCACCTGAGGTTGCAGCAGGTAGTTGATGAAGGTGTAGGCGTCTTCCGGATTCTTCGCACCCTTGGGTATTGCGAGCATATCGAACCAGATCGGTGCGCCTTCCTTCGGCAAGCGCATGTCGACGATCACACCGTTCTTGGCTTCCTTGGCGCGGTTGGCGGCTTGCGAGAAGCTGCCGGAATAACCGACCGCGACGCAGATGTCACCGTTGGCGATATCGGCCATGTACTTCGATGAGTGGAAGTAGGTGATGTACGGGCGGATCTTCATCAGCAGCGCTTCAGCCTTGTCGTAGTCCGCAGGCTTCTTGCTGTTGGGATCGAGGCCGAGGTGTTGCAGGGCCAGCGGCAAGATCTCCGAGGGCGAGTCGAGCAGGGCGACGCCGCACTGCTTGAGCTTGCTGATGTTCTCTTCCTTGAAAATCAGGTCCCAGCTGTCCACTGGCGCGTTTTCGCCGAGCACGGCCTTGACCTTGTCCGGGTTGAAGCCGATCAGGATGGTCCCGTACATGTACGGCACGGCGAATTTGTTGCCCGGGTCGTTGGCTTCGATCAGCTTCATCAGCTTGGGATCGAGGTGGTTCCAGTTCGGCAACTTGCTGCGGTCCAGTGGCTGGAACACGCCGGCTTCGATCTGCTTGGCGAGGAACACGTTGGACGGCACCACCACATCGTAGCCGGAGTTGCCGGTCAGCAACTTGGCCTCCAGTGCTTCGTTGGTGTCGAAAATGTCGTAGACCAGCTTGGTCTGACTGTTCTGGGCCTTGAAGTCTTCCAGAGCCTTGGGGGTGATGTAGTCGAACCAGTTGTAGACGCGCAACGTTCGTTCTTCAGCATGGGCAACGCCACTGAGCACCAGGGCGCCCAGGGCTGGAACGATCAAACGCTTGAGTCTTGTCATTGTTCTAATCCTCATTGGGCGCTTTCGAAACCTTCGAGAACGTTCACGGCGTTGATGCCGATTTCTTCTACCGCGTAGCCGCCTTCCATCACGAACAGCGTCGGTTTGCCGAGAGCCGCAATGCGCTTGCCCATGGCCAGGTAATCCGGGCTGTCGAGTTTGAATTGCGAGATCGGATCGTCCTTGAACGTGTCGACGCCCAGGGAGACCACGACGATGTCGGCGCCGTAGCTTTCGATCTCTTTGCAGGCCTGTTCCAGCGCCGCGCTCCAGGTGTCCCAGCCCGAACCTGCGGCCAGAGGATAGTTGAAGTTGAAGCCCTCGCCGGGGCCCTCGCCCAATTCGTCTTCATAGCCGAGGAAGAACGGAAACTCGGCTTCCGGGTGGCCATGGATCGAGGTGAACAGCACGTCGCTGCGTTCGTAGAAGATCGACTGCGTGCCGTTGCCATGGTGGTAATCGACGTCGAGGATCGCGACCTTTTTGTGGCCCTGATCGAGGAACGCCTGAGCGGCGATGGCCGCGTTGTTGAGGTAGCAATAACCCCCCATCAAATCGCTGGCGGCGTGGTGTCCCGGTGGACGGCACAGGGCGAAGGCCGAACGGGCGCCGCGCTGGATTTCCGCCTGGGCGGTGAGGGCGACTTGCGCTGCGCTGTACGCCGCCTGCCAGGTACCGGCGGTGATCGGGGCGCCGCCATCGAAGCTGTAGTAACCGAGTTCGCCATGCAGGCTGGTGGGTTTGATCCGGCGCAGGGTACGGGCCGGCCAGGTGTAGGGCAGCAAGTCACCGTCGGTGTTGAACTCGGTCCAGCGTGCCCAGGCGCCTTTGAAGAAGTCGAGGTAGTCGCGGCTGTGGATGCGTTCGATCGGTCCGAGGCCGAAATCCTTCGGCGCTTCGACAGGGCCGAGATTTTGATTTTGCACCCGTGCCAGCACGTGGTCGGCACGCGAAGGCATTTCGAAGCAGGGCTTGAGTTGCCCGTCTATCAATTCACAACGGCCGTGGTGCAAGTGGTGATCGTTCGAGTAGATCGTCAGCATTTTGTTGTTCTCCGCAGGCTGATTCGGTTGAACACAGTCTTGCGGCACGGACGATTTCGGAGAACGGCAGGAAAGGCCAAAAGGGGATCGATATGGCCAAAACATTTGACCGAAATTCGCCCCTTGCTCACGGCTGAGTTCCGGGTGAGTGCATGAAATGCTAAACCTGTGGGAGCGGGCTTGCCCGCGAAAGCGGTGTTTCAGCCAATGGAGATGTATCGGTTGTACCGGCCTCTTCGCGGGCAAGCCCGCTCCCACGGGGTTATCCGTGTGGCCGAAACTGGCTGGGCGCCACACCACTCCAGCGTACGAACGCATGGCGAAAACTCGCGGTCTCGCTGAAGCCCAGCGCCTCGGCAATCTGGTAGATCGGCAATTGATCCTCACACAGCATTTGTTTGGCCTGCTCGAAGCGCAGTTCGTCGAGCAACTCCTGATAACTGCAGCCCATGTCCTTGAGATGTCGACGCAAGGTTCGCGCCGAGCAATTCATCTGCTCGGCCAGGCCCTCCAGCCCTGGCGCCGCATTCAATTGCGCGCTGAGCAATTGGCGGATCCGTCCGAGCCAGGCCTGTCGCCCGGTGAACTCGATGTTCTGTTTGCGGCAGCGCTCGGCCATGGCTTGATGGGTGATGACATCGGCCAGCGGCAACGGCTGGTCGAGCCAGCGCTTGTCGAAGGCGAAGGCATTGTTGCGCGCGCCGAAATCCAGCGGGCAGTTGAAGTGTTCGGCGTAGCTCGTTTCGTAGTCGGGTGCGGCATGTTCGAAGCGCGCGCCGAGCAAGGGCAGGGGATGGCCAAGCAGGTCATCGCAGGTGACTTTCAGCGATACGAGGCAGAACTCGGCGTTGAACACTGCCATGGCCGGGCTCTCGCGGTAATCGGCGGCGGCGAACCAGATGCGCTCGCCGTCGTCCTCCAGGCTCAGCTCGAAAAGTGTTCCCAGCAGCGCCGGGTAGCGTATCGCCAGGCGCAATGCGTCACCGAAGGTGGCACTGGTGAGCAGGGCGTAACCGAGCATGCCGTAGCAGGAAACGTGCATCCGCCGACCCAGTTCCAGGCCGATGTCGCGCTTGAGGGCAACGGCGTTGGCACAGACCTGCATCTCTTGATTGGTGGTGATGCGCGTGTCGGCCCGGTTCAGATCCGCCGCACTGATGCCGCTGCCGGCCAGTAGCGCTTCACTTGAAAGTCCATCGGCCTTGAAGGCATCGAGCACCAGGGAGACGGCATTGAGGGTGGTGAGGTGGGAGTGGAGCATGAGGACTTCCAGCCTTGGGATGCTGGAATGCGGAGCAAGTTGTGTGCCGACGACCCCTGTGGGAGCGGGCTTGCTCGCGAAGGCGGCGTGTCAGTCAACATTGATGTCATCTGACACGCCACCTTCGCGAGCAAGCCCGCTCCCACAGGTTTTGTGTTTTGTCAGCTCAGCTCGCCGCAAAGGTCGAGTTCGACAAGCCGACGGACTTCGTCCGTTTCAAGCCCTGCGCCCAGCAGTGCATGCAACTTGCCGAATGCCGCTTCACGGGTCATGCCGCCACCGGACAGCACACCGACACCGCGCAAGCGACTGCCTGCCTCATAGACGTCCAGTTCAACCCCGCCTTCGTGGCATTGCGTGACTGCCACCACCACCACGCCCTTGTCCCGCGCATGGCCGAGGCTGGCGAGGAACTCCGGGTTGTCGCTCGGCCCGGTGCCGCTGCCGTAGCACTCCAGCACCAGGCCTTGAATGCCGCTGTCGAGCAGGCCATCGAGGATCTCGGCAGCGATGCCAGGGAACAGCGGCAACACCGCAACCTTCGCCAGTTGTTTTGCCTGGTTGTAGTTCAACGCTGCTGGCAGCGAAGAGGCTTTCACACCGCCGCCCTGACGCTCCAGGCGCTTGAACGGATGACGGCCAAAACTGCGAACCTTGGCGCAACGGGTCGGGTCCAGCAGTTCGCCGTGGAAGTACAGATGCACACCCGGCGCGAGGCCTTGGCCCAGTGCAACCAGCGCGCCGCCGAGGTTCTCCCAGGCGTCGCTGTCGGTGACACCGGCCGGCAGCATGGAGCCGGTAAAACACACGCGGGCATGCAGGCCGAGCAACTGGAAGCTCATGGCGGCGGCACTATAGGCCAGTGTGTCGGTGCCATGCAGGATCAGCACGCTGTCGCAGCCCTGAACATCCACCGCATCGACCACCGCTTCACGCAACTGCTGCCAGTACGCCGGGGTCATGTTGGCGCTGTCGATCAGCGGCGACATCTCGCGAAAACGCCACTGCGGCACGACAAGTTCGGGCTGGCTGTGCAGGTATTCGCGCATCCGCGCTTCAAAGCCGGACGCCGGCGCAAGGCCGTTGGCGCTGGCTTGCATGCCAATGGTACCGCCGGTGTAGAGCACCATGACGTGCTGGGCGGCAGGATAGGTCGACGAATTCATGGAGGTTCTCCGAAACAATGACTGCCATTGCGGGAGCGGGCTGGCTCGCGAAGAGGTCAGTACATTCAACGCAGGTGTTGGCTGAACGTCCGTCTTCGCGAGCCAGCCCGCTCCCACAATGGATTTGCGCACTCTAGCTGACGGGCGCAAGGGATGCGCCCGCTTTTTACCGATCAGCGTTGCACTGCGGTCACGCCTTGCGGCTCAGCCTGACTCTGCGCGGCGGCTGGCGGGTTGGCCGGCCATGCCTGGCGATCCAGATCCAGGTCCGGGAACTTCGCGGAGTCGAACACCGGAGTCTTGATGCCAGCGGCGCGCTGGTCATCGTAGTCACGCAGGATGCGCATGCCGACCTTGAACAGCAGGAACAGCGCGATCAGGTTGACGAACGCGAGCATGGTCATGGTGATGTCGGCGAAGGCAAATACGGTACCGAGGTTTTCGATGGCGCCCCAGAAGATCAGCACCAGTACCAGCGCGCGATAGCCCATCAGCGCCTTGCGGTTTTCACCGATCAGAAAGCGCAGGTTGCTCTCGCCCAGGTAGTAGTTGTAGAGGATCGAGGTGAACACGAACAACGCCAGGGCCACGGAGATGAACATCCGGCCCCAGTCACCGACCACGGCGGCCAGGGAGTTCTGGGTCAGGGCAATGCCGTCGCCTTCGAAGCCCGGGGTGTAGAAACCCGAAAGCAGGATCAGCAGCGCGGTGCAGGTGCAGATCACGAAGGTGTCGAGGAACACGCTGAACGCTTGAACCACGCCTTGCGCCACCGGGTGTTCGACCGCTGCTACAGCCGCCACGTTAGGCGCGCTGCCCAGGCCTGCTTCGTTGGCGAACACGCCACGTTTCACGCCCATGACGATGGCGCTGCCGATCAGGCCACCGAAGGCCTGGTCCAGACCGAAGGCGCTCTTGACGATGGTCATCAGCATGCCCGGCACCTGGTCGAATTGCAGCACGATCACGTAAATGGTCACGCCGATGTACACCAGGGTTTTCACCGGTACCAACAGGTCGGCAACCTTGGCGATGCGCTTGATCCCGCCGATGAACACCAGACCCAGCAGCACGGCCAGACCGATGCCGGTGTAAGTGGTGTCGAGGCCGAACGCGTTGTTCAGCGAATGCGTCACGGCGTGCGCTTGCAGACCGTTGAAGGCGAAGCCGAACGTCACCAGCAACAGGAACGCCATGAGCATGCCCAGCCAGCGTTTCTGCAGACCGTGCTGGATGTAGTAGGACGGGCCGCCACGGAAGGTTCCGTCGGAATCGGTGCGTTTGTACAGTTGACCGAGGGAGCATTCGAAGAAGCTGCTGGACATGCCGACCAGTGCGGTCACCCACATCCAGAACACCGCGCCAGGTCCACCGAGTGTCACGGCGATGCCGACACCGGCAATGTTGCCCGCACCGACGCGGCCGGCGAGGCTGAGCATCAGGGCCTGGAATGAACTCAGTTGCCCGGCGCTGCTTTTGAGGCTGTCGCGGAACACCGCGAACATGTGGAAGAAGTGACGCAGTTGAACGAAACGCGAGCGGATCGTGAAGTAGCTACCGAGCCCGACAATGAGCACGATCAGTACTTTCCCTGAGAGGAAGTCGTTAATGACTTCGAGCATGGATTATTCCTCGCTGTTTTTTGTGTAGGCAAATGCTTGCCGGGCAGACACATCGAGTTACACCGGTGGGCGCACGGCACAATGGGCGGTTCGAAGTTCGTCCCGGTTTCATATCGCGGGTTTGTTATTAGTTCGGGTTTCGCATGGGTTGTGGTCTCGCTACCGACGACCGCTCACGCGAAGAGGGGCGGCACTATACCGATGACAGTGCCGTCCGTCTGCACGGTTGTGGTGCGTGCGGTGAAACGAAGCCCTTGAAACACCTGACATTTTTGCTGTCAGGCTATGTGGGAGCTGATCTGGGTGGGAGCGGGCTTGCTCGCGAAAGCGGTGTATCAGACACATCGTTGTTGGATGTGCCGCCGCCTTCGCGAGCAAGCCCGCTCCCACATTGGTCAGTCCCCAGACATACGGTTTTCATTGGCAAACAGTTAAAAAAAAGGGCCTGGAGAATGATCTCCAAGCCCTCAAAAGGTGAGAGGTGTCTAGTCCCTCGACCTGGTGAGCGGTGCTACAAGTAACGCGTCGGGTTAGGCCTTCAGGGGCACCAGACGCGGAGCAATCATGTTTTCCGGGCGCAGGATGTCGGCGAGCATGGCTTCGTCGAGCAGACCTTCTTCGCGCACCAGTTCCAGCACACCGCGGCCGCTTTCGAGGGCGATACGGGCGATGCGGGTGGCGTTTTTGTAGCCGATGTACGGGTTCAGCGCGGTGACCAGGCCGATCGAGTGCTCGACCAGTTCACGGCAGCGTGCTTCGTTGGCGGTGATGCCGACGATGCAGTGCTCGCGCAGCATGTCCATGGCGCGTTGCAGCAGGCGGATCGAATCGAGGATCTTGAAGGCGATCAGCGGTTCCATCACGTTCAGTTGCAGCTGGCCGCCTTCGGCCGCCATGGTCAGCGCCAGATCGTTACCGATGACCTGGAAGGCCACCTGGTTAACGGCTTCCGGAATAACCGGGTTGACCTTACCGGGCATGATCGAGCTGCCTGGCTGACGCGCTGGCAGGTTGATTTCGTTGATGCCGGTGCGTGGGCCGCTGGACAGCAGGCGCAGGTCGTTGCAGATCTTCGACAGCTTGACCGCAGTACGCTTGAGCATGCCGGAGAACAGCACGAAGGCGCCCATGTCGGAGGTGGCTTCGATCAGGTCGGCGGCCGGAACCAGCGGCTGACCGCTGATCAGGGCCAGGCGCTGTACAGCCAAGGCCTGATAGCGCGGGTCGGCGTTGATGCCGGTGCCGATCGCGGTGCCGCCCAGGTTCACTTCAGTCAGCAGTTCCGGGGCCAGTGTCTTCAGACGGGCCAGGTCTTCGCCCATGGTGGTGGCGAAAGCACGGAACTCTTGACCCAGGGTCATCGGTACGGCGTCTTGCAGTTGGGTACGACCCATCTTCAGGACGTGGTTGAATTCTTCACCCTTGGCCGCGAACGCCTGAATCAGGCTGTCGAGGCTGGCGAGCAGGGCGTCGTGACCGAGCAACAGACCCAGACGGATCGCCGTCGGGTAGGCGTCGTTGGTCGACTGCGCCATGTTCACGTCGTCGTTCGGGTGCAGGTACTGGTATTCGCCTTTCTGGTGACCCATGGCCTCCAGCGCGATGTTGGCGATCACTTCGTTGGCATTCATGTTGGTCGAAGTGCCAGCGCCGCCTTGAATCATGTCCACCACGAACTCTTCGTGGAAGTCGCCGCGGATCAGACGTGCACAGGCTTCGCTGATGGCAGCGTGCTTGGCTTCGCTCAGGTGACCCAGCTCACGGTTGGCGTCAGCAGCGGCCTGTTTGACCATGGCCAGACCGACAACCAGTTTCGGGTAGTGCGAAATCGGAACGCCCGAAAGGCGGAAGTTGTTCACCGCTCGCAGGGTCTGGATACCGTAATACGCTTGAGCCGGTACTTCGAGGGCGCCAAGCAGGTCATTTTCTGTGCGGAATGATGCAGCGGAGGACATGATAGAAATCATCTCAATATGGACCCGGGCTGTGCCGGAACGCTGTGAATGCTAGGCTTGTGCAGGATTTTGGGCCAATGCTGTTAAACACTAGCCTATGCATATTCGGCATAATGCCCGTGTGACGCCGGCTTGACGGCGAGCGTGTGACCTAAATTGGTGCGTGTCCGGGAGGGCGTGATGAATCTGGAAAGCAAATGGCTGGAGGACTTTAGTGCCCTGGCTGCCACCCGCAGCTTCTCCCAGGCAGCCGAACGGCGCTTCGTGACGCAACCGGCGTTCAGCCGGCGAATCCGCAGCCTGGAGGCGGCGCTGGGGCTGACCTTGGTCAATCGCTCGCGCACGCCGATCGAACTGACGGCGGCGGGACAATTGTTTCTGGTCACGGCACGCACCGTGGTCGAGCAACTCGGCGAAGTATTGCGCCATCTGCATCATCTGGAAGGCGGGCAGGGCGAAGTGATGCAGGTGGCGGCCGCACACTCGTTGGCGCTCGGTTTCTTTCCGCGGTGGATTGCGCAGTTGCGCAACGAAGGCTTGAACATCGCCACGCGACTGGTGGCGACGAACGTCGGCGACGCGGTGCATGCCTTGCGCGAAGGCGGTTGCGATCTGATGCTGGCCTTCTATGATCCGGACGCGGCAATGCAAATGGACCCGGAAATCTTCCCCTCCCTGCACCTTGGCCACACCGAAATGCTGCCGGTTTGCGCGGCGGACGCCGACGGCAAACCGCTGTTCGATCTGGAGGGCGAGGCCAGCGTACCGCTGCTGGCTTATAGTGCCGGGGCATTTCTCGGCCGTTCGGTGAACATGCTGCTGCGCCAACGGGCGCTGCGCTTCACCACGATCTACGAAACCGCCATGGCCGACAGCCTGAAAAGCATGGCCCTGGAAGGCCTGGGCATTGCCTGGGTGCCGCAGCTCAGTGTGCGCGCCGAACTGGCGCGCGGTGAACTGGTGGTCTGCGGCGGCCCGCAATGGCATGTGCCGCTGGAAATTCGCCTGTATCGCTGTGCGTTGGTACGCAAGGCCAACGTGCGGTTGCTCTGGCGCAAACTCGAAGGTGGCGCGGCGCAGGGCACGACCGGTTCCTGAATACCATGAAACCCCAATGTGGGAGCGGGCTTGCTCGCGAAGAGGCTGGTACATTCAACATCGATGTTGATTGAACCACCGCTTTCGCGAGCAAGCCCGCTCCCACAGGAAATTCGAGGTGTATTCCATTGACCTTCAAGTCAATAAAATCGGGGCTTTGCGGCAGATGACAGATGGTCGCAACGGGGGCTGTTTATTGGCTTCATTGAGGTATACTGCGCGGCCTCCGGCCGGTTACGACTGGCCATAATTCGTACAATCAAGCCACGCATCCTGCGTGGCTTGTTGTTTTTTGATGCGCCTGCGGGCGCCCAGAGAGAAGAGGCACGACGATGAGTGCACTGGTTGGCGTGATCATGGGCTCCAAGTCCGATTGGTCCACCCTTAGCCACACCGCCGATATGCTGGAAAAGCTCGGCATCCCTTACGAGGTGAAAGTGGTTTCTGCCCACCGCACCCCGGACCTGCTGTTCCAGTACGCCGAAGAGGCCGAAGCACGGGGCATCGAGGTGATCATCGCCGGTGCCGGTGGCGCGGCCCACTTGCCAGGCATGTGTGCAGCCAAGACCCACTTGCCGGTGCTGGGCGTACCCGTTCAGTCCGCAATGCTTTCGGGCGTTGATTCGCTGCTGTCCATTGTGCAGATGCCAGCAGGCATTCCGGTTGCCACCCTGGCTATCGGCAAGGCCGGTGCGATCAACGCAGCGCTGCTGTCGGCGAGTATCCTTGGCGCCAAGCACCCGCAGTTCCATGCGGTGCTGAAAACCTTCCGTGCTGAGCAGACAGACAGCGTCCTGGAAAATCCAGACCCACGCATCGCCTGAGGTTGTTGACGATGAAGATCGGTGTAATCGGTGGCGGCCAGTTGGGTCGCATGTTGGCGTTGGCGGGCACTCCGCTGGGCATGAACTTCGCTTTTCTGGACCCGGCGCCGGATGCTTGCGCAGCCGCGTTGGGCGAACACCTGCGAGCCGACTACGGCGATCAGGATCACCTGCGCCAGCTGGCCGATGAAGTCGATCTGGTGACTTTCGAGTTCGAAAGCGTTCCGGCGGAAACCGTCGCGTTCCTCTCGCAATTCGTCCCCGTCTACCCGAGCGCCGAAGCCTTGCGCATCGCCCGCGACCGCTGGTTCGAGAAGAGCATGTTCAAGGACCTGGGGATTCCTACTCCGGCGTTCGCTGACATCCAGTCCCAGGCCGACCTGGACGCCGCTGTGGCCTCCATCGGCCTGCCGGCGGTGCTCAAGACCCGTACCCTGGGTTACGACGGCAAGGGCCAGAAAGTCCTGCGTACCCCTGAAGATGTGGTCGGCACCTTCGCCGAGCTGGGTAGCGTGGCCTGCCTGCTGGAAGGCTTCGTGCCGTTCACCGGTGAAGTCTCGCTGATCGCCGTGCGTGCCCGCGACGGTGAAACCCGCTTCTACCCGTTGGTGCACAACACCCACGAAAGCGGCATCCTCAAGCTGTCCGTGGCCAGCACCGATCACCCGTTGCAAGCCCTGGCCGAAGACTACTCCAGCCGTGTGCTCAAGCAGTTGGATTACGTCGGCGTGATGGCGTTCGAGTTCTTCGAAGTCGACGGTGGCCTCAAGGCCAACGAAATCGCCCCGCGCGTGCACAACTCCGGGCACTGGACCACCGAAGGCGCCGAGTGCAGCCAGTTCGAAAACCACCTGCGGGCCGTTGCCGGCCTGCCGTTGGGTTCGACGGCCAAGGTCGGCGAAAGCGCGATGCTCAACTTCATCGGCAAAGTGCCAGAGACCGAGAAGGTCCTGAACATCGCCGATTGCCATTTGCATCACTATGGCAAGGCGTTCAAGGTCGGCCGCAAGGTCGGTCACGCCAACCTGCGTTGTGCAGACCGCGAGACGCTGGCTGCGCAGATCCTCAAGGTCGAAGCGCTCATCGCCGAATAGTTTCATGTGGCAGCGGCGGAACCATTCAGGGGCCGCCGTTCTCTCATGGCAGGATGCCAAAGTCTGGCTAGGCTATAGCCAATCAATCAGAGGGAAATGCCATGGGAATTATCGGAACCATCTTTATCGGCTTGATCGTCGGTCTGCTGGCTCGGTTCCTGAAACCGGGCGATGACAGCATGGGCTGGATCATGACGATCCTGCTCGGTATCGGCGGTTCGCTGGCGGCCACCTATGGCGGCCAAGCCCTGGGTATCTATCAGGCTGGCCAAGGTGCAGGCTTCATCGGGGCGCTGGTGGGCGCCGTTGTGTTGCTGGTGGTCTACGGGCTGATCAAAAAGAACTGATCCAGACGATAAAGCCCTCTCCGCCAAGCCGGTCGGGAGGGCTAGAATGTTCGGCGTTTCCTGTTCTTCCCTTTGCCGAGCACCTTCATGCGCCGTCTTTTACTGACTCTTGTTTTACTGGGTACGGGCCTTGCCCATGCCGGCGAACTGCCAGAGACCGACTGGCTCGAATTGATGCCCAAGTCGGACCAGAAGGCCCTCGAGGCCATGCCCGAAATCGACCACAATTCCCCTGAAGCCAATGGCACCTTCACCGACAAAGGCGGGATGAAGCAGGCCAAAGGCTTGCCGGCGGTGATGTACTCGACCAAGACTGTTGCGTCGATGAACGACAGAAACATCCGCATTGGCGGTTATCCAGTGCCGCTGGAGTCCGACGCCAAAGGCCACAGTACTTTGTTCTTCCTGGTGCCGTACCCGGGTGCCTGCATCCACGTGCCGCCACCGCCACCCAATCAACTGGTGCTGGTGCGTTATCCCAAGGGCTTGAAGCTGGATGATATCTACACGCCGCTGTGGGTGACCGGCACGCTGAAGATCGAGAAGGTCAGCAATGACCTGGCGGATGCGGCGTATGCGCTGGATGCGCAGAAGGTGCGGGTGGTGGAAGAGTCAGACTTGTAGAGATGTAAATGTGGGAGCGGGCTTGCTCGCGAAGAGGGAGTGTCAGTCGCCATCAATGCTGACTGATACACCGCTTTCGCGAGCAAGCCCCACATTGGTTTCAGGTGTTATTTAGAGCGGCGCGCTACCGATGCTGATACCCAAGGTGTGGCTAGCACCTGCTGCGAGCGTCACCACATCGCCCATCACGTTCGCCGTCTCGATGCACAGCATGCGCTGCCAACCGTCGTCGGCCATGTCGCTGAACGCAGCGGCGCGGTCGATCCACGGGTTCCAGATCACTGCCGTGCGCGATCCGCTGCTGGTCAGTACGATGCGCCGTTCCCAGGCTGGATCGACGATGCTCAACTGTGGCGGGGCGTTGAGGTAGATGCGGTCGGTCTCGCCGGTAAAATGCAGATCACCGGTCTGGGTGACGGTTTTCCAGTTATCCAGGGTTTCGATGTAGTTGAGACCGTCCACACCTTCGACGCGCACATCACGCACATCGCTGACGGCAAAGTAACTGTGCAGCGCCTGGCTGATGCTGACGGTATCAGTGCCCCGGTTGTGGCTGGTCAGCTGGATGTGTAATTGCTCATCGAGGCGAATGGTCATAGTCAAATCCACCTGGTGCGGCCAGCCAGGGAAGCCGCCTTCGGGGTAGGGCAGCAGGAATTCGACCTTCAGGCTTTCGCCTTCGGCTTCGATGCCGCCCAGTTCCCAATCCATCGCTCGCACGAAGCCGTGAGCCGACGGCGCGTCATTGCTGACACGCATCGCCTTGACACTTTGCGGGTTGCGGTCGAAGACACCGAACCACGGCCAGCACACCGGTACGCCGGCGCGGATGCTCTTGCCGGTCTTGAATACGGCCTCGTCGTTGAGCCAGATCAGCGGCGGCTGGCCGGCCAGCTGATAGCTGAGGATGTGCGCACCTTGCTGGGCCACCAGTAATTCGGCCTGACCGTGGCGGATGCGCCAGCAGTTCAGTTCATCCAGTTTTACGGCTTCAACATTGGGCGTGCTCATGGGACAGCTCTCGATCAGTAACGTGGACGACTATCGACCGCAAAACGGCTACCAGGTTTAGAAACTCTTTATCGAGCCCTGGGCGGAACCGAGCGGGTACGACCGCTGCCGTCGATGGCAACGAACACAAACACCGCTTCGGTTACTTTACGCCACTCGCTGGACAGTGGATCGTCGCTCCAGACCTCGACCATCATCTTGATCGAGCTGCGGCCGATTTCCAGGGCCTGGGTATAAAAGGAAAGCTGAGCGCCCACCGCCACCGGAACCAGAAATGCCATGCGGTCGATTGCAACGGTGGCAACGCGCCCGCCGGCGACCTTGCTGGCCATCGCAGTGCCTGCCAAATCCATCTGCGCCACCAGCCAGCCGCCGAAAATGTCGCCAAAGCCGTTGGTTTCGCGAGGGAGCGCGGTGATTTGCAGGGCCAGGTCGCCTTGCGGGATCGGATCTTCTTGTTCGAGCTCTATCATGCCGGGGGTGCCTCTGACCCGTGACTCTTCGTTGGTATTGCTGGTGGTAGCCGTCTTCGGGAAAAACGATTCAGCACCGAACATACTGCGTTCGTCACGTTTTCCATAAGGCGCCTAAAGGGAAACTCTGCGAAATCGCCTATGAACCTGACAGGCGTTTTCGCACAGCAACCCTCAAAAACCGGAGCAAGGCTGCGAGTATATCGGTCGGTAGACTCCGCGACGACCGTCCGGTTCTCATTTTGACCGTCAAAAACGCACCTCTATGTGCTTTTTCGAACAATTTGCTATCGTGCCGGACCTGCCCAGGCCTCAACCAGCGTTGTTGAGGTTGCAGATCCGACTATAAGAGAAGCCCTTGCCATGACCACAGCGCCCTCGAGCATCGCGCAGCCAGAACAACCCGCACGTCCGCTGACCCGCAACGACTACAAGACTCTATCGCTGTCTGCCCTGGGCGGTGCGCTGGAGTTCTACGACTTCATCATCTTCGTGTTCTTCGCCACGGTGGTGGGCAAGCTGTTCTTCCCGGTGGACATGCCAGAGTGGCTACGCCTGATGCAGACCTTCGGCATCTTCGCCGCCGGCTACCTGGCGCGGCCGCTGGGCGGCATCGTGATGGCGCATTTCGGCGACCTGCTGGGCCGCAAGAAAATGTTCACCCTGAGCATTTTCATGATGGCCGTGCCGACCCTGATCATGGGGTTGTTGCCGACCTATGCGCAGATCGGCATGTGGGCACCGATCCTGTTGCTGCTGATGCGGGTGATCCAGGGCGCGGCCATTGGCGGTGAGGTGCCGGGGGCGTGGGTCTTCGTTTCCGAACACGTGCCGCAGCGTCATATCGGCTACGCCTGTGGCACCCTGACCAGCGGTCTGACGGCGGGCATCCTGCTCGGCTCGCTGGTCGCCACGGCGATCAACAGCCTCTATACCCCGGTGGAAGTGTCGGATTACGCCTGGCGGATCCCGTTCCTGCTGGGCGGCGTGTTCGGACTGTTCTCGGTGTACCTGCGTCGCTGGCTGCACGAAACCCCGGTGTTCGCCGAGCTGCAACAGCGCAAGGCCCTGGCCGAAGAGGTGCCGCTGCGCGCGGTGCTGCGTGACCATCGTGGCGCCATCGCCATTTCGATGCTGCTCACCTGGCTGCTGTCTGCCGCCATCGTGGTGTTGATCCTGATGACGCCGACTGTGTTGCAGACGGTCTATCACTTCTCGCCAACCACGTCCTTGCAGGCGAACAGCCTGGCGATCGTCTTCCTGAGCTTTGGCTGCATCATCGCCGGCGCGCTGGCGGATCGCTTCGGCGCAGGGCGAGTCTTCGTCCTGGGCTGCGCTGCATTGCTGGCCAGCTCCTGGACCTTCTACCACAGCCTGGCCGACCATCCGGACTGGCTGTTCCCGCTGTATGCGCTGACCGGTCTGCTGGTCGGCACCATCGGCGCGGTGCCGTACGTGATGGTGAAGGCGTTCCCGCCAGTGGTGCGTTTCAGTGGCCTGTCGTTCTCCTATAACGTGGCCTACGCCATTTTCGGCGGTCTGACGCCAATGATCGTCAGTCTGCTGCTCAAGGAAAGCCCGATGGGGCCGGCCTACTACGTGGCGGTGCTGTGCGGGGTCGGGATTCTGGTGGGGGCATATCTCTGGAAAAAAGGGCGCTAAGCGGCCTTTCTCAGCGACTGCACTGACGCCTTCGCGAGCAAGCCCGCTCCCACATTGGTTCTGTATTCGCCGCAGATCCCCTGTGGGAGCGGGCTTGCTCGCGAAGAACGATAACGCGGTATTACCTGGAAACACTGAATACTGGCCTTTCATCCAATTGTCATATTTCAGCCATAGAGTGTTCACACGGCCTGCTGATACTTGGCCCCGACTTAACACACCCTATCTGCTAGGAGTAAGGCATGAAACTGAAGCGTTTGATGGCGGCAATGACTTTTGTCGCTGCTGGCGTTGCGACTGCCAACGCGGTTGCCGCTGTTGACCCTGCTATCCCGAGCTACACCAAGACCACTGGTGTGTCGGGCAACCTGTCCAGCGTCGGCTCCGATACCCTGGCCAACCTCATGACCCTCTGGGCTGAGAACTACAAGAAAGAATACCCGAACGTAAACATCCAGATTCAGGCCGCCGGTTCTTCTACCGCACCACCTGCGCTGACAGAAGGTACCGCTAACCTGGGCCCGATGAGCCGCAAGATGAAGGACAACGAGCTGCAAGCCTTCGAAACCAAGTATGGCTACAAGCCAACCGCTATTCCGGTTGCCGTGGACGCCTTGGCCGTATTCGTGCATAAGGACAACCCTATCAAGGGTCTGACCATGGCTCAGGTCGACGCGATTTTCTCCTCGACTCGTCTGTGCGGTGCCAAGACCGATGTCAAAACCTGGGGTGACCTGGGCGTGACCGGTGACCTGGCCAACAAGCCAGTTCAACTGTTTGGTCGTAACTCGGTATCCGGTACCTACGGCTACTTCAAGGAAGAAGCCCTGTGCAAGGGCGACTTCAAGCCAAACGTCAACGAACAGCCAGGTTCGGCTTCGGTTGTGCAGTCGATCAGCAGCTCGCTGAACGGCGTCGGCTACTCGGGCATTGGGTACAAGACTGCCAGCGTGAAAACCGTTGCCCTGGCCAAGAAAGATGGCGGTGAATTCATCGAAGACACCGAAGAAAACGCCCTGAACGGCAAGTACCCGCTGTCGCGCTTCCTCTACGTTTACGTCAACAAAGCGCCAAACAAGCCTCTGGCTCCGCTGGAAGCCGAGTTCGTGAAACTGGTTCTGTCGAAACAGGGCCAGGAAGTTGTAGTGAAAGACGGCTACATCCCACTGCCAGCCAAGGTTGCTGCAAAAGCTCTGGCTGACCTGGGTCTCGCGGAAGGCGGCGCTGAAGTCGCAAAAAAGTAACAAATTGAGTCCGAGGTGAACCCCTCGGACTCACATGGGGGCGGCAGGAGTCGCCCCCATACACCTCTAATTCTCTATCCACTGCTGGTTACCGCCAGCGGCGGATTTGTTGCGTCACTGCATTGTCATCTTTCTGTCATACAGGATCGCTAGGGTGTGCGCATGAATGATCTGGCCAATTCCAACATGACTACTAATCCCCCCAAGCGAATTGACTTCAATACGCCTGAGCTACAACGCAAGCGTCGCATCCGCGCGCTCAAGGATCGCTTCACCCGCTGGTACGTCCTTATCGGCGGCCTGGCGGTGCTGGCAGCCATCACACTGATCTTCTTCTTCCTTGCCTACATTGTCGCGCCCCTGTTCCAGGGTGCCAGTCTGACCGCCAAGGACGCTATTACGCCAGCCTGGATGCAAGACGCCGGCAAGCCGCTGATGATCTCCCTGGAAGAGCAGAACCAGGTGGCGATGCGGGTTTCCGACAAGGGCCAGGCATTGTTCTTCGACATCGACAGTGGCGCCGAACTCAAGCGCGTCGATTTGCCGGTTCCGGCCGGCACCACCGTGACCTCCATCGGTGAAGACCAGCCAGGCCACCCGCTGGTGGCGGTGGGTCTGTCCAACGGTCAGGCACTGGTATTCCGTCACACCTATAAAGTCAGCTACCCGGAAGGCAAGAAAACCATCACCCCGGCCGTCGAGTACCCGTATGGCGAAGCGCCAATCGCGGTGAACGAGGCGGGTGGTACGCTGGAGCACGTCAGCCTCAACGCCAACGATTCGACCCTGATGCTGGTGGGCTCTACCGGTTCGCAACTCAATGTTCTGTCGCTGACCAGCGAAGAGAACATGATGACCGGCGAAGTCACCAACGAGCAGAAGCGCATCGAGCTGCCGCAGATGACCGAGCCGGTGAAGAGCATCTTCGTCGACCCGCGTCAGCAGTGGCTGTACGTGATCAACGGGCGTGCCCAGGCTGACGTGTTCAGCTTGCGCGACAAGAGCCTCAACGGTCGCTACAAACTGCTTGAAGACGGTGAAGCGCAAGTCACCGCCAGCACCCAGCTGGTGGGCGGCATCTCGCTGATCATCGGCGATTCCAAGGGTGGCCTGGCCCAGTGGTTCATGGCCCGCGATCCCGATGGCGAACAACGTCTGAAGCAGATTCGCACCTTCCAGATGGGCACTACGCCGATCGTTGAAATCACCGCCGAAGAGCGCCGCAAGGGCTTCGTTGCCCTGGACGCTTCCGGCAAGCTTGGCGTGTTCCACAGCACTGCCCACCGTACCTTGCTGGTGGAACCCGTCGCTGAAGGCCAGGGCGTTTTCGGTCTGTCGCCTCGCGCCAACCGCGTAATCGTTGAAGCCGGCGGCAAGCTGCATCCGCTGCTGCTCGACAACCCGCACCCGGAAGTGTCGTGGAGCGCGTTGTGGAGCAAGGTCTGGTACGAGAACTACGACGAGCCTAAATACGTCTGGCAATCGACCGCCGCCAACACCGACTTCGAACCCAAGCTGAGCCTGTCACCGCTGACCTTCGGTACCCTGAAAGCCGCGTTTTACGCCATGTTGCTGGCCGCTCCACTGGCCGTTGCCGCTGCGATCTACACCGCGTACTTCATGGCTCCTGGCATGCGCCGCAAGGTCAAGCCGGTGATCGAATTGATGGAAGCGATGCCGACGGTGATCCTCGGTTTCTTCGCCGGTCTGTTCCTCGCACCTTATGTTGAAGGACACTTGCCGGGCATCTTCAGCCTGCTGATGCTGCTGCCGATCGGCATCCTGGTCGCCGGTTTCACCTTCAGCCGCCTGCCTGAGTCGATCCGCCTGAAAGTACCGGACGGTTGGGAAAGTGCGCTGCTGATTCCGGTGATCCTGTTTGTGGGTTGGCTGTCGCTGTACATGAGTCCGTTCATGGAGAACTGGTTCTTCGGCGGCGACATGCGCATGTGGATCTCCCACGACCTGGGCATCACCTACGATCAGCGCAACGCTCTGGTGGTCGGCCTGGCCATGGGCTTCGCGGTCATCCCGAACATCTACTCCATCGCCGAAGACGCTGTGTTCAGCGTGCCGCGTGGCCTGACCCTGGGCTCCCTGGCCCTCGGTGCCACGCCGTGGCAGACCATGACTCGCGTGGTGATCCTCACCGCGAGCCCGGGCATCTTCTCGGCGCTGATGATCGGCATGGGCCGTGCGGTCGGGGAAACCATGATCGTGCTGATGGCCACCGGTAACACCCCGGTCATGGAAATGAACCTGTTCGAAGGCCTGCGCACCCTGGCGGCCAACGTTGCGGTGGAAATGCCCGAGTCGGAAGTCGGCGGCAGCCACTACCGCGTGCTGTTCCTCTCGGCGCTGGTGCTGCTGTTGTTCACCTTCGTCATGAACACCCTCGCAGAACTGATTCGTCAGCGTCTGCGCAAGAAATACTCGTCGCTTTAAGAAAGGTAGAAGTCTGTGAAACAGAACTCCCTGAAAGGATGGTTCAAGAGCGGCGCCCCCGGCGTCTGGATCAGCGGTGGCGCGGTGTCCATCGCGGTCATCATGACCATTGGCCTGCTGGCAGTGATTGCCGTGCGCGGCCTGGGTCACTTCTGGCCGGCGGATCTGATCCACGCCAGCTACGACGTACCGGGCCAGGGCCAGCACCTGGTGATCGGCGAAATCGTACAGAAGGAAGAAGTGCCACGTGCCCGTCTGAAGAGCGCCGGCCTGCCGGTGCCTGACGAAGGCCCTGAGTTCATGACTCGCGAGCTGATCAAGGTCGGCAACCGTGACCTGAACGGCAACGACTTTACCTGGGTCGTCGGCGAGTGGCTGACCAACCAGACGACGCCGCCGGAGTTGATGGCGATCGAGCGGCGTGAGTGGGGCAACTTCTACGGTTACCTGGTCAACGTCAAACAGGACGGCAAGGTTGTCGCTGAAGGCGAAGCCGCATGGCCTGAGTTGCAAGCCCGTGTCGATCGCGTGAACAAGCTGGCCGCACAGCTCAAGAGCCTGGAAAAAACCGACATCGGCGCGATCAACGCCGGTCTTGAGCGCGTTCGCCTGCACGGTCGCAAGCTGGAGCTGGATGGCAAGCTCGACGCCGCCGCACAAGCGGACATGGAATCGGAGCGCGCCGAACTCAATGCCCGCTATCAGGATGTTGAAGCGCGCCTGAACGATCTGCATGCGCAGTTCAACCGCGACAGCCTGACCGCCCGTGATGCGAACGGTAAGGAAATCGAAATCGGCATCGGCAAGGTGGTTCACGCCTACCAGCCGAACGCCATGAGCACGACCACCAAGATCGGTTTCTACTTCAGCAAGGTCTGGGAGTTCCTGAGCGACGACCCGCGTGAAGCGAACACCGAGGGCGGTATCTTCCCGGCCATTTTCGGCACCGTGATGATGACCCTGATCATGGCGATGATCGTGACCCCGTTCGGCGTGCTGGCGGCGGTGTACCTGCGTGAATACGCCAAGCAGAACACCCTGACCCGGGTGATCCGCATCGCGGTGAACAACCTGGCCGGTGTTCCGGCCATCGTTTACGGGGTGTTCGGCCTGGGTTTCTTCGTCTATGTGCTGGGCGGCTCGCTCGACCGTCTGTTCTTCCCGGAAGCCTTGCCGGCGCCGACCTTTGGCACGCCGGGCCTGCTCTGGGCTTCGCTGACCCTGGCGCTGCTGGCAGTGCCGGTGGTGATCGTGGCCACTGAAGAAGGCCTGGCGCGGATTCCTCGCACCGTGCGTGAAGGCTCGTTGGCCCTCGGCGCGACCAAGGCTGAAACCTTGTGGAAGATCGTATTGCCGATGGCCAGCCCGGCGATGATGACCGGCATGATCCTCGCTGTGGCTCGTGCCGCGGGTGAAGTGGCGCCGCTGATGCTGGTGGGTGTGGTGAAACTGGCGCCGTCGTTGCCGGTGGACGGTAACTACCCGTATCTGCACCTGGACCAGAAGATCATGCACCTGGGCTTCCACATCTATGACGTCGGCTTCCAGAGCCCGAACGTCGAAGCCGCACGACCGCTGGTATACGCCACGGCGCTGTTGCTGGTGCTGGTGATCGCGACGCTGAACCTGTCGGCCGTCTACATCCGCAACCACCTGCGCGAGAAGTACAAAGCTTTGGACAGCTGATTTCCAATGTGGGAGCGGGCTTGCTCGCGAAAGCGGTGGGTCAGGCAACATTGATGTTGAATGTGCCGGCCTCTTCGCGAGCAAGCCCGCTCCCACACTGGACCGCGTCCACCGGAATATTGATGGGAACTGCAATAAGCAGCGTTCCGAACCGAATTTGTTAGCACAGGGAGCCTCCCATGCAGCACGAAGCACATACCCACGGCATCAACATGTCGGCACTGGGTCGCGATAAACAGAGCCTGAGCCTCGAGCAGGAAACCGTAGCCATCGAAGTACCTGGCCTGAGCCTGTACTACGGTGAGAAGCAAGCGCTGTACGACGTCAGCATGAACATTCCGAAACAGCGCGTGACCGCCTTCATCGGCCCGTCCGGCTGTGGCAAGTCGACGCTACTGCGCACCTTCAACCGCATGAACGACCTGGTGGATGGCTGCCGCGTCGAGGGCGAGATCAACCTGTACGGCAACAACATCTACCGCAAGGGCGAAGACGTGGCCGAGCTGCGTCGTCGCGTCGGCATGGTGTTCCAGAAGCCCAACCCGTTCCCGAAAACCATCTACGAAAACGTGGTTTACGGCCTGCGCATCCAGGGCATCAACAAGAAGCGCGTGCTCGACGAAGCCGTCGAGTGGGCACTCAAGGGCGCAGCGCTGTGGGACGAAGTCAAAGATCGCCTGCACGAGTCGGCACTGGGTCTGTCCGGTGGTCAGCAGCAGCGTCTGGTGATCGCCCGCACCATCGCCGTTGAGCCGGAAGTGTTGCTGCTCGACGAACCCTGCTCGGCACTCGACCCGATCTCCACGCTGAAAGTCGAAGAGTTGATCTACGAACTGAAATCCAAGTTCACCATCGTGATCGTGACCCACAACATGCAGCAGGCGGCGCGGGTTTCCGACTACACCGCGTTCATGTACATGGGCAAACTGGTGGAATTTGGCGACACCGACACCCTGTTCACCAATCCAGCGAAGAAGCAGACCGAAGACTACATCACGGGCCGGTATGGCTAGGAACAGCTGCAAGCCGCAAGCTTCAAGCGGCAAGTAAGAGCGGTCCGAGTACGACACAACACAGCTTGCAGCTTGTAGCTTGCAGCTCACAGCTATCGCGGAGCAAAAGATGATTTCGAAGGAAGGCTTAACCCACCACATCTCTGCCCAGTTCAACGCCGAACTGGAGGAAGTGCGCAGCCACCTCCTGGCCATGGGCGGGCTGGTCGAGAAGCAGGTCAACGACGCGGTCACCGCGCTGATCGAGGCCGACTCCGGCCTGGCCCAGCAGGTGCGCGAGATCGACGACCAGATCAACCAGATGGAACGCAACATCGACGAAGAATGCCTGCGCATTCTGGCCCGTCGTCAGCCAGCAGCGTCCGACCTGCGACTGATCATCAGCATTTCCAAATCGGTGATCGACCTGGAGCGCATCGGTGACGAAGCGACCAAGATCGCCCGTCGCGCCATTCAGTTATGCGAAGAAGGCGAGGCACCGCGCGGTTACGTCGAAGTGCGCCACATCGGTGACCAGGTGCGCAACATGGTCCGTGATGCATTGGACGCCTTTGCCCGTTTCGATGCCGAGCTGGCCTTGTCGGTGGCGCAGTACGACAAGATCATCGACCGCGAATACAAGACTGCCCTGCGTGAGCTGGCGACCTACATGATGGAGGATCCGCGTTCTATCTCGCGGGTTCTGAGCATTATCTGGGTACTGCGTTCGCTGGAGCGTATCGGCGACCACGCGCGCAATATCTCGGAGCTGGTGATCTACCTGGTACGCGGCACCGACGTGCGGCATCTGGGGCTCAAGCGCATGAAGGAAGAAGTCGAAGGAACAACCGGCGAAACCGCTAATGTTCCGGGCAAAACTGACGATAAGTAAGGTTGCCCAAGTAAAGCGCCCGGCCTGTTGGCCGGGCGTTTTTGTTTGTGGCCTACGCATTCGAAAAGCAGCACCCGTGAACGAAAAGTCCGGCGTGACTGAAGGTTTTTTGGCAATGTGCCATCAGCAAGGCGGTATGCTGGCCGGGATTTTTTAAAGGGGTGGTGGATGAGTAAGGTCAGTGTGTTGGTCGTGGACGACGCGTCGTTCATTCGTGACCTGGTGAAAAAGTGCCTGCGCAATTATTTTCCGGGCATGCGGATCGAAGACGCGATCAACGGCAGAAAGGCCCAGGCCATGCTGGCCAAGGAAGCATTCGATCTGGTCCTGTGCGACTGGGAAATGCCGGAAATGTCCGGCCTGGAACTGCTGACCTGGTGTCGTGAGCAAGACAGCCTCAAAGCCATGCCTTTCGTGATGGTGACCAGCCGTGGCGACAAGGAGAACGTCGTCCAGGCGATCCAGGCCGGGGTATCCGGTTATGTCAGCAAGCCGTTCACCAACGAACAACTGATCACCAAGGTCAAGCAGGCGCTGCACAAGGTCGGCAAACTCGATGTCTTGACCAACGTAGCCGCGACCAAAACCAGCCCTGCATTCGCCAACGACTCCCTGGCCGCCCTGACCGCTGGCAAGGCCCCCGTCACCACGCCAACAGCCGCACCCGCACCGTCCAAAGGCTTGCTCAACAGCCCGCCGGTCAAGGCGCCTGCGGCTTCTTCAGCACCCGCCAGCGGCCGTGGCCAGGGTCAACTGCGTTTGCCGAACGGCATCCAGCAGTGCGTGATCAAGGCCCTGAGCCTCAAGGAGGCCCTGTTGGTGGTCAAGCGCACCGAGACCCTGCCGCAGATCCTCGACAGCGCCGTGCTGGACCTGGAGCAAGGCGACAATGCCGAAATCGCCCGCCTCAACGGCTATCTGCATGCTGTCGTGGCCCACGAACCGAAGCCCGACAGCGACTGGCTGCAACTGACCTTCCGCTTTGTCGATCAGGATGCGCAGAAGCTCGATTACATCTCGCGCCTGATTGCGCGGGGGACGGCGCAGAAGCACTTCATTCCTGGCGCTTGATACAGCGTATCTGCTTGTCCGCCTTCGCGAGCAAGTCGAGTCGTCGCACCGCCGCTCCCACATTTGAAATGCATTCCAATGTGGGAGCGGCGGTGCGACGACTCGACTTGCTCGCGAAGGGGCCATTGGCTTTGTCAAAAATCTTCTGAACGGCCCATTTTGAAACATCTGCCGACTACCCGAGTCCATAGCAGCTGCTAGGCTCCATCTCAGTTTCCACTCGACAGAATCCTTGCCCATGTTCACGCGGCTGCTGTTTTTCTGTGGCCTGTTCATGGTCGCCACCTCGGCCGTGGCCATGACCATCTACAAGTCCAAAGACGCCAATGGCGTGGTTTCCTACAGCGACCGCCCCAGCAAAGGCGCCCATGTGTTCGTTTTCCGCGATGGCATGGTCGAGCACCTTGAGCGTCAGGTGCGCCTCATCATCATGAAGAAGAAAGGCGTGCACAGCGTGTATGTGCGCAATGACCTGTATGCACCGGTAGAGGTCGAACTGAGTTTTGCCGGGGTAAAGAACGCCAGCGGTGTGCCGGGCAGGACGATTCGACGCGTGATACCGATGCGCAGCAGCGTTCGCCTGGCGCAGCTCACGGCGGCCAAAGGTGGAAGGCCGCTGGCGTACGTCCCGAAGTTCAAGTATTCCCTGGGCGACCCCTCAGGACCCACGGTGGGCTATCGGTACCCGTTGCCCTGGCGTGGCGGCCCGTTCCGGATCAGTCAGGGCGCCAATGGCCCCTATAGCCACTTTGGCCCCAAGAGCCGCTACGCCATAGACATCGCGATGCCTGAGGGCACGCCGATCATTGCCGCGCGAGGCGGGGTGGTGGTGAAGACCGAGAACAGACAGAGCGGGCGCGGCACCGATGCCTCCGGCAATTTCGTGCGGGTGCTGCACGATGACGGGACCATGGGTGTTTACCTGCACCTGAAGAAGGGCTCGGTCCGCGTTCGGGAAGGTCAGCGGGTAACGGTAGGCAGTGCTCTGGCGTTGTCCGGCAACACCGGCAACAGCACCGGGCCGCATTTGCACTTCGTGGTGCAGCGCAATACCGGGCTGGGGCTGGTGTCGATTCCGTATCAGTTCAACCAGCCGGTGGGTGCTTTGCCCAACTTTGCGTTGGGCAAGCAATAAAAGATCGCAGCCTCCGGCAGCTCCTACAGGTGTTCACATAGCCCTGTAGGAGCTGCCGGAGGCTGCGATCTTTTAGGTGTTTAATCGAGCATCAACACCTTGGCCAGGACAATCTTCGGCCCCTTCATCTTCTTGATGATGATCCGCAGGCCTTCGACTTCCAGCACTTCTTCCTCTTCCGGAACGCGCTTGAGACTCTCATAGACCAGCCCTGCAAGGGTTTCGGCTTCGACGTGGTCGAGGTCGATGCCCAGCAGTCGTTCAACCTTGAACAGCGGGGTATCGCCCCGGACCAGCAACTTGCCCGGCTGGTACGCGAGGATCCCGCGCTCGGCCTTGCGGTGTTCATCCTGGATGTCGCCCACCAGCACTTCCAGCACGTCTTCCATGGTCAGGTAGCCGATGATGTTGCCGTCGGCCTCTTCGACCACGGCGAAGTGCGAACCGCCCTTGCGGAACTGCTCCAGCAACTGCGACAGCGGCATGTGCCGCGACACGCGCTCCAGCGGACGGGTCAGTTCGGCGAGGTTGAACGACTCGGGAATGTGGTCCAGCGCTGCCAGTTCCAGCAGCAGATCCTTGATGTGCAGCAGGCCGACGAACTCCTGGCGTTCGCTGTCGTACACCGGATAGCGGCTGAACTTGTGGCGACGGAACATTGCCAGGATCTGCTTGAGCGGTGCGTTGAACTCCAGGGTCACCAGGTCTTCGCGGGAGTTGGCCCAGTCGACCACTTCCAGTTCGCCCATCTCCACCGCCGAGGCCAGCACGCGCATGCCTTGGTCGCTCGGGTCCTGGCCACGGCTGGAGTGCAGGATCAGTTTCAGCTCTTCACGGCTGTAGTGATGCTCGTGATGCGGGCCGGGTTCACCTTGCCCTGCAATGCGCAGGATGGTGTTGGCGCTGGCGTTGAGCAGGTAGATGGCCGGGTACATGGCCCAATAGAACAGGTACAGCGGCACGGCGGTCCACAGCGACAGCAATTCGGGTTTGCGGATCGCCCAGGATTTCGGGGCGAGCTCACCGACCACGATGTGCAGGTACGAAATGATGAAGAACGCGGTGAAGAACGAGATGCCTTTGACCACTTCGGCCGATTCAACGCCGACAGCGCTCAACACCGGCTCAAGAATGTGGGCAAACGCGGGCTCACCGACCCAACCCAGGCCCAGGGAGGCGAGGGTGATACCCAATTGGCAGGCCGACAGGTACGCATCGAGCTGACTGTGCACGGTGCGCAGGATGTGCCCGCGCCAGCCGTTTTTGTCAGCGATGGCCTCGACCCGGGTCGAGCGCAGCTTGACCATGGCAAATTCCGCCGCAACGAAAAAGCCGTTGAGCAAAACCAGGATCAGAGCAAAAAGAATCATGCCGAAGTCGGCGAAAATTGTAGCGAGGGTCAAGCCAGGGGAAGGGTCCATGATGGAGTTTTGCGGGTTCCGTGTATTCGAGAGGGAAGAAAATCCGCGCCTGAAGGGCAGGCGCAAGTCAGCCAATGTAGCGGCTGACCGGCCAGTTGCCTAGTGGCGCGTGCTGGCCGGTATCAGTCGGCGGTGCTGATAACCCGTGATTTGGTGACCTGAGCCGGGGCAAAGTGGCAGGTAAAGGTACTGCCGTGGCCCGGTACACTGCTGATTTCCATCCGTGCCCGATGACGTAACAAAACGTGTTTGACGATCGCCAGCCCCAGGCCGGTGCCACCGGTATTGGAGTTGCGGCTGGAGTCGACGCGATAGAAGCGTTCGGTCAGGCGCGGCAGGTGTTTGCTATCGATACCGATCCCGGAATCCTGCACGCTCAGGTGCGCCCCCTGGTCATCGCCCCACCAGCGAATGCGGATGTTGCCTTCGGCCGGGGTGTATTTCACCGCGTTGAACACCAGGTTGGAAAACGCGCTGCGCAACTCCGCCTCGCTGCCCTTGAGCAGAATCATCGGGTCGGCGTCCAGGGTGATTTTCTGGTTTTTCTGGCCGGACAACTGCTGCGCATCGCTCTTGATCGATTGCAGCAAGCCGTCGATCGGCACCGGCTGGTTGTCCGATGGATAATCGGTGGCTTCCAGCTTGGCCAGCAACAACAGGTCGTTGAGCAGGGTCTGCATGCGCCCGCCTTGTTGCTGCATCTGCTGCAAGGCACGGCCCCAGCGCGGGTTCACCTCGTCGACGTTATCGAGCAGGGTTTCCAGGTAGCCGCAGATCACCGTCAACGGCGTGCGCAGTTCATGGGACACGTTGGCGATGAAGTCTTTGCGCATTTGTTCAAGCTGATGGATGCGTGTCACATCGCGCACCAGCATCAAGTGTTCGTTGTTGCCGTAACGGGTGATGTACAGCTGAATGCGCACGCGGTCGTTGGTCGGCGAAGGAATTTCCAGCGGCTCGGCGTAGCTGTCTTGCTCGAAGTATTCCTTGAAGCGCGGATGGCGCACCAGGTTGGTCACCGGTTGGCCACTGTCCTGCGGGGTCTTGAGGCCCAGCAGGGTTTCGGCGGCGCGGTTCCACCACTCCAGGTTGCCGTCGGTGTCGAGCATGATCACCGCATCCTTGAGCGCGGCGGTGGATTCCTGAACCCGGTCGATCACCGCTTGCAGGCGCCCGCGTACCCGTTGGTCGCGGCGCTGCAGGTGGTAGATGCTGTCGAACACCTCGCCCCACAGGCCGTAGCCGTCGGGCGGCGCTTCATCGGGTTTGTGCAGGCGCAGCCACTCGTGCAGACGCAGCAATTGCTTGAGGGTCCAGGCCAGGTAAAGACCCAGGCCTGCGGCGAGGCTCCAGCCGTAATAGCCGGTGATCAGGCCGATCACCAGGCAGGCGGTGACCAGTAGCAGCATGTGGCGAATCAGGGTGCCATGCCAGTTTTGGTTCACTTGACGCGCGTCCTTGTCAGCTTGTCGGGCGGTAAGGGTCCGGGTCAGGCTTTGGTAGAAAAGCGGTAACCGGTGCCGCGCACGGTTTGTACCAGATTTTCGTAAGCATCGCCGAGGGCTTTGCGCAGGCGCCGAATGTGCACGTCGACAGTACGCTCCTCGACATAGACGTTGCCGCCCCAGACCTGATCCAGCAACTGGCCACGGGTGTAGGCGCGCTCCTGGTGAGTCATGAAGAATTGCAGCAGGCGGTATTCGGTCGGGCCCATCTCGGCGGGACGACCGTCGATGGTCACGCGGTGGCTGATCGGGTCCAGCAGCAGGCCGCCGACTTCGATTGGCGCCTCGCCATCGGTCGGGCCGGTACGGCGTAGCACGGCCTTCAGGCGCGCCACCAGCTCACGGGGGGAAAACGGCTTGGTGATGTAGTCGTCGGCGCCGACTTCCAGGCCCTGGATCTTGTTGTCCTCTTCACCCTTGGCGGTGAGCATGATGATCGGGATGTCCCCGGTCAGTTCATCTCGCTTGAGGCGACGGGCCAGCTCGATGCCGGAGGTGCCGGGCAGCATCCAGTCGAGCAGGATCAGGTCCGGTTTGCGGTCGACGATAATGGCGTGGGCCTGCTGGGAGTTTTCCGCCTCCAGGCAGTCATAGCCGGCCATTTCCAACGCAACGGCGATCATTTCGCGAATAGGCGCTTCGTCGTCGACGATCAGAATGCTCCTGCCAACCATGCCCAAAATCCTCTTGTCATTTAACTGTCTTGCGCCGCATTAGATAACGGAATTATTGCAGTCGTGTGACAGTATTTTAGTCGACCGGCGATTGGCTGGATCCTGGGCTAAGCTCTAAGTCCGGATCCTGACAACCACAAGAGGAAGGTTTCCATGAACTACATTGCTCAATCCTGGAAGGCTTTGCTGGTCACTGCTGCGTTAACGCTGCCGACACTGGCCTTTGCCGCCGACCCGGCGATGATGAAAGACGGCATGATGGTCGACCATAAGGGCATGACTTTGTACACGTTCGACAAGGACACTGGCGGCAAGTCGGTGTGCACCGGCGAGTGTGCAGAGTACTGGCCGCCGCTCAAGGCAGAGGCGGGTGCCAAGGCTGAAGGTAAATGGACCGTTATCAAGCGTGACGACGGGACCATGCAATGGGCCTTTGACGGAAAACCGCTGTACTACTTCCAGAAGGACAAGGCACCTGGAGAAATGAAGGGTGACAAGATGAAGGACGTCTGGCACGTCGTTCGCGAGCTTTTCAACGGTCAACGCAACCCGTAATCCAGCACAATCCCGACGAAAATAGCCAGGCCCGCCCAGTGATTGTGCAAAAACGCCTTGAAGCAACGCATCCGGTCCTTGTCGCGGGTGTACCAGAACTCCCACGCAAAGCAGCCCGCCGCCACCAGTAATCCGAGGTGGAACCAGCCACCCAGGTCGAACTTCGAACCCGCCAGCAACAGGCAACCCAACGCCAGTCCTTGCAGAGTCAGGATGATTGCCCGGTCCGCATCGCCGAACAGGATTGCCGTGGATTTCACACCGATCTTGAGGTCGTCATCGCGGTCGGTCATCGCGTAATACGTGTCGTAACCCACGGTCCACAGCAGGTTGGCGATCCACAGCAGCCATGCGGCAGCCGGCAATTCACCGGTTTCTGCGGTGAACGCCATCGGCATCCCCCACGAAAATGCGGCGCCCAACACCACTTGCGGGTAATAGGTGTAGCGCTTCATGAAGGGGTAACTGAACGCCAATGCCAGGCCGCCCAGCGACAGCCACACGGTCGCGGCATTGGTGCACAGCACCAGCAGGAAGCTCACGCCCATCAGCAAGGCGAAGAACACCAGCGCCTCTTTCGAGCTGATCTTGCCGCTCACCAGCGGGCGCTGCTCGGTACGCTTCACATGACCATCGACCTTGCGGTCCGCCCAGTCGTTGATCACGCAGCCACCGGCGCGGGTCAGCACTACGCCCAGGACGAAAATCACAATGTTGGCCAGGGACGGCGAACCCTTGCCGGCAATCCACAGCGCCCACAGCGTCGGCCAGAGCAGCAGGTAAATGCCGATCGGCTTGTCCATCCGCGTCAGCTGAATGAAGTCCCAGGCCCGAGGGTTCAAGCGGTTCAAGGACTTGAGCAGGCTTTGGTACATCAGAGGTTCTCCGATTGGGCGCGTGCGGCGTCCCACAGGGAAGGCAGGAAGATTTCGGCCACCAGGACACTCAACGCGCCGCGGTCAAAACGTGAACGGCGGCCCCATAGATCCGGTGCCCGCACCTCGCCCGGCAGCCATTCTTGAGGATAATGACAAACCTCGATGGCCCGACGCTGAAACGCCTGATCGCAGAACAGCAATTCACCCAGGGAGCGGCTGCCCAATTCGTCCATGTGCAAGCCGTCGCCTTGCAATGCACTGCGTGCCGCTACGCTGCGGGCGAACACCCAGGCTTCACCATGACCGCGCAGATACACCTCGCGCACCCAACCTTCACTGCCGTCGGCCAGGTCCAGCGCTGCGCATTCGTCGGCGCGCAAGGTTTGCCAGCCCTCGAACATCGGCGAGACGCTGAAGGCATCATTCGACAGATGAATCAGACGTCGGGTGAGCGAGCCTTCGTCGAACAGCCAGTCCAGGATGGAAGCATCGGGGAGGGGCGCCAGTTCGCTGCGCGAGAGCCAGAGAGGAGCTGGAGAGGGGGATTCTGTGTGTTGCACAATGAGTCATTATTGGCAGCAAATGAGGCGGCGAGCTTAACATGTCAGCCACCGATATCGATTGAATTGGCCTGCCGTTGCGCTGAACACGCTTGCATCCGGCGGCACCGATCAGTACAAAACGCGCTGAGTTGGACGGCAGTGCTACAACCATCGACCGTCCGGCCGGCAAAACGCCTGAACCCTGAGGAAGTACCTGATGAAAAAGTGGCAATGTATCGTCTGCGGCCTGATCTACAACGAAGCCGACGGTTGGCCGGATGACGGCATTGCGCCGGGCACCCGTTGGGAAGACGTGCCGGAAGACTGGCTGTGCCCGGACTGCGGTGTGGGCAAAATGGATTTTGAAATGATCGAAATCGCTGCCTGAATAATTGAGGAGTAAGGAATGAACGCACCTGTCGTCATCATTGGCACCGGTCTGGCTGGCTACAATGTCGCCCGCGAGTTTCGCAAGCTCGACAGCGAAACCCCGCTGCTTTTGATTACCGCCGATGACGGGCGCTCCTACTCCAAGCCGATGCTCTCCACCGGCTTCGGCAAAAACAAGGATGCCGACGGCCTGAGTATGGCCGAACCCGGCGCCATGGCCGAACAACTCAAGGCCGAAATACGCACCCACACGCGCATCAGCGGCATTGACCCGGGCCACAAGCGCCTGTGGATCGGTGAAGAGGCGGTGATGTACCGTGACCTGATCCTGGCCTGGGGCGCCGAAACCGTGCGCGTGCCCATTGAAGGTGACGCGGCGGATTGCGTATTCCCGATCAACGACCTGGAAGATTACGCACGCTTCCGTGCAGCGGCTGCCGGCAAGCGCCGCGTGCTGCTGCTCGGCGCCGGCCTGATCGGCTGTGAGTTCGCCAACGACCTGACCCTGGGTGGCTACGAAGTGCAACTGGTTGCGCCGTGCGAGCAAGTCATGCCGACCCTGTTGCACCCGGCGGCCGCGGCAGCGGTGCAGGCTGGCCTGGAAAGCCTCGGTGCACGTTTCCACCTCGGGCCGGTGCTCAACCGCCTGCAACGCGTGGCGGACGGCCTGGAAGCGCACCTGTCCGATGGTCAGGTGATCCCGTGCGACGTGGTGGTCTCGGCCATTGGCCTGCGCCCGCGTGTCGACCTGGCGGCTGCGGCCGGCCTGCAGGTCAACCGCGGCATCATGGTCGACCGGCACCTGAAGACCTCCCATGCCAACATCTACGCCCTGGGCGATTGTGCCGAGGTCGATGGGCTGAATCTGCTGTACGTGATGCCCTTGATGAGCTGTGCGCGAGCGCTGGCGCAAACCCTGGCCGGCAACCCGACTGCCGTCACCTATGGCCCGATGCCGATCACCGTCAAAACCCCGGTGTGCCCGCTGGTGGTATCTCCGCCGCCACGGGGTGCAGAAGGCATCTGGACCGTCGAAGGGCAGGGCGCCGACATCAAGGTTTTATGCCGCGATGCTGCGGGCAAGCTGCTCGGTTATGCCCTCACCGGTGCCGCCGTGATGGAAAAACTGGCCCTGAACAAAGAGCTTCCAGCCCTGTTGGCATAAATACCGGTCGTTCTGTCGGAATCACCCCCCTTTTGCCCTAACAATGGCCGCGCCGATACTGGCGCGGGGCCTCACTGCGTGCCATCCTCACTCCCGTCTGCCGCAGAGTAGAGCACCTGCGGCGCTTTTGGCGCTGCTCCACAGAGAGCAGCACGGACATAACAACAACAAACCGTCAAAGGGGCTTCACTCACATGCGTAAACCAGACCTCGCTGCAGCCATTGCTGAAAAAGCAGACCTCACCAAAGAACAAGCCAACCGCGTTCTCAACGCCGTTCTTGAAGAAATCACCGGTGCCCTGCACCGCAAAGACAGCGTGACGCTGGTGGGCTTCGGCACCTTCCTGCAACGCCATCGCGGTGCCCGCACCGGCAAAAACCCGCAAACCGGTGAGCCTGTCAAAATCAAGGCCAGCAACACCGTTGCGTTCAAGCCAGGCAAGTCGTTGAAAGACAGCGTTAATCCGTAAGCCGTTTTCGCCTCTCGCGTAGCGGGGGGTGGAATAAAAAATGGGCACGCCAACCAGGGTTGGGTGCCCATTTTTTGTACCTGAAATACCGCCTTGGAGCCGGCTTGCTGGCGATGGCGTTAGTGAGGGCGCTATCGCGAGCAAACATCGTCGGCGAGATGGCGCAGGGTTGAAGATCAAAAGATCGCAGCCTTCGGCAGCTCCTACCGATTGTGTTTCGTTTGAAGGTGGTGTGGATAATTGTGACTTGGTAGTCATCGTGAGGGTAATGGTTCTGATCTTCTTCTAACGCAAGTAGATAGTGGTGTTATCGCCTGAAGCCGTTAAACTGCCCAGGCCGTTCATTTTCCTTCTGAGGCTGTGCGCATGAAATTTCGTTTTCTGCTGTGGATGCTGGGTTTGTTGATGGGTAAGGCCAGCCGGACCAATCCGGCGTTTCAGCAGCAGTTGGGTGACAAGGACCTGGTGTTTCAGCTGCAGACCCTGGACGGGAAAGTGGCGCGGCATTTCCGCGTGAAGGACCAGCGCATCACCAGCCAATCGGGTGTGCATGCTGAGCCTGCGTTTGCGATTGCCTTTAAAGATGCCGCGTATGGCTTTGCCACGATGCAGGCGAAGAATAAGCAACTGGCGTTCATGACCGGGATTCAGGACAAATCGATTCAGATCAAGGGCAACCCCGCGCTGGTGATCTGGTTCCAGGGGCTGACCAAGTATGTGAAGCCGAAGAAAAAGCCTGTTGCTGTTCAATGACAGCCATAAAGGTTGTTGTTTCGGACTAATCTCCGTCGATTTTAGTTCGAAGAAGACTAAATGACTGTCATTCCTGACAGGTCACAGTTGCGCTTGTTGCGTGCTCCACTGTGCTGAACATTGGGTAGTTCAGCCTTACTACACACGTGGAGTGCGATCATGAGCCAGATGCAGAGTGAAACAGTGACAGCAGGAACACTTGACCCGTCCTTTGGTAAAAATGGTGTAGTGGAAATAGAAGAGTGGAGGGCTGTTTTATATTCGGTTCTTCCGATGAATGGAAAGCTGATTTGTGCCGATCAATACCGGCGTGATGGTGTTGGTGTTGTGTCGATGAGGCTAAGGCGAATGGATGATCGTGGAGTCTTCGACACTTCTTTTGGCGACAATGGGTCGACGATCTTGCCAATTCACTGGAGCGTAGCCCCTAGATGTGGACTATTTCCATACTCGGAGGGCAAATTCCTTTTGAAAGGTACGTACCTTGATGAAATGGGGCAGCGAGATATGGTTGTTGCTCGGCTGAATAAGGATGGCCAGCTGGATACTGATTTTGGAGAGGAGGGTTATAAAAAAATAGACCCCTATAGACTGTTCTCTCGTGACGCAGCGTCATTACGCTCCCGGAAGTCATTCCCCCCCCGAAAAAATGTCGACAATACAAGTGAAGCAAAAAGTTTAACCATGGCAGCCGGATATATTGGCGGTTCTGTGTGCGTGCAGAAAGATGGCAGGATTCTTGTCGCGCACAGTGGGATTTACGGCCAGGACAATAGTCGATACTGGGTACGTGGATTGCTGATTCGACTTACGCCAGACGGCAAATATGACACGACCTTTGGTGATGGCGGTAAATTATTGATCAACCTTGATGGCCTTGATCATGAAGTCATCAGCATTGCGCTAACGGATGAAGAAAAAATTCTGGTGTTTGGTAGTTATCTTGAGGATGACTCTGAAAATGCAGCCTTAAACGCTTTTGTCATTCGTTTGGAAAAGGATGGGAAGAGAGATCGCAGCTTCAATGGTCAGAAGTTCGTTATTAAGAATGACGAACTAAAGCATATTAGGGCCGGGACAATTTCAGTCAGGAACAGCGATGGTGCGATTGTAGTGGCTGGCTCCGCTGCCAAGACTCATGATTTTGGTTTGCCATCTACCCCCTGGATTGCAGTTCTAAACGCCAATGGGTCTCCCAATTTTGGGTTTAATGCTGGCAAGCCATTGTTCTCCAGCATATTGCCCGATGGGGGGGTTTGGCAAAACTGTGCCTGGCAAGAGAATAACAACACAATCCTGGTTGCAAGATCAGTGGCAGCACGCTATTCGCCCACTGGTCAGCTTGATACTTCGTTCAACGGTAAGGGCTGGTTCGACCATAAAGGCATGTATAACCACATGGCGCTGACAAAGGACAGCAAGTTGGTTCTTATCGGGTATGCGGGGGGGTATCCGTTTGTTTTGCGTAGCCTGTTATAAAATCCAAAGCTGAAGTCGGCCCTATCGCGGGCTAGCCCGCGATGCTTTTCAGCCTTGGGTGAATTGCGACGCCAGTTCGCGCAGCAGCACTTCAGCCTCCAGCACTTTGCTGACTACGTCGTCGGCCTTGGCGCGGCTCAGGCCGAGGCGTTCCAATAGTGCGTCCGGGATGCCTTCGTCGGGGCCGGAGCCGATGCCTCGGCTGCGCAGCAGGCGCACCGACAGGCAGACCAGGTTCGGGTATTCGGCGTAGGTGCCGTCGTAGGCCGGGTCGTGCTGGAAGCGCAGGGCGGTGGACAGCTCTTCGGGCATGTCCCAGTAGCGCATCAGCCACGAGCCGATCTGTTCACGGCTGATGCCCAGCAGGTGTTGTTCCACGAAGCTGTGGCACAGGTGCGGGTTGACCTCCAGGTGGCGGCAGATCAGTGAGAAGTGTGGCGGGAACACGTGGGCCAGCAGCAGGTAGCCGAAGTTGTGCAGCAAGCCGGCCAGGTAGGTCAGGCCTGCTTCCGGGCGCTGGGTGCGTGGCATGGCGCGGGTCAGGCCTTCGATGACGGCGGCGGTGTAGATGGATTGCTGCCAGTACGGCGTGGTTTGTTGCGGGTGGTCCTTGGGCAGGCTCAGGGTTTTACCCAGGGCCAGGCCCAGCGCCAGGTTGATCACCAGGTCGAAGCCCAGCACGCGCACGATGGCGTCTTCCACGGAACGGATCTTGCCCGGCGAGGCGTAGTACGGCGACGCTGCCCAGCTCACGACTTGCGCGGCCAGCGCCGGGTCGGTTTCGACCACGCCGGTGATGTCGTCGATAGTGGCGTTGGGGTCGACACGCAGCTTGATGATCTTTTGCGCGGTTTCAGCCAGCGGCGGAATCTCGATGGTCTCTTCCAGACGCTGCTGGATGCGCCGCGCGGTAAACGCCTGGACGGCCTGGGTGATTTCCTTGCGGTCGTCATCGGGGCGGTCGAGGTTCGGACGGATGCTGGTCAGGTTTTCGCCGAAGTTGGCGGCGCTGGCCTTGGTCAGCATGGTCTTGAAGTCTTCGCTGGAGACTTCCAGCAGCACGCCCGGCTCACCAGAGTTGATCAGCAACTTCGGCTCACGCAGCAGGCTTTCGTCGTACAGGCAGGGTGAACTGGTCAGCACCGGCAGGCCCGGCAGCAAGCTGAGGTTGTGCTTGCCGAGCATTTTTGTCAGGCGTTCGGTGGGCACGGCAGTGAGGCGGCGACCGGTGAGTTCGGTCAGGCGATTGAGGTCCAGCAACTGGCTCTGCGGGAACAACACCATCAACGCGCCGACGCTGTCATCGAGCAGAACGGCCTGCACTTTGCGTGCGGCATTGAGGCCGTGATGGTCCAGCACTTCTTCGTAGGCAATGGCCAACTTGCCCAGCATCAGCCGAATAACCGACGGAGCGTGCGGGGTATCGGGTGCGAAGGCAACGTCGGTCATGGTCTGTATCCGTGATTAAACAATTGCAGGAGTATAACCAGCTTGCCTAAAGCCACGCCTCAGAAACTGTGACGCTTGTCACACTTGGCCGTATTGTTGGCCATGACGCAGCCATCGGTCGAGTAACGGGCTGACATGGGTCGGCCAGCGTTCGAGCAATGCCTGGGCGGCATCGCGTACGGCGGGTAGCAAATCGGCATCGCGCATCAGGTCGGCGACCTTGAATTGAAGCAGACCGGTTTGGCGGGTGCCGAGCATTTCGCCGGGGCCGCGCAATTCCAGGTCCTTTTCGGCGATGACAAAACCATCGTTGGTTTCGCGCATGATGCCCAGGCGCTGGCGGCCGATCTGCGACAGCGGCGGATGGTAGAGCAGCACGCAATGGCTGACGGCGCTGCCCCGGCCGACGCGGCCGCGCAACTGGTGCAGTTGCGCCAGGCCCAGACGCTCGGGGTTTTCGATGATCATCAGGCTGGCGTTGGGTACGTCCACGCCCACTTCGATCACCGTGGTTGCGACCAGCAGTTGCAGGTTTCCGGCCTTGAACTCGGCCATCACCGCGGCTTTTTCCGCAGGTTTCATGCGGCCGTGGATCAGCCCGACCTTCAGCTCGCCGAGGGCGGCGGTGAGGTCCTCAAAGGTGGTTTCGGCGGCCTGGCAGGTCAGCTCTTCCGACTCTTCGATCAGCGTGCATACCCAATAGGCTTGTCGCCCTTCGGCGCAAGCGCTGCGCACCCGTTCGATGACTTCGACCCGCCGGGTGTCGGTGATCAGCACGGTGTTGACCGGGGTGCGGCCGGGGGGCAGTTCGTCGAGGATCGAGGTGTCGAGATCGGCGTAGGCGCTCATGGCCAGCGTGCGCGGAATCGGCGTGGCGGTCATGATCAACTGGTGCGGACACATGCGTCCGCCGACGCCTTTCTGCCGCAGGGCCAGACGCTGCTGCACGCCGAAACGGTGCTGTTCGTCGATGATCACCAGCGCCAGGTTCTTGAATTGCACTTCGTCCTGGAACAGCGCGTGAGTGCCGACCACCATAGGCGTGCCGCTGGCGATTTGCTCCAGCGCGGCGGTGCGGTTCTTGCCCTTGAGCTTGCCGGCGAGCCATGCGACTTCAATGCCCAGCGGCTCGAGCCAGCGCTTGAAGGTGATGAAGTGCTGCTCGGCGAGAATCTCGGTAGGCGCCATCAGTGCGACCTGATAACCGGCCTCCAGCGCTTGCAGGGCGGCAAGGGCGGCAACCACGGTTTTGCCAGCGCCGACGTCGCCCTGGATCAGCCGCAGCATGGGCTCGTGCTGGCTGAGGTCGTAGGCGATTTCGTTGCCGACCCGTTGCTGGGCGCCGGTCGGGCTAAAGCCGAGATTGGCCAGGTATTTGGCCGGCAGCTGGGTGGCTTTGGGCATCGCCGGCGCACGCAGGGCGCGCATGCTTTCACGAAGGCGCTGTTGCGACAGTTGATGGGTCAGCAGTTCTTCGAAAGCCAGGCGGTGTTGTGCCCAGTGATGGCCGAGGGCGAGTTCATCGACGTCGGCATCGGCGGGCGGGTTGTGCAGGTAGCGGATTGCATCGGCCAGTGGAGCCAGTTGGTAGTCGCGGGCCAGCTCGTTGGGCAGCCAGTCGGGCAGGCTGCTGGGGCCCAGCAGGGTGAGGGTCTGCATGCACAACTGGCGCAGGCGCTGTTGGGTCAGGCCTTCGGTGAGCGGGTAGACCGGAGTCAGGGTTTCATCCACCGGCGGTGGTTCGTCGCCAGTGATGGCGCGATATTCCGGGTGGTAGATTTCCAGCCCCGAAGCACCGGGCCGTGCCTCGCCGTAGCAGCGAATCCGCGTGCCGCGTTTGAGGCCTTCCTTCTGTGCATTGCTGAAATGGTAGAAGCGCAGGCTGAGTCCGCCGGTGCCGTCCTGCAGTCGCACCACAAGGCTGCGCCGACGGCCCATGACCACATCGGCACCGCTGACCGTGCCTTCGATGACCGCATCCTGCCCGGGTCGCAGCGCGCCGATCGGGACCACGCGGGTGCGGTCCTGATAGCGCAGGGGCAAGTGAAACAACACGTCCTGGAGGTTTTCCAGGCCGACCTTGGCCAGTTTCTCGGCCATGGCTTCACCGACACCCTTGAGTGCCGTCACCGACACTTGCGACAACTCGCTCATGACCGTCGCTTAGCCCGCAGCAACCTGCGCCGCTGGCTTGGCCACCGAGCACAGGCGAATGGAGTCGGCGAGGATTTCAATCGCCTTCGGACGCGGGAAGCTCGCGCGCCAGGCAATGGCCACGGTGCGGAACGGTACGGGTGCCGACAATGGACGCACCTCGATCACGCCGGGGGCGTAGTGGTGGCTGTCGACTGCCGACAACGGCAGGATCGAAATCCCGAGGCCGGACGCGACCATGTGGCGAATGGTTTCCAGGGAACTGGATTCCACCGTGGTGTGCTTGGCGCCGTCGTTGCCTTTGGTCAGGGTCGGGCAGGCTTCCAGTACCTGATCGCGGAAGCAGTGGCCTTCGCCGAGCAGCAGCAGGCTCTTGTCGTTGAGCAGGTTGGCGTCGATGGACTCTTTTTGCGTCCACGGGTGCTGCGCCGGCATCAGCACGTAGAACGGCTCGTCGTAGAGCTGCAGGGTCAGCACGTCGGCTTCGCTGAACGGCAGGGCGATGATGATCGCGTCGAGTTCACCGTTGCGCAGTTTGTCGCGCAGCACGTGGGTGAAGTTTTCTTCGATGTACAAAGGCATCTGCGGGGCGACCCGGTGCAGTTGTGGAATCAGGTGCGGGAACAGGTACGGCCCGACAGTGTAGATCGCGCCAACTTTGAGCGGGGCCGTCAGCTGGTTCTTGCCGGCCTGGGCCAGTTCGCGGATGCCCTGGGCCTGTTCCAGCACCTTTTGCGCCTGGGCCACGATGCCTTCGCCGACCGGCGTCAGGCGCACGGCGCTTTTGCTGCGCTCGAAAATCAGCACACCGAGTTCGTCTTCAAGCTTTTTCACGCCCACCGAAAGGGTCGGCTGGCTGACGTGGCAACGCTCGGCCGCGTGGCCGAAGTGCTGCTCTTGGGCGAGGGTAACGATGTAGCGTAATTCTGTGAGGGTCATAGCAAGCGTCCATGTAGTTGCGGGCCAAGCATACCGGCTGCAATCGATAGACGCACGTTATCAGACTGAACGTGTCCGGTGACACCGGGCAATGCCGGTTTGCCGCTGGCAGATAAGAGAAAGGCACCTTTCGGTGCCTTTTGCTTGGCGCACAACCCTGTGGGAGCGGGCTTGCTCGCGAAAGCGGTGCTTCAGGCGACATCAATGTCGAATGATTTTTCGTCTTCGCGAGCAAGCCCACTCTCACATTTTTTAGCGACGGCGTTTTTCCAGCGAATACACAAAGGGTGCAACGATTTCGATGGAGCCATTGGTCAGCATGTCGGCCGGTGGCTTGGGCAGCGGTTGAGCGCGGCGGATCATTTCCAGGGTGGCCCGGTCCAGATCGGCAGTGCCCGAGGCGCCTACCAGCTCAAACGACAACACATTGCCTTCGGCATCCACGACGAAACGCAGGCGGTTCATGCCTTCCTTGCCCCGTGCCTGTGCACTGGCAGGGTACTTTTTGTACTTCTGCAGGTGCGCCAGCAGCGTGCCTTGCCAGCTGGCCTTGGCCGCCAGTTGAGCCGGCGAAGGACCCGGTGCAGGCTGAGCGGATTTCTCCGTTGGCGCCTGAGTCTGTTGCGTTTCGGCAGGCTTTTCTTCGGCCGGTTTTTCCTTCGGCGGTTCGGGTTTCTTCTCTACCGGCTTGGGCGGTTGTGGCTTTGGCTTTGGCTTGACGGGCTTGGGCACGGCAATCTCGGCTTTCGGCGCTTCGGCGAGCTTGGGGATCGGCAGTTCTTCAACCGGAGCCGGTGGCTGCGGTGGGGTGACGACCTTCGGCGGAGCAGGCGGTGGCGGGGCGGGGACCGGTGCCAGTTCGACCAACATTGCCTGAGGAGGCAATTCGATGGGCGGGCGAGCGGACCAGTTCAGCGCCAGCGCGATGGCCAGCGCGTGAACACCCAGCACCACGGCCAGGCTACCGCTGTAACGCGTCAGCTTATGGCGCGTCGTGATCATTTCTTGACTGCCGTCTCGAGTCCGACCAGACCTACCTTCAGGTAACCGGCTGAACGCAGGTTGTCCATCACGCTCATCAGGTCGCCGTAATCCACGCCTTTGTCGGCCTGGAAGAAGATCGTCGTGTCTTTTTTGCCCTGGGTCCTGGCGTCGAGGGTGGCGCCGAGTGCTTCGGCCTTCACTTCGTCTTCACCGAGGAACAGGCGCTGGTCAGCCTTGACGCTGAGGAACACCGGTTTCTCTGGCCGCGGCGCCGGTTTGGCGGTGGAGGCGGGCAGGTCGACCTTGATGTCCACGGTGGCCAGCGGGGCTGCCACCATGAAGATGATCAACAGCACCAGCATCACGTCGATGAACGGCGTGACGTTGATTTCGTGGTTTTCGGACAGATCGTCGTCTGCCCCTTCTTTCAAATGCAGGCCCATGGCCGATTACCCCACTTTCACCATGTGCGGTTGCGAGCTGCGCTCAGGCTGGTGGTCGAGGTCGCGGCTGACCAGCAGCAGGACCTGTGCCGACGCGTCGGACACCTGAGCTTTGTAACCGGCGATGGAGCGGGCGAAGACGTTGTAGATCACGACCGCAGGGATCGCTGCAACCAGGCCCAGTGCGGTGGCCAGCAGGGCTTCGGCGATGCCGGGAGCGACGACGGCGAGGTTGGTGGTCTGGGTTTTGGCGATGCCGATGAAGCTGTTCATGATGCCCCACACGGTACCGAACAGGCCGACGAAGGGCGCGGTGGAACCGATGGTCGCCAGCACGCCGGTGCCGCTGCTCATGTTGCGACCGCAGGCCGCGACCAGGCGCTCAAGGCGGAAGCTGACGCGTTCCTTGATGCCTTCTTTCTCACGGCTGTTGACCGACAGGCGCATCTCTTCGAGAGCATCGTGCACCAGCAGGTTGGCGAGTGTGCCTTCCTTTGCCGCCGTGGCGCTGGCTTCCTTGAGGGAGGCGGATTTTTTCAGTTGGGCGATTTCACCGCGCAGGCGACGCTTGGCGCCCATCAGCTCAAGACCCTTGGCGATCCAGATGGTCCAGGTGATGATCGAGGCGATGGCCAGGCCGATCATCACGATCTTCACGATGATGTCGGCATTCTTGTACATGCCCCACGGCGACAGGTCATGGGCCATGCCCAGGGTGTTGTCGGCTTCGAGGACTTCAGGAACGTCTTCACCCAGGGTTTCTGTCGGCGCTGCCTGGGCAGGATCGGTCGCGGCGGGAGCGACGGCCGGGGCGGCGTGATCAGTCGGTGCAGGGGCTGCGGCGGCCGGAGTTGCTGGCGCCTGGGCATCGGCGAAAGCCGCGACTGGCGCGAGCATCAGGCTGAGGAGCAGGGCGGCCACCGCGCTCCAGGCGCGAGGTCGTTTGGTTGGCGAAGCGGAGAGTTGATTACGTGTCATGCTGGCCGGACCTGAGAGAAAAAACGGGTGAAGTTCTTCCAGGCCTCGAAGGGCCGAGAACAAAAGTGGGGCGTATTATTGCAAGTAATTCTTGTTAACAGAAGTAATAGCGTCTCTTTTTTTCCTGCATTGCTAGCCGCCTGTCTGTTGCCGGCGCTAGTCTGTGGCTTTGCGATAGGAGTTTTCTGATGTCTGCGCCTACTGTTTTGATCGCCGGTTGCGGTGATGTTGGCAGCCGCCTGGCCACACAGCTGCTGGCGGCGGGATGGGAGGTTCATGGCCTGCGGCGGGATGTTTCACGCCTGCCCGCAGGCGTCATCGGCGTTGCCGGTGATTTGTTCAACAAAGACTGCCCGGCCACTTGGCCGATCGGTGCCGTGGATTACCTGGTGTATTGCGCGGCAGCCACCGATCACGACGAAGCCGGCTACCGTGCTGCCTATGTCCAGGGACTGGAGCATGTGCTGGAGTGGCTCAACGACTACGGTCAGGTGCCCAATCGCCTGTTGTTTGTGTCCAGCAGCAGTGTTTACGGGCAGCAGGATGGCGAGTGGGTCGATGAAAGTTCGTCTACGGTGGCGTCCGGTTATTCTGGGCGTGTGATGCTGGAGGCTGAGCAGATCGCGCTCAAGAGCGGTATCCCGGCCAGCGTCGTGCGACTGACCGGCATCTACGGCCCGGGGCGTGAGTGGTTGCTGACCCAGGTCCGCCGGGGTTATCGCGTGGCGGTTGAACCACCGTTGTATGCCAACCGGATCCATGCGGACGATGCCGCAGGATTGATGGCGTGCCTGCTTGAGGCGGACCGGCGTGGTGTGGCGCTGGAGGATGTCTACATCGGCGTCGATGACGAGCCGGCAGCGCTGGCCGATGTGGTGGGCTGGTTGCGCGGGTATCTGGGCGTGACTGAGTGGGACGACGATTCAAGCGTGCGGCGCACCGGCAGCAAGCGTTGCAGTAATGCGCGGGCGAAGGCTTTGGGCTGGACGCCGAAGTACCCGAGTTTTCGCGAGGGGTATGCGGCGATCATTGAAGGGCGCTGCTGACGTTACCGATTGCCACAAACCAAATGTGGGAGCGGGCTTGCTCGCGAATGGGGCATGACATTCAACATCTCTGTTGGCTGTTACACCGTTTTCGCAAGCCCGCTCCCACATGGGTTATGCGCAGGTTACTGCTTCTCGAGCAACCACTTGCGCTCACCCGGAGTGAACGAAGGCATTTCGTCCGCCTGCGCCGTGTTCACGGTCTGGAAAATCTCCAGCTCCTTGCCCTTGCGCGCAAAGATCCAGGCGTTGCCCTGGCCATTGAGTTGCAGCCACATGTTGTCATTGCCGCCGCTCATGGAGGCGCAATCGCCAGCCAGGCACAACGCATAGCGGTCGCTGCCGGGCAGACCGGTCACCTGGCCGTCGGCCTGGAATTGAACCGTGTTGCCTTCGCCGGTACCGCTGATGATTGTCCAGCTGCCGCCCATGTAGGCTGAATACAGTGCACGCTCGAAACTGGCGCCGATCGGAGCGCCGTCCGGCACTGGAATCTGGGCGCGGTCGAAAACCTGCTCGGGCTCGTTTTCGCTGGCGGACTGGCTGAGTTGCTTGCCATCACGCTTCAGCTCGCTGGCCGAGCTGCCGTAAAAGTCGATTTTCCAGGCGCCGGATTCTTCACCCAGCAGCTTGCCGTCGACGTTTTCAAAGCCATTGGTGTAGCGGGCCTGGCCGGCCTTGGTGTTGATGTCCCATTCCAGGTTCGGGCCATAGGCCTGGAGCGCTTCACGCAGGGGGACGCCTTTGGCGGCAGCATCGATCGCCACCTGATTGATCCAGGTGCCGCTGATATCACGATCGGCAGGGTTGCTGGCACATCCGCCCAGAAGCAGGGCGAGCAGCGAGAGAGCAAGCGCATTGCGCATGGTGGAATCCTTTCAAACTTTCTTTACAGCAGGGCAGTCGGCGCAGCCCCAGGCTGCGCCGTGCACATTACTCGATGACCAGGATGGCATCCATTTCAACCTGCGAACCCTTAGGCAGGGCTGCAACGCCGATGGCGGCGCGGGCAGGGTAAGGCTGGTCGAAGTACTTGCCCATGATCTCGTTGACCTTGGCGAAGTGGCTCAGGTCGGTGAGGAAGATGTTCAGCTTGACGATGTCCTTGAACGAACCACCGGCTGCTTCGGCTACGGCCTTGAGGTTCTCGAACACCTGGACGGTCTGGGCTTCGAAGCCTTCAACCAGTTCCATGGTTTTTGGGTCCAGAGGAATCTGACCCGACATGTAGACGGTGTTGCCGGCCTTGATCGCCTGGGAGTAAGTACCGATGGCGGCCGGGGCCTTGTCGCTGGTGATAACAGTCTTGGACATGAATGACTCCTTGTAAGTGGGCTTATGCGCGCATGCGGGTGATGCGAATCACCCCGGTCAGGGCACGCAGTTTCTTGATCACGCGGGCCAGGTGCACGCGGTCGTGCACGCTGACCACCAACTGGACCACGCTGATGCGACCATCGCGTTCGTCCATGCTGATTTTCTCGATGTTGCCGTCGGCGGCGTTGACGCTGCTGGCCAGCAGGGCAATCAGGCCGCGCTGGTGTTCCAGTTCGACGCGCAGTTCGACGTTGAATTCGCCGGTGACATCCTTGGCCCACGAGAGCTGGATGCATTTTTCCGGGTTGTGGCGGATTTCACTGATATTGCGGCAGTTGTCCAGGTGCACGACCATGCCTTTGCCCGCGGACAGGTGGCCGACAATCGGGTCGCCCGGGATCGGTGTGCAGCACTTGGCGTAGCTGAGTACCAGGCCTTCGGTACCGCGAATCGCCAGCGGGCCTTCCGGGCTTGGCAGCTGTTCGCCTTCGCCGAGCAGTCGGCGAGCCACCACATAGGCCATGCGATTGCCCAGGCCGATATCTTCGAGCAAATCCTCGATCAGTTCGAGGCGGTACTCGGCGAGCATCGCCTTGACGCGTTCAGCCGGGATTTTCTCCAGCGCGCTGTCGAATCCGTTGAGGACCTTGTTCAGCAGGCGTTCGCCCAGGCTGATGGATTCGGAGCGGCGTTGCAGTTTCAGTGCATGGCGGATGTGCGTGCGCGCCTTGCCGGTGACCACGAAGTTGAGCCATGCCGGGTTCGGCCGTGCGCCGGGTGCGCTGACGATCTCGACCGTGGAGCCGCTTTGCAGCGGTTCGGACAGCGGTGCGAGACGACGGTTGATCCGGCAGGCAATGCAGCTGTTGCCCACGTCGGTATGCACTGCGTAAGCGAAGTCGACCGCCGTGGAACCCTTGGGCAGCTCCATGATCCGGCCCTTGGGCGTGAACACGTAGACCTCGTCCGGGAACAGGTCGATCTTCACGCTCTCGATGAATTCCAGAGAGTTGCCGGCGCGTTGCTGCATTTCCAGCACGCCCTTGACCCACTGGCGGGCGCGGGCGTGAGTGCCTTTCGGCTGTTCGTCGCCGCTGGACTTGTACAGCCAATGGGCGGCGATGCCGTTGTTGGCCATCTCTTCCATTTCACGGGTGCGGATCTGGATCTCGATCGGAACACCGTGCATGCCGAACAGCGTGGTATGCAGCGACTGGTAGCCGTTGGCCTTGGGGATCGCGATGTAATCCTTGAAGCGCCCCGGCAGTGGTTTGTATAAGTTATGTACAGCACCCAGCACGCGGTAGCAGGTATCGACCTTGTCGACGATGATCCGGAACGCGTAGACGTCCATGATCTCGTTGAAGGCCCGACGCTTGCCGCGCATTTTCGTGTAGATGCCGTAGAGGTGTTTCTGGCGACCGCTGACCTCGCCCTGGATGCCGTCGATGGCCAGGCAGTGGCTTAAGGATTCTTCGATTTTGTTGACGATTTCCTTGCGGTTGCCCCGGGCGCGCTTGACGGCCTGGTAGATCCGCGCGGAACGCATCGGGTGCATGGCCTTGAAGCCGAGGTCTTCGAATTCTACGCGGATGGCGTGCATGCCCAGCCGGTTGGCGATGGGCGCATAGATTTCCAGGGTTTCCTTGGCGATGCGTCGGCGTTTTTCACCGGACAGCACTTCCAGGGTGCGCATGTTGTGCAGGCGGTCGGCCAGCTTGACCAGGATCACGCGAATGTCGCGGGCCATGGCCATGGCCATTTTCTGGAAGTTTTCGGCTTGTGCCTCGGCCTTGGTCTCGAAGTTCATCTGGGTCAGTTTGCTGACCCCGTCGACCAGTTCGGCCACGGTTTCGCCGAACTGCGCTTGCAGCGCTTCCTTGGCAATACCGGTGTCTTCGATCACGTCATGCAGCATTGCGGCCATCAGGCTCTGATGGTCCATGTGCATGTCGGCAAGAATATTCGCCACCGCGAGTGGGTGCGTGACGTACGCCTCGCCGCTACGACGGCGTTGGCCGTCGTGGGCTTGTTCGGCGTAGAAATACGCTCGGCGGACCAGGTTGACCTGGTCATTGCCGAGGTAGGTCGATAAGCGATCGGCGAGGGCGTCTATGCTCGGCATGATGTCTCCTGCCGTAGGCTGTGATCCCGCGCCGTGCTACGTCGACCAGGCATAGGCTTAGACGGCCTCGTTGGACTCGTCCTCGAATGCAGCAAAAAGCGGTTCATCTTCAACGATTTCGGCTTCGGCGATAGCTGCGTAGTCGATCAGGCCTTCAGCGATTTCGCGCAGGGCGACGACGGTAGGCTTGTCGTTTTCCCATGCTACTTTCGGCTCTTTGCCGCCGGTGGCCAGTTGACGGGCACGCTTGGTAGAGAGCATGACCAGCTCAAAGCGGTTATCCACGTGTTCTAGGCAGTCTTCAACGGTTACGCGGGCCATGGTCTTCCTCGTAGCAAATGCAATATGCGCGCTGCCCGGATGGGCGAGCGGACTCAACAGTTTAAAAAATCACCAGCGATTAGGGAAGCGCTGATTTTTTGACCAAGCCCTTCAACGCGCTGCAAGTGCCAATGTAAAGCCCTTGCAGCGGTTTTGGGAAGAGCTGATTAACCGAGCAATTCAGCCAGCAATTTGCCGTGACGCTGCTGCTGACGCTTCTGAATCAGCTGATTGGCGCGGAAAATTGCCTTCAGGTCGTGCAGTGCGTGGGCGAAATCGTCGTTGATGATCAGGTAATCGTAGTCGACGTAATGGCTCATTTCGCTGACGGCTTCGCGCATCCGGCCGTCAATGATCTCGTCGCTGTCCTGGCCACGGTTGGTCAGGCGCTGGTGCAGGGCCTGCAGTGACGGCGGCAGGATGAAGACCGAACGGGCCTGCGGCATCAGCTTGCGCACTTGCTCGGCACCTTGCCAGTCGATTTCCAGGATCAGGTCGTGGCCTTCGTCCAGGGTTTGCTGCAGGTGGCTTTGCGAGGTGCCATAGAGATTGCCGAACACTTCGGCGCGCTCGAGGAAATCGCCGTGCTCGATCATCTTCACGAACTCGCTGCGGTCGACGAAGTGATAGTTCACGCCATTCACTTCACCCGGGCGCATGGCGCGGGTGGTGTGGGAGACCGAGACGCGGATCTCCGGATTGGCGTCGGTCAGGGCCTTGACCAGGCTGCTCTTGCCCGCGCCCGAAGGGGCGGAAATGATGTAAAGGGTGCCAGTGCTGTGGGTCATGTCGGGGTAGCCTTACTCAATATTCTGCACTTGTTCGCGCATCTGCTCGATCAACACCTTGAGGTTGACCGCAGCCTGGGTGCTGCGCGGGTCGAAGGCTTTGGAGCCCAGTGTGTTGGCTTCGCGGTTGAGTTCCTGCATCAGGAAGTCCAGGCGCCGCCCGGCAGCGCCGCCGGATTTGAGTACCCGGCGAACTTCGATGATGTGAGTGCTCAGGCGATCCAGTTCTTCGGCGACGTCGCTTTTCTGCGCGAGCATGACCATTTCCTGCTCCAGGCGCTGCGGGTCCATCTCGGCCTTCATGTCGGCGAAACGGTCGAGGACTTTCTGGCGCTGGGTGGCGAGCATCTGCGGGACCAGTTCGCGCAGGGTCACCACGTCTTCTTCGATGGAGGTCAGGCGCTCGTTGATCAACCGTGCCAGCTCCGCACCTTCGCGCTCGCGGCCGGCCTTGAGTTCCTTGAGGCCCTGGTTGAACAGTGCCAGCGCTTCGGCGTTCAAGGCTTGCGGGTCGGAGGCGTCGCCCACCAGCACGCCGGGCCAGGCCAGGACTTCCAGCGGGTTCAGCGCGGCCGGGTTCTTGATCAGGCCGGCGATGGTCTCGGCGGCGGCGACCAGTTGCGCGGCGCGCTCCTGATCGATCTGCAGCGCTTTGCCGGTGTTTTCTTCGGTGAAGCGCAGGGTGCATTCGAGCTTGCCCCGCGATACGCCTTGGCGCAGGGCTTCACGTACCGCGCCTTCGAGGTCGCGAAAGGACTCCGGCAGGCGCAGGTGGGGTTCCAGGTAGCGGCTGTTGACCGACCGCAGTTCCCAGCTCAGGGTGCCCTGGACGCCGGCTTTTTCGACGCGGGCGAAGGCGGTCATGCTGTGCACCATGGCGGTACCTCGCAAGGCAGATCGGCGCAGAACCGTGGTTCCGGGAATCCGATATCAATGAATTAAAGCCGACTGGCAGCAAAGGCGCAGGATTGTAGCGCAGTGACGCGGATGCGCCCAAACACAGGGTGTGACAAAGAGCGGCAGGCCTGCGCCGGCGTGCAGTGCAGAGCCTTCGGTCGTCGGCGGATTTTTTTAGAAGTGCCCAGTAGCGGTCGTCGGCTCTATAATGCTCCGCAGTTTTCCGTCCCCAGTACAGGTATTCCCTATGATACGTCCAAGTGGTCGCGCTGCCGATCAGCTCCGCTCGATCCGCATCACCCGCAACTACACCAAACACGCCGAGGGTTCTGTGCTGGTCGAGTTCGGTGATACCAAGGTCATCTGCACCGTCAGCGTTGAACCGGGCGTACCGCGTTTCCTCAAAGGCCAGGGCCAGGGCTGGCTGACCGCCGAGTACGGCATGCTGCCACGTGCCACCGGCGAGCGTAACCAGCGTGAAGCCAGCCGTGGCAAGCAAGGCGGCCGTACGCTGGAAATCCAGCGTCTGATCGGCCGCTCCCTGCGCGCTGCGCTGGACATGACCAAGCTGGGCGACGTCACCCTGTACGTCGACTGCGACGTGATCCAGGCAGACGGTGGCACCCGTACGGCGTCGATCACCGGTTCCATGGTCGCGCTGATCGATGCCTTGAAAGTGATCAAGAAGCGTGGCGGCCTGAAAGGCGGCGACCCGGTCAAGCAGATGATCGCTGCTGTTTCCGTGGGCATGTACAAGGGCGAGCCTGTGCTCGACCTCGACTACCTGGAAGACTCGGCGGCCGAAACCGACCTGAACGTGGTGATGACCAGTGCTGGCGGTTTCATCGAAGTCCAGGGTACTGCCGAAGGCGCGCCGTTCCAGCCTGAAGAGCTGAACGCCATGCTGGAACTGGCGAAGAAAGGCATGAACGAGATCTTCGAACTGCAAAAGGCCGCATTGGCCGACTGACCGCACTGCTCCAGGCAAGGAGGACACCATGAGTGACGAACAACTGCCGCTGCCCACGCCGAGCCAGGAGGTGCGTCAGTGGGCGATGTTCTGTCACCTGTCCGCCTTGCTGGGGATCTGGATTCCGTTCGGCACGCTGATCGGCCCGCTGATTCTCTGGCAAATGAAGCGCGAGATGGACCCGTTCATTGACGCTCAGGGCAAGGAGGCATTGAACTTCCAGATCACCGTCGCCATTGCCTCGGCCATCTGCTTCCTGCTGATGGTGGTGATCATCGGGTTCTTCCTGTTCGGACTGGTGGCGATAGGTGCGCTGGTGCTGACGATTATTGCCGGTGTGAAAGCCAATGAAGGGTTTCCTTACCGGTACCCGTTTACCTGGCGATTGATCAAATAACGATCGAATACCCCTTTGTAGGAGCGAGCCTGCTCGCGATGGTCGTTAATGATGACATTGGATACCTGACACCCAGCGGTGCTCTTTCGTCCATCGCGAGCAGGCTCGCTCCTACAGAGGGCGGCAATCACCGTCCACAAAAAAGCCGACATTGCTGTCGGCTTTTTTGTATCTGCAAAACGACGCTCAGATGGTCAGCGTCCAGTCGTAGTCCACGATCAACGGCGCGTGTTGCGAGAACCGCGGCTGGCGTGGCAAGCGTGCACTGCGTACGAAGCGGCGCAGGCCCGGGGTCAGCAGTTGATAGTCGAAGCGCCAACCAAGGTTGAGCATCTCCGCCTGTTCGTTATCCGGCCACCAGCTGTACTGGTCGCCTTCGCGGCTGACTTCGCGCAGGGCGTCGACATAGCCCATGTTGCCGACAATCTCGTCCATCCAGGCGCGTTCAGGCGCCAGGAAACCCGGAGATTGCTGGCTGTCGCGCCAGTTCTTGATATCCAGCTTCTGTTGCGCCACGTACAGCGAGCCACAATAGATGTACTCGCGACGTTTGCGCCGCTGTTTATCCAGATAACGGGCGAAGTCGTCCATTAGCTTGAACTTCTGGTTCAAGTCTTCATCGCCGTTCTGCCCCGAAGGGAGCAGCAAGGTCGCGATGCTGACCTTGTCGAAATCGGCTTGCAGGTAGCGCCCGTAGCGGTCGGCCGTCTCGAAACCGAGACCGCTGATGACAGCCTTCGGTTGCAGCCGCGAATACAAAGCCACGCCACCTTGGGCGGGGACTTCGGCATCGCAGGCATAAAGGAAGTATCCATCCAGTTGGAAGGCTGGATCGTCCAGTTCAAAGGCGGAGGCGCGGGTGTCCTGCAGGCAGATGACGTCGGCATTCTGTGCCTGCAGCCAACTGAGCAAACCACGCTCGACTGCAGCCTGAATACCATTGACGTTCACACTGATGATCCGCATAAATGGCCCCAAAAATCGCGTGCGTGTATGATACACGGCGTCAAGCTAATTAGCTAAATCCGTGGTATTTGGGGTTTTTCATGCAAGCGTATCAGCGCGATTTCATCCGTTTTGCCATCGATCGCGGCGTTTTGCGCTTCGGTGAGTTCACCCTGAAGTCCGGGCGCACCAGTCCTTACTTCTTCAATGCAGGGCTGTTCAACTCGGGTTCGGCCCTGGCGCAGCTGGGACGTTTCTACGCCGCTGCCATTGCCGAGAGCGGCATTGCGTTCGATGTACTGTTTGGCCCTGCCTACAAAGGCATCCCGTTGGCGGCGACTACCGCTGTGGCCCTGGCCGAACATCACAACCGTGACCTGCCATGGTGCTTCAACCGCAAGGAAGCCAAGGCCCACGGCGAAGGCGGCAGTCTGGTGGGCGCACCTTTGACCGGCGAAGTGCTGATCATCGACGACGTGATCACCGCCGGTACAGCCATCCGTGAAGTGATGCAGATCATCGCCTCCCAGGACGGCGCCAAGGCCGCCGGCGTGCTGATCGCCCTGAACCGTCAGGAGCGCGGCAATGGCGAGTTGTCGGCGATCCAGGAAGTCGAGCGTGATTTCGGCATCCCGGTCATCAGCATCGTTTCGCTGAACCAGGTGCTGGAATTCCTGGCGGACGATCCGCAGCTCAAGCAGCACCTGCCTGCTGTCGAAGCCTACCGCGCCCAGTTCGGCGTTTAACCGCAATTCCCTTGTAGGAGCGAGCTTGCTCGCGATGCACGTCAGAGCGCCGCTTTTCGCCAGGCACCCTGCGTTATCGTTGGCGTTTTTCGCGAGCAAGCTCGCTCCTACAGGGAGTGCGGCAAAAAAAGACCCCGCTCAGCCTGGCTGAGCGGGGTCTTTTGGTTTGCGCGATCGCTTAGTGACGCTTGCGATTGCTGATCAAGGTACCCACGCCGGTATCGGTGAAGATTTCCAGCAGGATCGCGTTCGGCACGCGGCCGTCGATGATCAGCGAGCTGCCCACGCCGCCCTGGACCGCTTCCAGTGCGCAACGGATCTTCGGCAGCATGCCGCCGTAGATGGTGCCGTCGGCGATTAGTTCGTCGACCTGTTGAGTCGTCAGACCGGTCAGGACCTTGCCCGACTTGTCCATCAGGCCGGCGATATTGGTCAGCAGCATCAGTTTCTCTGCTTTCAATGCTTCGGCGACTTTACCGGCCACCAGGTCGGCGTTGATGTTGTACGACTCACCGTTGGCGCCGACGCCGATTGGCGCGATAACCGGGATGAAATCGCCTTTGACCAGCAGGTTCAGCAAATCGGTATTGATCCCGACCACTTCGCCCACATGGCCGATGTCGATGATTTCCGGGGTGGTCATCTCCGGGGTCTGGCGGGTGACGGTGAGCTTCTTCGCACGAATCAGCTCGGCGTCTTTACCGGTCAGACCGATGGCGCTGCCACCGTGGCGGTTGATCAGGTTGACGATGTCCTTGTTGACCTGGCCCCCGAGGACCATTTCCACCACGTCCATGGTCGCGGCGTCGGTGACGCGCATGCCGTCGACGAAATGACTCTCGATCGACAGGCGCTTGAGCAGGTCACCGATTTGCGGGCCGCCGCCGTGAACCACCACCGGGTTGATGCCCACGGCCTTCATCAGCACGATGTCGCGGGCGAAGCCGGTTTTCAGCTCCTCGCTTTCCATCGCGTTGCCGCCGTATTTGATCACCAGTGTCTTGCCGACGTATCGGCGGATATAAGGCAACGCTTCGGACAGGACCTTGGCGGTGTTGGCGGCGGCTTCGCGTTCGAGGGTCATTCAGGGCTCCGGGTGAATCAGAACGGTAGTTGGAGATCAGGTGCAACGCGCTTCAACTGGACTTTGAAAACGTCCTTGATGCGCTGCAATTCAGCCTCGTCATCGGCCTCGAAACGCAGCACCAGCACCGGTGTGGTGTTGGATGCGCGTACCAGGCCCCAGCCTTTGGCGTAGTCGACTCGCACGCCGTCAATGGTGGTCAGGTCGGCGCCTGGGCCCCACTGTGCGTCGTGCAGTGCATCAATGATGCTGAATTTGCTCTCTTCGGTCACATGGATATTGATTTCCGGCGTAGAAATATCGTTCGGGAAGGTCGCGAACAGCTCTTCGGCCGAGGATTTTTCCTTGCTGAGGATTTCCAGCAACCGCGCGGCGCTGTAGATGCCGTCGTCGAAACCGAACCAGCGCTCCTTGAAGAAGATGTGCCCGCTCATTTCGCCGGCCAGCAAGGCGCCGGATTGTTTCATTTTCTTTTTGATCAACGAGTGACCGGTTTTCCACATTAACGACCGGCCGCCGTATTCCTTGATCAGCGGAATCAGGCGACGGGTGCATTTGACGTCGAAGATGATCTCGGCGCCCGGGTTGCGCGCCACGACGTCGCGGGCGAACAGCATCAGCAGGCGGTCCGGATAGACGATACTGCCGGTGTTGGTCACCACGCCGACGCGGTCGCCGTCGCCGTCGAAGGCCAGGCCGATGTCAGCGTTGGTTTCCTTGACCTTGGCGATCAGGTCGACGAGGTTTTCAGGCTTGCCCGGGTCCGGGTGGTGGTTCGGGAAGTTGCCGTCGACTTCGCAGAACAGCGGGATGACTTCGCAGTTCAGCGCTTCGATCAGCTGCGGGGCAATCACGCCGGCCGCGCCGTTGCCGCAGTCGACGACCACTTTCAGGCGACGGGCCAGCTTGATGTCCTGGACGATTTCGGTGGTGTAGCGGTCGAGGATTTCGACCTGGGTGATGCTGCCCTGGCCGCTGCTCAGGTTGTTGGTCTTGAGGCGGTCGTGCAGGGCCTGGATCTGTTCGTTGGCCAGGGTGTCGCCGGCGATGACGATCTTGAAGCCGTTGTAGTTCGACGGGTTGTGGCTGCCGGTCAGCATCACACCTGATTTGCCGGCCAGCACGTTGGCGGCGTAGTACAGCGCCGGCGTCGGGACCAGGCCGACATCGCTGACGTGGCAGCCGCTGTCGGCGATGCCTTTGATCAATTGTGCGACCAGCTCCGGACCGGACAAGCGACCGTCGCGACCGACGGACACATTTGGCTCGCCCTGGGCCAGGCTTTGGGAGCCAACGGCGCGGCCAATCCAGTAAGCGGTCTCGGCGTTCAGGAATTCCGGGACGGTGCCGCGGATGTCGTAGGCGCGGAAGATGCTGTCAGGGAACTTGGGTGCAATTTTGGCCGGGGTGTTCATCTGTGGAAATGCTCCATCTAGAAAGTGGCTGGACAGGCCGCCGAGTCATTCGGCGACAGGTTCAAACTGAAGGGTATGACGGCGTTTTCCACAGAGAGTTCGTGGTGTGAAAGGGCCATGACGCCCCTGACGGCAGGGGTTTGGCCGGGCAATGCCTTGATTTTCGGTGCTAAACGTTGCAGATGACAATTTGAATTTTGTGGCGAGAGAGCTTGCTCCCTCGCCACGATGGATCTCGATCAACGGGTACCGGTATGGCCGAAACCGCCAGTGCCGCGCTCGGTTTCAACAAACTCTTCAACCATCTCGAAGTGAGCCTGCACCACCGGCACCAGCACCAGTTGCGCCAGGCGCTCACCGACCGGCATGGTGAATTCGGTCTGGCCACGGTTCCAGCAGGAGACCATCAGCGGGCCCTGGTAATCGGAGTCGATCAGGCCGACCAGATTGCCCAGCACGATGCCGTGCTTATGGCCCATCCCCGAGCGCGGCAGAATCAGCGCCGCCAGGTTCGGGTCACCGATGTAGACCGACAGGCCGGTAGGGATCAGCACGGTTTCACCCGGCTTGATCACGGTGTCCTGCTCCAGCATGGCACGCAGGTCGAGGCCGGCGGAGCCCGGTGTGGCGTATTGCGGCAGCGGGAATTCGGTACCGATGCGGGGGTCGAGGATCTTGGCTTGCAAAGCGTGCATGTAAATTAAACCTGGTTCAGACGTTCGGCGATAAAAGTGATCAGCTGGCGAGCAATCTTGCTCTTGCTGGTCTGGGCGAAAAGTGTGGCGTGAAGCTCACGATCGATGACGCTGCAGGCGTTTTCTTCGCTGTTGAAGCCAATGCTCGGGTTGGCGACGTCGTTGGCGACGATCAAATCGAGGTTCTTGTCTTTCAACTTGCGCGCAGCGTAATCGAGCAGGTGTTCGGTCTCGGCGGCGAAACCGACACTGAACGGGCGGTCGGGGCGGGTGGCGATGGTGGCCAGGATGTCCGGGTTACGCACCATTTGTAGCAACAAGCCGTCGCCGCTCGTAGGATCTTTCTTGAGTTTCTGTGGGGCGACGACTTCCGGGCGGTAGTCCGCGACGGCTGCCGAAGCGATGAACAGGTCGCAAGGGATGGCTGCTTCGCAGGCGGCGAGCATGTCGCGGGCACTGACTACGTCGATGCGGGTGACTCGATCCGGGGTCGGCAGATACACGGGGCCGGTGATCAGGGTTACGCGGGCACCGGCTTCCACGGCGGCTTCGGCCAGGGCAAAGCCCATTTTCCCGGAGCTGTGGTTGGTGATGTAGCGCACCGGGTCGATGTTTTCCTGAGTCGGGCCGGCTGTGATCAGCACGTGTTTGCCGGTCAGGGCCTGACGCTGGAAGCAGTCAGCCGCGCACTGGGCCAGCTCAAGGGCTTCGAGCATGCGCCCCAGGCCGACGTCGCCGCAGGCCTGGCTGCCGGAGGCCGGGCCGAAGACCTTGATGTCGCGGCTTTCGAGGGTTTGCAGGTTGCCCTGGGTCGCCGGATCGCGCCACATGGCCTGGTTCATGGCCGGGGCAACGGCGACCACCGCGTCGGTGGCCAGCACCAGTGTGGTCAGCAGGTCATCGGCAATGCCCTGGGCCAGGCGGGCAATCAGATCCGCCGTGGCGGGGGCGATCAGCACCAGGTCGGCCCATTTCGCCAGTTCGATGTGGCCCATTGCCGCTTCGGCCGCCGGGTCCAGCAGGTCCAGATGGACCGGGTGCCCGGACAGGGCCTGCATGGTCAGCGGGGTGATGAACTCTGCGCCGCCACGGGTCATGACCACGCGCACTTCGGCGCCCTGGTCGATCAGGCGGCGAACCAGGTCGGCGCTCTTGTAGGCAGCGATACCGCCGCCGACGCCCAGAACAATGCGTTTCCGATACAGCCGCTGCATAGGCCTGCCTTTCAATTCGTTGGTGACATACGTGGCGAAACCCCCTCCCCAGGGTGAATTCGCCCGCAAAAAAGATGGGCTACGATATCACAGCGACCGCTACGGAACAGCGGCGCCCACAGACAGGGAGGTGTTATGAGTATTCGCGATTGGCCGGCGGCGGAACGGCCGCGGGAGAGGTTGCTTGAACAGGGCTCGGGAAGCCTTTCGGACGCCGAATTGCTGGCGATATTTTTACGGACAGGCGTGGTCGGTAAAAGCGCCGTGGATTTGGCCCGACATCTGTTGAATCAGTTTGGCAGCCTGCGTTTGCTACTTGAGGCCGATCAGGAAGCGTTCAGCAAGCAGTTGGGGCTGGGGCCGGCGAAATTTGCACAGTTGCAGGCTGCGCAAGAAATGAGCAGGCGCCATCTGGCCGAGCGTGCGCGTCAAAAATCGGCACTGGAGAATCCGCAGGCGGTTCGCGAGTACCTGAAATCAATGCTGCGCCATGAGCCGCATGAGGTGTTTGGTTGCCTGTTTCTCGACTCCAGGCATCAGGTACTGGCGTTTGAGACGCTGTTTCGCGGTTCCATTGACAACACCAGCGTTCATCCGCGAGAGGTGGTCAAGCGCGCCTTGGCCAACAACGCAGCGGCATTGATCCTCTGCCACAACCATCCTTCGGGCAACAGTGACCCCAGTCAGTCCGACCGGGTGCTGACCAAGCGTCTGCAAGAGGCGCTGGAGTTGATTGATGTGCGGGTGCTCGACCATTTCATCATTGGCGATGGAGATCCGCTGTCGATGGCTGAGTATGGCTGGATGTAGGGCGTGGCCCCTTGTAGGAGCGAGCTTGCTCGCGATAAACCCGAGAACGCTGCGGGGTGTCTGGCTTTCCGCGTTATCGTTGACGTCCATCGCGAGCAAGCTCGCTCCTACAGGTTCGTGTGTCGATTATTTGAGGTTGACCTTGGAGTAGTCCTGCCGCCCGAACGGGCTGACCGAATACCCCTCGACATCCTTGCGCGTCAGCGCGAAGGCCGTCGGGTGGGCCAGGGGCAACCACAGCGCCTGTTGCTGGATCTGCGTCTGCGCCTGTTCGTAGAGCTTGGTGCGCACGCCTTGCTCGCCGGTGGTCTTGCCGGCGCTGATCAGCTTGTCCAGGTCCGCATTGCAGTAGCGGGCGAAGTTGGTGCCGGACTTGACCGCGGCGCAGGAAAACTGCGGCGTGAGGAAGTTGTCCGGATCGCCGTTGTCACCGGCCCAGCCCATGAACAGCAAGTCGTGTTCACCGGCCTTGGCACGGCGGATCAGCTCGCCCCATTCGATCACCCGGATTTCGGCCTGGATGCCGATTTCCGCCAGGTCGGATTGCAGCAGTTGAGCGCCGAGGCTCGGGTTGGGGTTGAGGAGGCTGCCGGAAGGACGGGTCCAGAGGGTGGTCCGGAAGCCTTCCTTGAGCCCGGCTTTGGCCATCAGCGCCTTGGCCTTCTCGACGTCATGCGGATACCCCGGAAGGCTTTTCGCATAGCTCCAGGTGTTCGGCGGATACGGACCATTGGCCGCTTCGGCGGTGTCTTCGAACACGGCTTTGATGTAATTGGCCTTGTCGAAGGCAAGGTTGATGGCCTGACGCACTTCTGGCTTGTCCAGCGGTGGATGCTGGCTGTTGATGCCGACGAATGCGGTCATGAACGCGTCAGTCTTTTCGACTTTCAGGGTCGGCTCTTTCAGCGCTTCCTGTACGTCCAGAGGCTTGGGCGACAGGGCGATCTGGCATTCATTGCGCCGTAATTTCTGCAAGCGGACATTGGCGTCCGGTGTGATGGCAAAGATCAGCGGATCGACAGAGGGTTTGCCGGCGAAGTAGTCGGGGTTGGCTTTATAGCGAACCGAGGCATCCTTCTGGAAGCGCGTGAATACGAACGGCCCCGTGCCGATCGGCTGGCTGTTGAGTTTTTCAGGCGTGCCGGCCTTCATCAGCTTGTCCGCGTACTCGGCCGAATAGATCGAGGCGAAGCCCATGCTCAGGGTCGCCAGGAAGGTCGAATCCGCGTGGTCGAGGGTGAAGCGCACGGTCTGTGGGTCGAGGGCGTCGATTTTCTTTATCAGCGCCGGCAACTGCATCGATTGCGCATGCGGGAAGCCGCTCTGGGCGACTTTGTGCCACGCATTGGCCGGGTCGAGCATGCGGTCGAAGCTGAAAATCACGTCTTCGGCGTCCAGGTCGCGCGTTGGGGTGAAGTACTCGGTGCGATGGAATTTTACCTGCGGGTGCAACTTGAAGACGTAGATCAGGCCGTCGGGGCTGACTTCCCAGCTGTCGGCGAGACTGGCGACCACTTTGCCACTGGCCGTGTCGAAATCCACCAGGCGGTTCATCAGCACGTCGGCCGAGGCGTTGGTGGTGGTCAACGAGTTGTACTGCACCACATCGAACCCTTCAGGGCTGGCCTCGGTGCAGACGCTCAGGGCGGCGGCAAAGGCTTGTGGGCTCAGCAGAAGCGGGGCGAGCAACAGCGGTAGGGCAGCGAGGCGCATGGTCGGCTTCCTTTACAGATCGAAGGCCCATCTGCAAGTGCAGTCTGGAAAAGACTTACCCTAGTGGGCTCTTTTGTAAATGACTATCCCCTTTTTCATTTTCAGAGGACTATAGGCGACTGATTTTGCTGTGCAGCGGTTGAGAAACCCCCTTGGTTGGCCCAATGCCCTATTCTCTGCGACGAGCGGTCGCCATCGGCGATAGCCTTTGTCCAAAGCTCTCGGAGCCGGGAAAACGGGGATTTTGTGAATTCAACGCACACTGAATGTTGTTGCTCTCCAGTCTTTCTGGTATAAAGCAGCGCTCTTTTCTAGGGGCCCGGTTCCTTCACTGTAGGTGTAGCCGGTAAGACCTCTAAAGAAACGCGGCGCCTGGCGCCAAATGACTGAGAGATTAAGCGGCCAACCCATGCCGGGTTGGGCATGTGGTTTTAGAGGGCTGAGGCATGTCTAGAGTATGTCAAGTTACCGGTAAGGGTCCGGTAACCGGGAATAACATTTCCCACGCAAACAACAAAACCCGTCGTCGTTTCCTGCCGAACCTGCAGCATCACCGCTTCTGGGTTGAAGAAGAGAAACGTTTTGTGCGTCTGCGCGTATCTGCCAAAGGCATGCGTATCATCGACAAGCGTGGCATCACTGTCGTGCTGGCCGAACTTCGCCGCGATGGCAAGGTTTAAGGGAGCTAATCATGCGTGAATTGATTCGTTTGATTTCGAGCGCCGGTACTGGTCACTTCTACACTACCGACAAGAACAAGCGTACTACCCCGGACAAAATCGAGATCAAGAAATATGATCCGGTTGTTCGCAAGCACGTGATCTACAAAGAAGGCAAAATCAAGTAATTGATTTTTCTTTCTTACGAAAAAGGCCCGTATCGCGAGATACGGGCCTTTTTTGTTGTCTGTGGGTTATGCAGTGCCTGTCAGAGCCCCTTCGCGAGCAAGCCCGCTCCCACATTCGAGCTTCGGTGAACACCACATTTGTGTCCGGCGACAACCAAGTGTGGGAGCGGGCTTGCTCGCGAAGGGGCCAGCCCTGACAACGCAGTCTTCAAGCCTTCTGTTCAAACGCTACGTAGATCTTGCGGCACGGCTCCAGCACTTCCCAGGTACCGCGAAAACCCGCGGGGATCACAAAGCGGTCGCCTGCGCGCAGGGTCTTGGCATTGCCGTCGCTGTCACGCAGCACCGAAACCCCTTGCAGGATCTCGCAGTACTCGTGCTCGGTGAAATTCACCGTCCACTGTCCGACTTCACCTTCCCACACGCCAGCATTCAACTGACCACAAGGACTGTTGTAGTGGTTGTACACCGCTTGTTCCGGGTCGCCCTTGAGCACTTTGGCCGGATCCGGACGGTAGCGCTCGGCGGCAGTGGTAGCCTGGCTGAAGTCGACGACGTTCTGGATGTTCATTGTTGTTATCTCCCCGTGATTGCGGCGCGGTTGGTTGATGAGCCCAAAGTCTATGTTTATTAAAATGAACATCGCAAGGCCGTTTGCCGGCGTTATGTCAAATATATTGAAACTTCATGTGCGGCTGGTTTAGGGTGGTGGATGCCTTCGGCCGAAAAGCAGGCTGGCCGGGCAGAATTCCTGACAGCGCCCGCGAAGAACGCGGGTGTCGTATCAATAAGAGGAGGACACTCGCATGACCACCCTGACCCGTGCCGACTGGGAACAACGTGCCCGCGATCTGAAAATCGAAGGCCGCGCCTATATCAATGGCGAATACACCGACGCCGTTTCCGCCGAGACCTTCGAGTGCATCAGCCCGGTCGATGGCCGTCTGCTGGGCAGGATTGCCAGCTGTGACGCCGCCGATGCCCAGCGCGCCGTGGAAAACGCCCGCGCCACGTTCAATTCCGGTGTCTGGTCGCGCCTGGCGCCGACCAAGCGCAAAGCCACCATGATCCGTTTCGCCGGACTGCTCAAACAGCACGCCGAAGAGCTTGCGCTGCTAGAAACCCTGGACATGGGCAAGCCAATCAGCGACTCCCTGTACATCGACGTCCCTGGCGCGGCGCAAGCCCTGAGCTGGAGCGGCGAAGCCATCGACAAGATCTACGACGAAGTCGCCGCCACCCCGCACGATCAGTTGGGTCTGGTGACCCGTGAGCCGGTCGGCGTGGTCGGGGCCATCGTGCCGTGGAACTTCCCGCTGATGATGGCGTGCTGGAAACTGGGTCCGGCGCTGTCCACCGGTAACTCAGTGATCCTCAAACCGTCGGAAAAATCGCCACTGACTGCCATCCGCATCGCAGCTCTGGCTGTCGAAGCCGGTATTCCGAAAGGCGTGCTGAACGTGCTGCCAGGTTACGGCCACACCGTCGGCAAGGCGCTGGCCCTGCACAACGACGTCGACACTCTCGTATTCACCGGCTCTACCAAAATCGCCAAGCAACTGCTGATCTACTCCGGCGAGTCGAACATGAAGCGCGTCTGGCTCGAAGCCGGCGGCAAGAGCCCGAACATCGTCTTCGCCGATGCGCCGAACCTGCAGGAAGCTGCCGAAGCCGCTGCTGGCGCCATCGCCTTCAACCAGGGCGAAGTCTGCACCGCCGGTTCGCGTTTGCTGGTGGAGCGTTCGATCAAGGATAAATTCCTGCCGCTGGTGATCGAGGCGCTGAAAACCTGGAAGCCGGGCAACCCGCTGGATCCGGCGACCAATGTTGGCGCGCTGGTCGATACCCAGCAGATGAACACCGTGCTGTCCTACATCGAGTCCGGCCATGCCGACGGCGCCAAACTGGTGGCCGGTGGCAAGCGTACCCTCCAGGAAACTGGCGGCACTTACGTTGAGCCGACGATTTTCGACGGTGTGAGCAATGCGATGAAAATCGCTCAGGAAGAAATTTTCGGCCCGGTACTGTCGGTTATCGCATTCGACAACGCCGAAGAGGCCATCGCGATCGCCAACGACACGCCGTACGGTCTGGCCGCTGCGGTCTGGACAGCCGACATTTCCAAGGCTCACCTCACCGCCCGCGCACTGCGTGCTGGTAGCGTGTGGGTCAACCAGTACGATGGCGGCGACATGACCGCTCCGTTCGGTGGCTTCAAACAGTCCGGCAACGGTCGCGACAAGTCCCTGCACGCGTTCGACAAGTACACCGAGCTGAAGGCGACCTGGATCAAGTTGTAAGCTCGTGAGGGAGGCAGCAGGCCTCCCGAACGACGCAGATCCCTTGTGGGAGCGGGCTTGCTCGCGAAGGCGGTGTATCAGCCAACATTGATGTTGGATGTGATGGCCTCTTCGCGAGCAAGCCCGCTCCCACATTTGTTTTGTATGGCCTGAAAGAAATAACAATCCACAGGAGCGTGGAACATGCGTTGGGCGACTTATTTCGCCGTCTTGGCATCTGTCCTGAGTGTCGGCCTGGCCCTGGGCGTCAGCATGCCGCTGGTGTCGTTTCGGCTGGAGAGCTGGGGCTACGGCTCGTTTGCCATTGGTGTCATGGCCGCGATGCCGGCCATTGGCGTCCTGTTGGGGGCGAAAATCTCCAGCCATCTGGCGGCGCGATTCGGCACGGCCAATCTGATGCGCCTGTGCCTGTGGGCCGGGGCGGTTTCGATCGGATTGCTGGCGCTGTTGCCGAGTTATCCGGTCTGGCTGGTGCTGCGGTTGATGATCGGGGTGATCCTGACCCTCGTATTCATTATCGGTGAAAGCTGGATCAATCAATTGGTGGTCGAGGAGTGGCGCGGGCGGCTGGTGGCGCTGTATGGCAGCAGCTATGCGCTGAGTCAGCTGGCAGGCCCGGTGTTGCTGGGGTTTCTCGGTACCGAACACGATTATGGCTTTTGGGTGGGTGTCGGTTTGCTGATGGCGGCTCCGTTCCTGTTGCTGGGCCGCAGTGGTGCGCCGAGCAGCGAAGCCAGCAGCGTGACCTTGAGTGATTTGCTCGCTTTCTGTCGTGGCCTGCCGGCGATTGCCTGGGCGGTGTCGCTGTTCGCCGCGTTCGAGGCGATGATTCTGACCCTGCTGCCGGTCTATTGCCTGCGCCAGGGTTTCACCACGGAGATCGCCTTGGCGATGGTCAGTACGGTGGTGGTTGGCGATGCGGTGCTGCAATTGCCGATTGGTGCGTTGGCCGATCGCTTGTCGCGCCGGGCGTTGTTTACCGGCTGCGCAGTCGTCTTGCTGGTGTCTAGCCTGGCGATTCCGATGCTGATCGATACGCTGCTGATCTGGCCGCTGTGGGTTTTGTTTGGTGCCAGTGCCGGCGGCTTGTTCACCTTGTCACTGATCCTGATCGGCGAGCGTTATCGCGACGATGCGCTGGTGCGGGCCAACGCGCACATCGCCCAGCTGTGGGGCATTGGTTGCCTGGTCGGGCCGCTGCTGGCGGGCGCCGGCAGCCAGTGGATCAGCGGCCATGCGTTGCCGTTGCTGATGGCAGTCGGGGCCTTGGGCGTGTTGATCGTTGTGTCGCGGCAAGGGGCGTTTGGTGCGGTGCAACCGGCTTAGCTGAGAATACAAAACCTGTGGCGAGGGGGCTTGCCCCCGTTGCGCTGCGAAGCAGTGCCAAGCCCTGCAATCGCATTTTGTCTGACTACCGGATTGTTTGCTTTTACGACTGCTTCGCAGCCGAACGGGGCGATGCGGCGTTCCGACAAACCCCCTCGCCACAAGAGCTCCGCCAGGCAGCAGCTACAACATCCGCTCCAGCCCAACCGTGTTGCTCAGCCAGGCATTGAAACGACGCCACCAGCTCCCTGGCTCCTTGGTCAGGGTGTGCATTTTTCCGTCGTCTTCTGTGCTCCAGACAATCTGACCGTTCTCCAGCTCCACTTGATAGCTCAGGGCTGGCGCCATGCCCTGCAGCGCCAGTTCGCGGACCCGTGCAGCCAATTCCGGGCTGTCCACCAGCACGCCGACCTCGGTGTTCCACAGCACTGACCGCGGGTCGAAATTGAACGAGCCGATAAAGGATTTCTGCTGGTCGAAGATCATCGCCTTGCTGTGCAGGCTGGAATCGGAGCCGCGATAGGAGCTGCTGGAAAACAGATGCGGCCCGCTACCGCTGCCGCCTCCCTCGCCGGGTTGGCGACGCAATTCGTACAGCTTCACGCCATGTTCCAGCAATGCCCTGCGATAGGGCGCGTAACCACCGTGAACCGCAGGAACGTCCGTGGCTTCCAGTGAATTGGTCAGCAAACGCACCGAAACGCCGGCATCGGCGCGCCCGGTCAGGTACACCAGCCCGGGTTGGCCAGGCACGAAATAAGCCGAAATCATGATCAGCTCTTTGCGGACGCCGTCGAGTTCAGGCGCCAATTGCGTGGTCAGCAGCAACTGCGGATCGGGCTCGCCCTTGGCCAGTACCTTGCTCGGTGCATCCCACAATGCCTGGTTCCAGGCCCAGATCAGTTCGCGGCGCCAGATGTCCAGGCGCGGATGGGTGGCGAAGGTCATCAAGTGTTTGTAGAGCGCGTGATCCTGCTTGCGGGTTTCCGCCAGGGACTCTTCCAGTCGGGTGCGGGTGTTTTCCAGGTCGTGGAGGGTGGGTTTGCTCGACAGGAATTCGTCGATCGGCTTGCTCAGGGCGCTGTTCCAGTATTGGTCGAAACTGTGCCCGAGTTGCTCGGCAACCGGGCCGACACCGAGCAAGTCGATGTCAGTGAAATTCATGTTGGGCTCGGCATCGTAATACTCATCCCCCAGATTTCGCCCGCCGACGATGGCCATGCTGCTGTCCGCCAGCCACAACTTGTTATGCATGCGTCGATGCTGTTGCGACAGGTTGAGCAGTCGGCCAGTGGTACGTGTCACCCCCGTACTGCGGCCCAGGTTCAGCGGATTGAACACTCGGATCTGGATTTGCGGGTGCGCGGCGAGGGTGGCAATGACGCGGTCCAGGCCATCGCTGGTCGTGTCATCAAGCAGTACCCGCACCCGCACGCCCCGGTCGGCGGCCTTGAGCAATTCCTCGATCAGCATGCGTGTGCTGATGCCGTCGTGCACGATGTAGTACTGCAAATCGAGGCTGCTTTGGGCGTTGCGGATCAGTTCGGCACGGGCGGTGAAGGCCTCGGTGCTGTCCGATAGCAGGCGAAAGCCCGACTGGCCCTTGTAAGGCGCGGCCTGTGCCTGGACCGAGCGGCCAAATGCTGAGTCTGAAGCCGGCAGCGCCTGGCTCGGTACACGCTGTACGTCGAGGCTGGCGCAACCGCCCAGGAACGCGGCGAGTAGCACAAGAGCAAGCAGGGGCTGTCTGACTCTCACGTGGGGTCGTTCCGTTTGGCGGCATAGTCAGGCATATGGACGCTGAATCCAGAATAAAAGTCAGTCGCTGAGCTGATCGGTTTCCGCCAGCAGTTTGATCGCTGTCGCACCGACCTTGCGCACCGCGTCTTCGATCTGCGGTGTTGGCTTGGCAGCGTAGTTCATGCGCAGGCAATTGCGGTATTTGCCGGAGGCGGAAAAAATACTGCCCACGGCAATCTGTACGCCCTGGTCGTGCAAGGCGCGATTCAGTTTCAGGGTGTCGAAGCCTTCCGGCAGTTCGACCCACAGCATGAAGCTGCCTTGTGGGCGACTGGCGCGGGTGCCGGCCGGGAAGTAGCGGGTTACCAAATCGATCATCATGTCGCGATTACGCTGGTATTGAGTGCGCATCCGCCGCAAATGCGGTTCGAAGTGGCCGCCCTTGAGAAACTCGGCGATGGCGATCTGGGGTTGCGGCGCGGTGGAGCCGGTGCTGATGTATTTCATGTGCAGCACCCGTTCCAGATAGCGGCCGGGTGCGACCCAGCCGATGCGCAGGCCCGGTGCCAGGGTCTTGGAAAACGAACTGCACAACAGGACGCGACCGTCCTCGTCGAAGGACTTGATCGTGCGCGGGCGCGGATAGGTGTAGGCCAGTTCGCCATACACATCGTCCTCGATGATCGCCACGTCAAACCGCTGCGCAAGCATCAACAACGCGCGTTTGCGCGACTCCGGCATGATGTAGCCCAGCGGGTTGTTGCAGTTGGGGGTCAACTGTATGACCTTGATCGGCCACTGCTCCAGGGCCAGTTCCAGCGCTTCGAGGCTGATACCGGTCAGTGGATCGGTGGGGATTTCCAGAGCCTTCATGCCCAGGCCCTTGAGGGTTTGCATCGCACCGTGAAAGCTCGGCGAGTCCACCGCCACAATGTCTCCCGGTTCGCAGATCGCCCGAATGCTGGTGGACAGCGCTTCGTGGCAACCGGTGGTCACTACCAGGTCGCTGGCACCCAACTGGCAGCCGGAATCGAGCATCAGGCGGGCGATCTGTTCGCGCAGTTCGAGGTTGCCGTGGATGTTGTCGTAATACAGGCCGGGCATGTCCTGCCGCCGGCTGATCCGTGCCAGGTCGCGCAACAGTGGCTTCATGGTTGGACTGGTGATGTCCGGCATGCCGCGGCCCAGTTGCACCACGTCTTTGCGCGGCACGGCGCGAATCAACTCCAGCACCTGATCCCATTGGGAGATGTCCACCGGCCGTTGGGCCGGGCGGCCGACTGCCGGCAAATCCGGCAGTTCGCGGCTGGCCGGGACGAAGTACCCGGATTTGGGACGTGGCGTGGCCAGTCCACTGTCCTCCAGCACCCGATAGGCCTGCTGCACCGTGCTCAGGCTGACGCCGTGCTCGACGCTCAGCGCCCGTACCGAGGGCAGCCGGTCACCGGGGCGATAGAAGCCCTGTTCGATACGCGTGCCGAGCAGTTCGGCCAGGTTGACGTAAAGGGTCATGGTGCAGCCTCGATAGGGAAGGTTCGGTTAACCAGTACAGATAAGATGAAAAATCGGGATTCAGTGGCGGAATCGGCAAAACTGTATGGAGTTAATACAGTCGCTTTGAATCTGTAATGCTTTTACCCGCCCGCGCATCATGGAACCTCTGGCTACCCAAGTAAACAGGAGCACCCAAGATGAACGGTTTGAGCGATGTGCGGCTGACATTACACAGTCAGGAACTGGCGACAGGGCAGAACAACGGCGCGCGGGAGGCGGGCATGCACACTGCGTCGTCCGGCCAGAGTCGTTGGGATCAGTTCTGGCGTCGGCTGCATACGCGCAAGGCGTTGCTGGCGCTGACACCGGATCAGCTCAAGGATGTCGGGCTGACGCGGGAGCAGGCGTTGGAGGAGGGGCTGAAGCCTTTCTGGCGGATCTGAATGTTGCAGTGTTCTTCAGGGCCTCATCGCGGGCAAGCCCGCTCCCACAAGGACCGGCGGTGAGCGCAAATTTTGTGAACACCGTCATACCCTGTGGGAGCGGGCTTGCCCGCGAAGGCGTCAGAGCTGACACCGACAATCCTTCAGACCAACTCTTTCAGCCGATGCCACAACATCCCCAGCGCCAGCAACGGCGAGCGCAAATGCTTGCCGCCGGGGAAGGTGATGTGCGGCACCCGGGCGAACAGATCGAAGCCGCCGCTGTGCTGGCCGCTGATGGCTTCGGCCAGCAGCTTGCCGGCCAGGTGCGTGGCATTCACGCCATGACCGGAATAGGCCTGGGCGTAATACACATTCGGCTGGTCCTTGAGCCGGCCGATCTGCGGCAGGCGATTGGCGCCGATGCCGATCATGCCGCCCCATTGGTACTCGATCTTCACTGCGCTCAGCTGCGGGAAAACCTCGAGCATTTTCGGGCGCATGTACGCGGCGATGTCTTTCGGGTCGCGGCCGGAGTAATGGCAGGCGCCGCCAAACAGCAGGCGCCGGTCCGCCGAGAGCCGGTAGTAGTCCAGCGCCACCCGTTGGTCACAGACCGCCATGTTCTGCGGCAGCAGGGCGTGGGCCTGTTCTTCGCCCAGTGGTTCGGTGGCGATGATGTAGCTGCCGGCGGGCAGTACTTTACCGCTGAGTTCCGGGTTGAGGTTGTTGAGGTAGGCGTTGCAGCCCAGCACCAGGGTCTTGGCGCGCACCGAGCCCTCGGCGGTATGGACCTTGACCTCGGGGCCATAGTCGATGCGGGTCACGGCCGACCGCTCGAACAGTCGGACCCCCAGTCGTTGCGCCGCCGCCGCTTCGCCCAAGGCCAGGTTCAGTGGGTGCAGGTGCCCCGAGCCCATATCGACCAGGCCGCCGACGTACCGTGTGGAGCCGACCACGGTGTGCATCTCGTTGGCTTGCAGCAAACGGGTCTCGTAGCGATAGCCGAGGCTGCGCAGCTCTTCGACATCCTCGGCGAACCCTTCAAGGTCGCGGGGCTTGTTGGCGAGGTCGCAGTAACCCCAGGTCAGGTCGCAGGGGATCTGGAAACGCTCGACCCGTTGCCGGACGATTTCCACGGCTTCCAGGCCCATGAGTTTCATTTGCCGCACGCCGTCGACACCGATGACGTTGGTGAACTGATCAAGGCCGTGGCCTACGCCGCGAATCAGCTGCCCGCCATTGCGTCCACTGGCACCCCAGCCGATTCTGTGGGCCTCAAGCAACACCACGCTGAGCCCGCGTTCGGCCAGCTCAAGCGCCGTGTTCAACCCCGAAAACCCGCCGCCCACCACACAGACATCGGCCCGCACTTCGCCTTTGAGCACCGGAAGTTCGGGCTGCGGCAGGCTGGTGGCGGCGTAGTAGGACGCAGTGTGGTTCAGAGCAGGCTGTTGAGCACGGGGGGGCATGTGCGTATTCCTGATTCTTGCGTTTAGAAAATTTGACGGAGCATATGCCGGACCTTCCCGTACGGGCAACATTGGTCGGCTGGTGCTGTCTGAATCGGGGCTTTTGCGTCAGAATCGCGCTCTATTCCGCTTTGGGTCACCGCTGCAATGAGCTGCAACAGCCAGACAATCCGCACATTGCGCCAACAGATTCCCTCATTCGAGTGCGTGCCCGGCTGCCATGACTGCTGCGGGCCGGTGACCACCTCGCCGGAAGAAATGTCGCGCCTGCCGCGCAAGACGCGCGCCGAGCAGGATGCCGCCATGGAGGAGCTCAACTGTGTGCATCTGGGGCCCAATGGCTGCACGGTGTATGACGAACGGCCGCTGATTTGCCGGTTGTTCGGCACCACCAAGACCTTGCCATGCCCCAATGGGCGCGGGCCGGTGGAGTTGATTCATCCGCGGGTGGAGAAACAGGTGTTCGAGTATATGGCCAGCACCCGGCAGGTGCTGGTCTAGATAGACCGAGTCGCTGCCTTCGCGAGCAAGCCCGCTCCCACATTGGATCTTCAGTGAACACAAAGTTTATGTTCGACACGGATTAACTGTGGGAGCGGGCTTGCTCGCGAAAGCGGCTGAACAGACGCCGCCAATCTCAATCGGGAATCGGCAGGGTCAGGCTCTCCTTCACCTCTTCCATCACGATATAGCTCTTGGATTCCCGCACATGGGGCAGCTTGAGCAGGATGTCGCCCAGCAATTTGCGGTACGAGGCCATCTCGGAAATCCGCGCCTTCACCAGGTAGTCGAAATCCCCTGACACCAGATGACACTCCAGTACATGGGGCAGTTTCAGCACCGCGCGTCGGAACTCTTCGAACGTATCGCCGGATTTGTAATCCAGGCTGATCTCGACGAACACCAGCAGACTACCCTTCAGGTGTTGCGGATTGAGCCTGGCGTTGTAGCCCATGATGATTCCCTCGCGCTCCAGTCGCCGGACCCGCTCAGTACAGGGCGTGGTCGAGAGCCCGACCTTTTCCCCAAGCTCGGTAAAGGAAATCCGCCCGTCCGCTTGCAGGATCCGCAGGATGTTGCGGTCGATCTTGTCCAGCTCACGTTTGGTCTGAGTGTTGGTCCGCATAGGGGATGCGCCTCCGTGAAAAGGGTTTTTGCCGAGAATTGTCGCCAAATATAGGCGCTTATATAGTGAAAAGCACTGGCAAATCTTTTTTACACTGCGCGCATCTAAAGCTCTGAACAACAAACGTCAGCGGTTAGCCGCGATGAGGGATATGAAAATGCGCGTCATGGTCTTGGGCAGCGGCGTCATCGGTACCACCAGTGCTTATTATCTGGCCCGTGCCGGGTTTGAAGTGGTGGTCGTCGACCGGCAGCCGGCTGCTGCCATGGAGACCAGTTTCGCCAACGCCGGGCAGGTCTCGCCGGGTTATGCCTCGCCGTGGGCCGCACCGGGTGTGCCGCTCAAGGCCATCAAGTGGCTGTTGCAGCGCCACGCGCCCCTGGCAATCAAGGCCACTGCCGACATCGACCAGTACCTGTGGATGGCACAGATGCTGCGCAACTGCACTGCCAGCCGTTACGCGGTGAACAAGGAGCGCATGGTCCGTCTGTCCGAGTACAGCCGTGACTGCCTCGATGAACTGCGTGCCGAAACCGGCATCGCCTACGAAGGCCGCAGCCTCGGCACCACCCAACTGTTCCGCACCCAGGCTCAACTGGACGGCGCCGCGAAAGACATCGCCGTGCTGAAAGAGTCCGGCGTGCCGTTCGAACTGCTCGACCGCGACGGTATTGCCCGCGTTGAGCCGGCGCTGGCAAGTGTTACGGACATCCTCGCCGGTGCCCTGCGCCTGCCGAACGACCAGACTGGCGACTGCCAGATGTTCACCACCAAGCTTGCCGAGATGGCCGCGAACCTCGGTGTGCAATTCCGTTTCGGCCAGGACATTCAGCGCCTCGACTTCGCCGGTGACCGCATCAATGGCGTGTGGATCGACGGCAAGCTGGAAACCGCCGACCGCTACGTGCTGGCCCTCGGCAGCTACTCGCCACAACTGCTCAAGCCGCTGGGGATCAAGGCGCCGGTGTACCCGCTCAAGGGCTACTCCCTGACTGTGCCGATCACCAACTCGGCGATGGCCCCGACCTCGACCATTCTCGACGAGACCTACAAGGTCGCGATCACCCGTTTCGACAACCGCATCCGCGTCGGCGGCATGGCCGAGATTGCCGGTTTTGACCTGTCGCTGAACCCGCGTCGCCGCGAAACCCTGGAGATGATCGTCAACGACCTTTATCCTCAGGGCGGCGATCTGGCCCAAGCCGATTTCTGGACCGGCCTGCGTCCGACCACTCCGGATGGCACGCCGATCGTTGGCGCCACCCCGTTCAAGAACCTGTTCCTGAACACCGGTCACGGCACACTCGGCTGGACCATGGCTTGCGGTTCCGGCCGTTTGCTGGCCGACCTGATGGCGAAGAAAAAGCCGCAGATCAGCGCCGAAGGCCTCGATATTTCCCGTTATGGCAACAAAACCCAGGAGTCTGCAAAGCATGTCAGTCCAGCGCCAGCTCACCAATGAGCGCATGAGTCAGATCGTCACCCATAACGGCACGGTTTACCTGGCCGGACAGGTAGGCGACGACATGAACGCCGGGATTGAACAGCAGACCCGTGAAACCCTCGCCAACATCGAGCGTTTGCTCGATCTGGCCGGCACCGACAAGCACAACCTGCTGTCGGTGACGATTTACCTGAAAGACATCGATGCGCACTTCGAAGGCATGAACGCGGTGTGGGACAACTGGCTGCCAAAAGGCGTCGCCCCGGCCCGTGCCACCGTTGAGTCGAAACTTTGCGAACCGGAAATCCTGGTCGAGCTGTCGGTTGTAGCCGCTCTGCCATAAGCTTTCAGACAGATCCCTCTCCCGGTGCTGTTGGCGGTTCACGCTGTCAGCCAGCGCCGGTTTTTCTTCCCGATAACCCGACCAGAAGTGTGCCGCCATGCGTCCTGCCCGTGCCCTGATCGACCTTCAAGCCCTGCGTCACAACTACCGAATCGCCCGTGAACTGACGGGGGCCAAAGCCCTCGCGGTGATCAAGGCCGATGCCTATGGCCATGGCGCGGTGCGTTGCGCCCAGGCGCTGGGAGCCGAGGCGGACGGGTTTGCCGTGGCCTGCATCGAAGAGGCGCTGGAACTGCGGGCGGCGGGCATTCGTGCACCTGTCCTGCTGCTGGAAGGTTTTTTCGAAGCCGATGAACTGGCGCTGATCGTCGAGCATGATTTCTGGTGCGTGGTGCATTCGCTGTGGCAACTCGAAGCCATCGAGAAAGCCGCGTTGAGCAGGCCGATCACCGTGTGGCTGAAGCTCGATTCGGGCATGCACCGTGTGGGGCTGCATCCGGCGGATTATCAGGCGGCCTATCAACGGCTGCTGGCCAGCGGCAAGGTCGCGAAGGTCGTGCTGATGAGCCACTTTGCGCGTGCCGATGAACTGCACGAACAGGCCAGTGCCGATCAGGTGGCGGTATTTGAAGCGGCGCGCAAGGGCTTGTCCGCCGAGGTCAGCCTGCGCAACTCGCCGGCGGTGCTCGGTTGGCCACAGATTCCGAGCGATTGGGTACGTCCCGGCATCATGCTCTATGGCGCCACGCCGTTCGAAGAGGCCAATGAAGTTGCCTCACGCCTGCAACCCGTGATGACCCTGGAATCGAAAGTCATCAGTGTCCGCGAACTGCCGGCTGGCGAGCCAGTCGGTTACGGCGCCAAATTCATCACGCCTAAACCGATGCGCATTGGTGTGGTGGCCATGGGTTACGCCGACGGCTACCCGCGTCTGGCACCGACCGGCACCCCGGTGCTGGTTGCCGGGCAGCGCAGCCAGTTGATCGGCCGGGTGTCGATGGACATGCTCTGCATCGACCTGACCGATGTGCCGCAGGCCGGTCTCGGTTCGACCGTCGAGTTGTGGGGCAAAAACATCCTCGCCAGCGACGTGGCCATGGCTGCTGGTACGATTCCGTACCAGATTTTCTGCAACCTGCGCCGGGTGCCACTGCTCTATTCCGGGGCTTAGTGCGCAAGGCTCCAGACCGGAAGTCGCCTCGCTGAGCAGGATTCAGGTCAAGGTGTTGTAAATACTGAACGCTGTCGCCATGATAACGTCCACTATTCCAACAATTTTGAATCCTGGAGGCGCAAGCTTTGGACGTCGGTGAACGACTGCAATCCATCCGTAGGCTCAAAGGCCTTTCCCAGCGTGAGCTCGCCAAACGGGCGGGTGTCACCAACAGCACCATTTCGATGATCGAAAAGAACAGCGTGAGCCCTTCGATCAGTTCGTTGCGCAAGGTGTTGGGCGGGATTCCCATGTCCATGGTCGAGTTCTTTTCCGAAGAAATCCTGCAGGAAAAGCCGACCCAGATCGTCTACAAGGCCAACGAGCTGATCGATATTTCCGATGGCGCCGTGACCATGAAACTGGTCGGCCGGGCCCACCCGAGCCGGGCTATCGCGTTCCTCAATGAAATCTATCCGCCAGGTGCCGACACCGGTGACGAGATGCTCACCCATGAGGGCGAGGAAACCGGCATCCTGGTCGAAGGAAAACTGGAACTGGTGGTCGGTCTCGAAACTTTTGTCCTCGAAGCCGGTGATAGCTACTACTTTGAAAGTACCAAGCCACACCGTTTCCGGAATCCGTTCGATGCGCCTGCGCGACTAATCAGCGCAGCCACGCCGGCGAATTTCTAAGAAAAGAGGCGTCCTGCCAGCATTGCAGAGGCGCCCGGGCCGTTTTTCCGCCGCCGCCTAAGACCCTTGCGACTTTGGGGTTGTTTCAGTGCGACGGGCTTACCGCTATACTTGCGCCCGCCTGCGAACCGTGGCCGTAGGCGTGACTAGCCACCATTGAGGGTGAACGCGTGAACCTAATTATGAAAATGCTGGCTGCACCAGCAACCGTATTGGCCCTATGGGCTGTCAGTGTCAGCGCTCAGGCTGCGACCAACGACGATATCGCCAAACGCCTTGAGCCAGTCGGCCAGGTCTGTGTTCAGGGTAAAGAGTGCAAGGGCATGGAAGTGGCCGCTTCCGCCGGCGGCGGTGGTGGTGCAAAAACCCCGGATGAAGTGATTGCAAAACATTGCAACGCTTGCCACGGTTCAGGCCTGTTGGGCGCACCGAAAGTCGGTGATGCTGCCGCTTGGGGCGAGCGCGCCAAGAAAGAAGGTGGTATTGACGGCCTGCTTGCCAAAGCGATCTCCGGTATCAACGCGATGCCGCCAAAAGGCACCTGCGCCGATTGTGCAGACGCCGAACTCAAAGGCGCCATCCAAAAGATGTCCGGCTTGAAGTAAGCGCCAGATCTTCCGCAAAAAACCGTCTTCGGACGGTTTTTTTGTGCCCTCAATCCCTGTAGGAGCGAGCGTGCTCGCGATGAATTCGAAGGCGCCGTGGGGCGTCAGGCTCGCCGCGTTATCGTTGACGACCATCGCGAGCGAGCTCGCTCCTACAAGGTATTTGTGTCGGGCGGTTGGCCGATACAGGTTGTTCATTGCAGCAAAGACCCGGCAATCTCGGTCCAAACTCAAGTCATGGAACGTGAGGGAGGATCCGATGGTTCAGCTGTGCTCTATCGAACAGGCAGTCGATGACGTCCTGGCAAGGTTGCCGGCGCATATCCACATGGGCTTGCCTCTGGGGTTGGGCAAACCCAATCACTTCGTCAACGCGTTGTATCGACGAATCGCACAGTTGCCCGAGCGGCGGCTGACGATCTACACCGCGTTGTGTCTGGGCCGCCCGCCCTTGGGCGACGGATTGCAAAAGCGCTTCCTCGAACCCTTTATCGAACGGGTTTTCGGCGATTATCCGGAGCTGGATTTCCTCGCCGACCTGCGTCGCGATCAACTCCCGGGCAACATCCACATCCAGCAGTTTTTCATGCAGCCCGGCAGCCTGCTCAACAGTGCCACGGCGCAGCAGGATTACGTCAGCAGCAACTACAGCCATGCGGCGCGGGACATCAATGCCACCGGGTTGAACCTGGTGGCGCAACTGGTGGCCAGCCATGCCGAGCATCCCGACCGCTTGAGCCTGAGCTGCAACCCCGACATCACCCTCGACCTGTTGCCGATGATCGCCAAGCGCCGCACCGCCGGAGAAACCATCCTGATGGTCGGCCAGGTGCACGACGATCTGCCTTACATGCCCGGCGATGCGGAACTGGGCATCGACACCTTTGACTTGCTGATCGATGAGAAAGACCACACCACGCTGTTTTCCACGCCGAACATGCCGGTGGGGTGCCAGGACCATTTCATCGGCCTGCACGCTAGTACCCTGGTGCGTGACGGCGGTACGTTGCAGATCGGCATCGGCTCCATGGGCGATGCGCTGACGGCGGCGCTGCTGGCGCGGCAAGCGGACAACGACGCTTACAAGGCGTTGCTGGCCGACGTAAACCTCAGCCACTGGGCGCAACTGATCGAGCGCGAGGGCGGCGCCGATCCCTTCGCCAAAGGCCTGTATGGCTGTAGCGAAATGTTCGTCAATGGCTTGTTGGTACTGGCTGATGCCGGAATCGTGCGGCGCAAGGTTTATCCGGACGTGGCGACCCAGCAGCAGGCGAATGCCGGCACCCTCGACGAGGCTGCGCAAACCGATGGCATCTCGGTGCACGGCGGTTTCTTCCTCGGTCCGCGCAGCTACTACGAACGCTTGCGCGAATTGCCACAAAACAAGCGGCTCGAATTCAACATGACCCGCATCAGCTACATCAACGAGCTTTACGGGCAGGAAGAACTCAAGCGCTTGCAGCGCCTGGATGCGCGGTTCATCAACACCGCGTTCACCGTGACCTTGCTTGGTGCCGCGGTGGCGGATCAATTGGAAGATGGGCGCGTACTCAGCGGTGTAGGCGGGCAATACAACTTCGTGGTTCAAGGGCATGCGCTGCAAGGCGCGCGCTCGGTGTTGCTGCTGCGCAGCTGGCGTGAGTCTGGCGGCGACGTCAGCTCGAACATCGTTTGGGAGTATGGCCACTGCACGATTCCCCGGCACTTGCGGGACATGGTGGTCACCGAATATGGCATCGCCGATCTTCGTGGCAAAACCGATGCGGCAGTGATCGAGGCTTTGCTCAATATCAGCGACTCGCGTTTTCAGTCGGGATTGATTGAACAGGCGCAGAAGGTCGGCAAACTGCCCAAGGACTTCCGACTCGAGCCGCGCTTTACCGATAACACTCCGCAGCGGTTGCAGGAGATCCAGGCGCGGCATCCGCGGCTTTTTCCGGAGTATCCGCTGGGCTGTGATTTCACCGAGGTCGAGCGAGATGTGTTGCGGGCGCTGAACTGGCTCAAGAGCAAGTTCAAGCTGAGCGAGGTGCTGGAGTTGGGCAAGGCAGCGCTGGATGCGCCGGAAGCAACAGCGTTCCCGGAGCATCTGGAGCGCATGCAGCTGGCCAATCCTGAAGGACTGAAGGAGGATTTGTATCAGCGGTTGCTGCTAACCGGCCTCAAGGCCACCACGCAATAACAGCCAACATACATCAAATGTGGGAGCGGGCTTGCTCGCGAAGGCGGTGTGTCAGTCAAAAATCAGTCGACTGACACACCGCC